>CAVFVF010000025.1:0-23328 GCA_963625925.1 Eggerthellaceae bacterium | reverse complement strand
CCTAGGCGCCAGCGTTGCGAGCCGCAGCGCTTTGATTGCTCGCGCACAGGCGTTGTGAACCGCAGCGCTATGCTGCCTAGGCGCCAGCGTTGCGAGCCGCAGCGCTCCCCTGCTTAGAAGTAGCCGTAGTACGTCTTTTGCACCACGGCGCTGGCTACCCAGTTGGCCAGCGTGATGAAGTCGAACACAGGCAGGCCGGTTGCCTTCTGGATGGCTGCGGCATACGGCGGCAGGTCGCTGCATTCCAGCAGAATGGCCTTTACTTCGGGGTGTTCGGCGCACAGCTTTTGGGCCAAGGTGCACAAGTCGGCGGTTAGCTTGCCATTGTCCAGTTCGTGGTGGCCCCAACGAATAGGCTCGAAGCTGGGCATATCGCCCACGTTCTGCACCACCAGGCGGCTCATGTCGCTGCCCACGTTGGCCAGCAGGTTGTTGTCCAGGCTGCTGCCATCGGCGCAGAACACAGCAATGCTGCCCTCCTGTGCAAAGCCAGCCTTAATAACCGGCAGCTGGCACAAGCTGCTCATGAACACAGGCACGTCTACCGCAGCGGCAACGTCTTTTTGGAAATGGGCAAAGTACCCGCACGCACCAATGATGGCGCGCACGCCGCGCGCTTCCAGCTTCTTGGCGGCATCTACCACCATCTGCTTGATGGCAGGGTCGCCCGCAAACAGCTGCTCAATTTCAAAATCAACTTCTTCGTACAGCACGGGGAAGTTGAACGTGCTGGCGTTGGCCACGTTGCCAGGAAGCTTGGGGTAATCAAGCTTCACAACAATAATGCCCAGCACCTGCCCCGAAAAAGAACGGGGCGGAAGCCCGTGGGTACCACGAACCTCCGCTTCCGTTTCAAGTGCGCCGTATGCGCCCTTCCAGTTGCTCATTTATGCGCCCTCGGGCTCAACGTAGGTGCCTTCGTGCAGGTAAGCCAGCATCTGCTCTTTGTTCATGTGGCCAATGCCCAGCTCTTCAAGCTTCAGGCCGGTTTCAAAGAAGTTGGTTTTGTTCATAACGCCGCCCAAAACAATCATGGAATCGATGATAGGAGTGGGTACGCCAAACTTCTTGCCCAGCTCGTGGTACACGTGGCAGCCTACCGGCACATCTTCGGTAACGTAGCGGTTCTTGATGCTAAACGGGCCGGTGGCAAAGCCAACTTCCCACTGCTCTTCAAACGGAACGTTGCAGCCTTCGCCCATGTATTCTTCGCCCAAAACGCTGGTGCGCTGGTAGAACACTTCCTTCTTAAAGGGCTGAATGCCAACGCCCATAGCTTCCGCCAGGGCAATTTCTTCGTTGTAGAACTGGTACTGAACCTCCGAAATAGAGGGGCAGAACGAATGAGAGTAAATGCTGTAGTCGTGAATGTTCTTGTCCAGCACGGTGCCGAAGTTTTCCATAGTGGAAACGCCCAGTACGGTGCCGGGAACATGGATTACCGGGTTTACGTTAGAAAAGCCGATGTCCATTACGGTGTCGCCGCAAACAGCGCCGTCGCCTTCGGTAATAGCGTCGAAGCAGCCCAGGGCCTTGGAGCTTTCTACAAAGTCTTCGGTGTCCTTAGCGGGAAGTGCTGCGCCGCGCAGGGTAATGGCGCGGTAAACCAGCGAACACGTGGGCTTGGCAACGCCGCCTTCGTGGTCCACGCGAGTACCGTAAGGAGCCGAGCTCCAGCCGCCGATGATAACGTTTTTGGTGCAACCCATTTCGCGCATCATCTTGCGCAGCTTCAAGCTGCCGTAGTTATCGGGGATGATGTGGATGATCTGGCCATCTTCAAGCGCGGGGATAAGCTCGCGGAAGAATACCTCGTGTGCGATAGAGGGAATGCCCACAATAATGAGCTTTGCGCCGGCAACAGCTTCGGCCACCGAATTGGTTGCCATAGCGAATTCACCCTTGCCCATGCGGCGGAAACCGTACTTGGTTTGGGTGCCAGGTGCCTTGTCCTGCAAAGTTACGCCCGTGCGCATTACGGTGCCCAGCGCGCCTTCAAAGAACGGGTCAAGGTCGCAAATGCGAACTTCCTGGCCAGCCAGTGCACAGTCGGCACCACAGGTTTTGCCAACAGCGCCGCCGCCCAATACGGCGATAGGTGCGTTGCGCAGTTCCTCTACGTTTACCATTCCATACCTCCTTGTTCCGCCGCACAGGTGCGCCGTTTGCGCCCGCCTGCAAAAGCGGTTTGTTTACTTGTGAAGAAAAGCGGAAGAAAAACGCCCGGGTATGCACCAAATGTGGCGCGCGCCCAAGCGCTTCTAATTTCTGAACAAAGAATAGCACGGCAATGGGTAAAATCGAGTTTTGCATGTACAAAAGAGGGAGAAACTAAATGTCCAGCAAACAAAAAGCCCTGAAAATCATTTCTTGGGTGCTTATCGTACTTTCGGTGTGCTCCATTGTAGGTGGCGTTCTGTTGCAGCTTGCAGCAATCGATTCCATCAGCATTGAAGCCGACACCACCAGCCAGCCCGCAGCCCTGGCCGCCATTACGCCGGGCGAAGCAATGCTTATTTCCAGCGGCACCATTTTGGGCTTTGGCATCTACTTTCTTATTACCGGCATCTTTGCCCGCATTGGCGCAAAGAACCCGGGGCGCATTATGCCGTTTCTTATTCTTTCGGCCATTGGCATTGCCTCGGGATGCAGCAACATCATTGCCCTGGCAGGCGGCAGTTGGGCCCAGCCAAGCGCAGTAATTAGTGCGCTTATTGGCACCGCTATCCCGGCCGCGTGCTTCTACATTGCCTACGGCATTCGCAAAGAAGGGCTCGACCTTAACCATGGCGAGCGCCCTGGCAACGACGGCGATGAATTCCCCGGCGGTTTTAACCCCAAAAAGCTTGGCTTCATGCGCGTTCTGCAAATCATGTTTGCCATCAACATCTGCTTTTCGGTTCTTTCTCTTACCACGCTGGTTAAGGGCAGCTACGAAATGGGCTTTGCCGAGCTGCTTAACCTGCTCAATGTAATTTTGGATGCAGTGCTGTTCTGGTTCATCCTTAAGCGCTACAGCATTACGCGCAAGGCAGCCATTGGCATTGGCTTGTTCAACATTGTTGTTGGCACGGGCTTCAACCTTGTTTCGGGCAACTTCAACATTGGCAGCCAAATTTACCTGTGCCTGGGCGACATCGTAATGATTACGTACTTCCTTACCTCGCGCCGCGCAAAGGCTGTTCTTACCGTTCCGTTTACGCTGGAAGGCATCCGCAAAGATGTTGATGCCGAAGAACGCGCCTTCTGGCGCCCCAAAACGTGGGCCTTCTGGCGCAGCGTAATTATCTACTTCTGCATCTTTTGTATTGTGGGCCATTGGATGGAAGCAGCGTTCTGCCTGCTTATCAAGTACGGCATTGTGCCGGGCATCTACGATCCCAATTCGCAGATTTGGAGCGACTGGCTGTATCCGTTCCCGGTTTACGGCTTTGGCACCGTGGCATGCATTTTGGTGCTGTACCCCATCAAGAACTTCCTACAGCGCAAAATCCCCAACGCTTGGGGCCCGGTTGTAGTGAGCTTCATTATCAACACGCTGGTTTGCAGCGCTATCGAGCTTACGCTTGGCCTGCTGCAAAACCAGCCCGTTAACGGCGTGTACCCGCTGTGGAACTACAGCACCATGCCCTTCAACTTCATGGGCCAGATTTGCCTGCAGAATTCGCTGGCGTTTGGTGCCGTTGCCACGCTTATGACGTGGGTTGTGTACCCCTCGCTGGAAAAGCTTATGAGCAAGCTGCCCAACAACGTTGCCAACGTGGTGTTTATTGTGGTGGTAGTGTTCTTCAGCATTTGCATGTGCCTGTACTGCATCAAGCTGGCTGCTCCCGTACCTGCTGCAACTGTAGAAGTGGGCGGCATTAGCGCTGGCACAGTAAGTTAGCGCGGCGGCGCATTGGCGCCAAACCGGGGCGGGGCCAAAATCCCGCCAGGGGCAAACGCGCTAAGGCCACACGCCCTCGGCACCCTACCCCAAAACACACGCGCCTGCGCCCTACCCTGAAGCAAGTGCGCCGGCACCCTACCCCAGAATCAAAGACCCCAGCAAGTTGCTGGGGTCTTTTTGCTTGATGTTGCATTATTGGCGGCTAGCCTACGCAGGGCGTGGCTTCACGCGCCGGCCATGTTGCCAGCGCGACTACCTGGCCAATGCCGAAGCGATAGCTTCCTGTACGCGGTCGCGGTAGAGCGGCTTGGTAATGTGGCCGTCCATGCCAGCTTCCAAGCTTGCACGAATATCGTCCTGGAAGGCATTGGCCGTCATGGCCACAATGGCAACTTCCTTAGCATCTTCGCGCTCCAACGTACGAATAGCACGGGCCGCTTCCAGGCCGCCCATAACGGGCATCATAATGTCCATCAGCACTACGTCGTAGGTGCCAGGTGCGGAAGCCTGGAATTTATCAACTGCTTCTTTGCCGTTCTGCGCAACTTCGCTGGTCATGCCCAAGTCTTCCAACAGCATCTGGGCAATTTCGGCATTAAGGGCGTTGTCTTCGGCTAACAAGGCATGCTTGCCCTGCAAGTTTACCTGCGGCGCTTCAGCCGCTTCGGCGCTTTCGTGCGAAGTATCCAGCTTAAAGGGCAAGGTCACCGTAAAGGTAGAGCCAACGCCCTCTTCGCTTTCCAGCTTGATAGATCCGCCCATCAGCTCGGCAAATTCCTTAACAATGGCCAGGCCCAAACCCGAGCCCGTGCGCGTTGCGCTAATGGCGCGCTCTTCTTGCGAAAACGCATCAAAGGCGTGCTCTTGGAATTCTTTGCTCATGCCAATGCCGGTGTCGGTGCAGGTGAACTGATACACCGCTATTTCGTTGGTATAGGAAAGCTCGGTGGCCGAAAACGTTACGCTGCCACCTGGGTTGTTGTACTTAACGGCGTTGCTACCCAGGTTCATAAGAATGCGGTTTAAATGAACAGGGCTGCCAATAAGGTGGCGATGCTTAATGGTGCTGGCATGCGGGCCGCCCAGCATCTTAACGCCTGCTGCTGCAGCCTGTTCGCCAACAACGGTAAGGCAGCTCATAAGAACCTCAGAAAGGTTAAAAGGCGTATCTTCCAGCTCAACTTGGCCGCTTTCCAGCTTGTTCATATCCAAAATGTTATTCACCAGCGAAAGCAGGTAATTGGCGGAATCCTGCATTTTCTGGCGACACTCAGCGCGCTTTTCGGGGTCGGAATCGTAGCGCTCCATCATTTCAAGCATACCCACAATGCCGTTGAGCGGCGTGCGGATGTCGTGGCTCATATGGCGCAAGAAGGTGGTTTTGGAAGCGTTGGCGCGCTCGGCTTCCTCCATGGCGTGTTGCATTTGCTCTTCGCGCAGCTCACGTTCGTGAATGAACTTGGTGATGTCGGTAATAAAGCCCTGGTAAAAGGTTTCACCATCAACCGAAAGCTCTATGGTGGTATCGGTTACCCAGCGGTAGCCGTCCTTGGCAGCCAAGCGGTATACCTGCTCTTGGTACTTGCTGTCCTGCTTAGCCTTGATGTTGGCCACATACTCATCGGCCAAGCCAATATCGTCGGGGTGCAGCAGGTTTACAAACTTGTTGTCGAACTTGGTGCGAATTTCCTCTTCGGTCCAGCCAAGCATCTCGCAAAAGCGCTCGCTTACATACAAGAAGGTGTAATCTTCGTCGGCCGCGCAACGGTGGTAACCACCCGGCAGGCCACTTAACATCGATTCGGTAACCGTGCTTTTATGCTCAAGCTCGTCCATGCGATGCATGAACGAGGTCATATCGGTGCATACGCTCAAAATGGCAAGACGGCCGTCATCGGCCTTTACGAATTGTCCGCGGTCTACCGTCCAAAACCAAGTGCCATCTTTGCGGGGCATGCGATAGGTGGTTTCGTAGGTTTGCCCTTCCTGCCAGTTGGTACCAAGGTCGGCAGTTACCTGCGCCATATCGTCGGGGTGAATGGTGTTGGCAACCATGCCGCCAATGCCGGCGCGCAAGTCGTCAACGTTTTCGTAGCCCCATGTCGGCCATTGCCTGGTTGGCCGTAAACAGCGGAAAGCCATCCTCGCAATAGCCGCCAATAAGGCCGGTACCAGGGTTATCGGCCGCAAGTGCAGTAATTACAGACTCAACGTTAACGTTTTTAACTTCAGTTCCGGTTGCCATTTCGCCCCCCCCCTTTTAAGGCAGAGTGCCTTTAGCAAGGTACACGCTATATACGGCTCTATTATGCCAGTTCAGCAAAAATAATTACAAGATTTTGGCAACCGTTGAATTTAAGCACGCAGACGTTAAACAAAACACCCAACACGCACACTCATCGCAGCCAAGCTCGGCGTGGCGCAGGCGAATTCCTGCCGCGGCGCGGCCGAGCCCTGCCGCGGCGCACCCGAACCCTGCCGCTGCCCGGCAGGCTTAAGGACGGCAAACAACAGCGTGCTAAAGGCGAAGCTCTTCGTACGCAACGCCTTCTTCAGCCTCCAGCCAATCAAAGAATTCTTCGCAGCTAAACACCTTGATAGAAGACTCTTTGAAGTCGGCTTGATTGCGCGTGATTATGACATCGGCCCGAATGCTTCGAGCCGCCTGATACACACAAGCGTCCTCAAAATCTTCCCAAGAAGAATTGAGGGCGGCATCAAATTCGGCGGAGCCCAGGGGGCAAACATCCACAAAGCTTCTTAACTTCTGAATTCTGACCTTTGCCTCTTTTTGGCTCACTTTGGCCCCCGAATGAGTGAGAACATAAAAAATATCGCTTGCCTGGGAAATGCTGAAGAAGGCTTCGAACTCGTGCAGGTATATAAGCGTCATAAGCTTTGTTGCCGAATCGCAAAACGGACTTCGTTGGGCAAGATAATCGATAACTATGTTGGAATCTATAACCAGCTTCATGGCACTACCTACAGAAGGCCCTTAGAGGCAAGCCTCTCGTGCTTTATTTCGTCGAGTGTCATGTTTGCAAAACGATTATCGGCAGGCAGAACCAAGCTATCCACGAATGCCTTCGCTTCGGCAATTTGCTCCGAGCTGTACTTATGCAGGCCGTATTCCTTTTTTTCGGCATAAGGGAGCTTTTTATTTTGGATTACGTAATCGTAAAAGCCGTTGATCGCCTTCGATGCATTGGTGCCTAATAATTCGAACGCTTTGTTGCCGGCTTCTTTCTTTTGCGCAGACATACGCGCAGTAACCATCGCATCGGCCATTTTTATCAGCTCCAATGATTGTTGTACGTTGTACATACTATAACGTACAACAGCGCAGCAGAAAAGAGCGGGCTACTGAACTGCGGATACCGTTAGCGTTTGGCCATCTACGGTGAACGACACATCATGGCCTGCGTAGGCCAGGTGATACACGCGCGTTGGCTCGTGCTTGCTGCCGGCACGGCGCGGGTCTTGGCGCAGTACTTCTATTAAGCCCGGCAGCTTTTCGGGGTCGACGAGCTGCTGCAGCGCTTCGGGGAATACAACCTCAAGCTCGTTCCAAGGTGCGTTTTCAATCCAGCCGCCGGTGGCATCGGCGTGGCTATCGGCAAAGGGAATGTAGGGTTTTATGTCCAAGATGGGCGTGCCGTCGCGCAAGTCGGCACCCAGTACATGGATGATGGGGCCTTGCTCGGTAAGCTCAATGCGATGCAGCTTTACGCAGGTAAGCCCAATTGGGTTGGGTCTAAACGGGCTGCGCGTTGCAAATACGCCCTTTCGCTCGGTGCCGCCCAGCGCGGCGGGCGCACGGTTGGCGTCCATTTGGTAGTAGCTCCCGCCGCAGCATCCTTGCCCACCGAAGCATTAGCCGCATCAGAGGCAACATCGGCCGCGGTGCCGCCGGGCTTGCCGTTTTCAAACTGCCAAATAACCCACAAATGCGAAAACTCCTCCAAGCCAGCAACGGCAGAATTCAGCGCAAATTCGGGCTCAAACACAATACGGCCCTGCAAGTGCGGAGCCAAAAAGCTGTTGCGCGGGATGCCAAACTTCTGCGGCATGTCGGTATGCATATAGGCAATTGGTTTCATGGGTTTGAATTATAGCCCGCCAAGGCCTTAGGCATTTGCGCGTTGCCGAATGCCTGCCCAAGATCGCGCCACTCCCCTAGCCGCAAGTGCCCAGCAGTTGCACTACGAAACAAAAAAGCGCCGGCAGCATTCGCCACCAGCGCTTCGCGCATTCGCTATGTTGCGCTGCTACAGTTCTTGCAACCAACCGGCCACTACCTGCTGCGACTGAGCGGCCTTGTGGCCCAGCACGCCCAAGCCCTTTTGCACGTTGGCGCCAGGGCAAGCTGCGGCAATTTGGCTTTCGGTTGCGCTAAGGCCGCTGCCCTCATGCGTGCACAGCGGGTAGATGTTTTTGCCTGCAAAGCTGTGGGCTTCAAGCCAGGTGTATACCGCCATGGGCATGGTGCCACACCAATTGGGGAAGATGAGTACTACGTTTTCGTATGGGCTGGGGTCAAAGTCGGCCGCAAGGGCTGGGCGCGCATTTGCCGCCAGCTCTTCACGGGCAACCGCAACGGTGTCGTTGTAGCCGGCAGGATACGCTTCGGCGCGTTCGATGCGGAAAGTATCGGCGCCGCACGCATCGGCTGCAAAGCCAGCCAAAACCTCGGCATTGCCGCGGGGCAAGTTAATAAGGCTTCCGCTCACGTAGTTTTCGCCAGCGTGCGAAAAATAAGCAACCAAAGTGTTAGACATCGTCTTCTCCTAACCTTGCGGGCTTAACTGCAGAGCTGCAGTCCGCCACAATGGGTCGTATCTCATTTAAGTAACGCCGCGTTACTTAAATGAAAGTGTAGCACGTTTAGCGGTAAAGCATCACTGAGCAGAGCAAAGCCATGAAAGGTCAAGCTCCTCGTAAACAAACCCCTCGGTTTCTTCGATCAGGCGCAACGCATCCGATGGCCGTACAGCTGGAATACCGCTTTGAGCGAAACCTTCCACATCGCGCGTTACGATTGCGTCGGCTTTTACCTTTTGAGCTGCTACAAAAATTAAGCAGTCCTCAAAATCGTCCCAAGAAAGCTGGGCTGCTAGCTTTACGTCATCCGGTTCAATTGAGCACAAGTCAATCATCTCGAAGCTTTCTAAAAAAGCCCGTTGTAGCTCATTCGGATGAATCGCTTTCTTGGCCACATAAAACACGTCTGTGTACGACTTTGCGCTTGCCCAAACCTCAATGTCGCCAAAAGTTTTAGCTGCAACAAGCCCCACCAGCTCTTCGAAAAAGGGGCTCCTGCGCAAATAAAAATCGAGGAGGATATTCGTATCAAGCAAGAGCCTCATAATCTGCCCGCCTCCCCTCGGCGATTATTTCCTTGTACGTTTTACCTTCCAAAGCCTCTTCAGGAACAGCAAAGGTTGCCTTCGCTAAAAATTCCTTGAGTTGACGTTGCTGCTCTTTGTTCAAGGAGCGCTTCCTTTTTCCGGCAGTGGCTTTTGCCGATGCAACTGGAAGCCGATTTTCCTTCAACACATAACGATACGCAGCATTTATAAGCTCCGTAGGAGAAGAACCCATGTCGCGAAGTTTTTTATCAGCCTGTTTTTTTACTTCCACCGGAATGCGGGCCGAAACGGTTGTATCCACAGCTCCTCCAATCCCCCAAAATCTCTTGTAATACGATATTACAGCATTTGAATTTGCTATGCCGAAAGCGTAGGAACGATTTTTTGCAGACTGCGACAAAATGGTTGAATTCACCGAAGCGCCAGAAGCCGAGCAATATCGCACAAGCGAAGAACTACGCAAGCGCGGGATATTCGAATACAAGCGATAGCTAAGCTATTTGTTTAGCGCTTCCTCGGCGGGAATGTTCTTTAGCAAGGCGGGATTATCGAACAGCTGCGGACACAGGAGCTGCTCACAGTTGAGCTCGCATCCTGCAGCATTGATGACGTTGTCGTAAAAACCTCGAATGAATTTAGGCTCAGGGCTAATGAAGCGCCAAACCTAGCTGAACGATTGCCGCAAAACCCAATGGCTCGGCTACCCCAAAACCCAGCGAATGGCCTTGGCCATGCGAAGGTCGGGGTCTTTGAAATGATTGCCAGGGTTCTTTTCCAGCGTGGTGCGCACTCCCCTGCTGCGGAATAGCTCTTCTACCTGGCGCGTTCCTTCGGCCACATTGCGCAACAAGCGGCTAGGAGTTTTGTGCTCCTTATTGCCTAGCGAAAAATACGCCGCTTCGGGCATACGGGCAAATTCGCGAGCTGTGGCATATTCGGCAAAACCCGGATACCATAACGACCCTGAAGCGCTTGCCACGCGGTCGAAGCATTCGCAGTTGAAAGTGCTCCATACTGCAAATAGCCCCGCCAGCGAATAACCTGCAATTATGCGATTTACCTGGCACGATGCCAGGCCCAACTCTTGCTCTGCCTGCGGCAGAACCTCTTCCACCAGCAACTGCAACTGCCCGGCCGCTTTGCCAGAAAAGGGCTCGTCTTCGGCAAAAATGCCCTCACATTCCCAAGGGGTTAAAGCCGCATTCCAATCCAGGCCCGAAATACTCACCAGCGCAAAGTTTTGGCACCCCAAATCCAAGCACTGCTGCCACACTGCAGCACCATCGTCTTGCGCCGAATGCAGGTACACCACGTTGGGCTTGCCGTTTTGCTGCGCGCTGAAGCAGTGGCGCAGCGTTACCGTTTGGCCCTGGGCCTGAAACTGCTGCAGGCAAACTCGGCAGCGGCGTTGTTCGTTTAGCAAGTTCATTTAGCAAACAAGCTTTGAATCTTCGGCCTTCTTTACGTACCAATTCAAGAAGCGCATCAGCGGCTTTCGAAGTATCAAGCCCAACAACAGGCACGGCACCACAAACAGCAGCAGCATGCCAATTTCTACCCAGAAATCGCCGTTGTATACGCCCATCATGGCTGCGCGCATGGCGCTGATAACGTGCGTTGCCGGCAAGAACGGGCTTAGCCACTGGAAGAATTCGGGCAAGGTTTGCAGCGGGTAGCTGCCGCCGCCCGAGGTTACCTGAATAATAAGCAGGAATACCGAAATGGCCTTGCCCAAGTTGGCAAACGAAGCCACCAGCGTGTACATGATGAAGCTGAACACCAAGCCAGCCAGCCAGAAGCACAGCAAGTACAAGAACGGCTCATTGCACTGCAGGTTCAAGAAGAACATGTTGCCCAGCGCAAGCACGCTCGATTGCAAAAGCGAAATGAAGGCAAACACGCCAAAACGGCCCAGGAACAAATGACGCAGCTTGGGGTAACCAAGCGCCAGCTGCGCCTTGCGCGAAACGTTTACCTTCAGCACAACCACCAACAAAAGCGAGCCAACCCACAAGGCCAGCGTGGTGTAGAGCGGTGCCATCTGCGAGCCAAAGTTTTCGGCCGGGAACACGGCATGGCGGTCAATCTGCACCGGAGCGGCCAACGCGGTGGCCAGCGTATCGGAATCGGAATACAGCACGTTGCGCAGCTGGTCCAGGTCGTCCGATTCAAGGGCGGTGCGCATGGCGCTGGAAAGTTCGGTGAACTTAGTTGCCGAAGTGGCCATTTCGTCAGCAGTGCTCTGCAGCTTGCCCTTTGCCGTGCCCATACGATCCGAAAGTGAGCCAGCGGCACCTTCCAATTCTTCGCCAATGCTGCCCAAGGCAGAAGCGCTCGAAGAAAGCGAATCGCTCATGGAGCTAACCTGGCTCATAAGCTGATCAATCTGCGGCTTAATAGTGGTGTTGTAGTCATCGGAAAGGCCCTTTAGGCTATCGGTGGCCTGCTTGGTAAGTTCCTTTACTTCGTCATGCTGGGCCTGCGCCTCTTTAACGTCGGTGCGCATGGTAGAAGCGGCCTTGTCCAAGCTATCGGCCAAAGAACGCTGCGATTCAGCCGAATTGTGCAGCTGCTCGGCCAAGTTATTAAGCGTGTCCTTTGTAGTTTGATCGGTGGTCTGGTCGGCCAATTTGGTAATGGAGTCGGCCAGGGAATCGAATTCCTTAGCCTGGTCGCGCACTACCTTGGCTTCGTTTTCCAAGCTCGTGGCCGAAGTTTCGGCTGCTGTGGAAGAGGCGTTAAATGCCTCATCGATGGAATCGGATAAGCCTTCGTAACCCTTTGCCGCCTTTGAAATAGCGGTGCCCAAAGCATCGTTGGCAGTCTGCATGGCGTCGCCCATCGAAGACACCGAATTCTTAGCGTCTTCGGCAGAATCCAAAACCTCAGCCGCAGAATCGCCTGCCTGGCCAAGAAGGTTGGCCGATCCGGTTACCAGCTCTTGCGTGGCGCCCAGCACTTGTGCGTAAGCGTTTAACATCTTGGACGTTTGCGAAAGCTGGCTTCCCAGCGTGTCTACATGGTTGGCCAGCGTGCTCATTGCGCTGTTGGCATCGGAGCTATCGGCGTACTTCATAAGCGAATTGGCCACATTAAGGCCCACTTCAGCCAGGGTTTTTGAGAACACTTCGTTTACCGTAACCGAAGCATTGTCGGCGCCCTGGTCAATAAGCTTAGGCGCCACAACGTTCTTCTTTCGGTTGCTGTAGTACACCAAATCGGCGTGCTCAACGCTATCGTCGTAGAACGTCATCATGTCTTTACTGAAGCTGGAAGGAATAACAACCGCGGCGTAATACTTGCCAGAAGAGGTACCGTCAACAGCGTCCTCTTCGCTGGTTACCACCCAGTCCATCGAATCGTTGGCGCGCAAAGAAGAAACCACCTGCTCGCCCATGTTCACCTTCAGGGGAACCAAATCGCTTTGATAGCCTTCATCGTTGTTGGCCACCGCTACCTTCAAGTTGCCGGTGTTATGGAATACATCCCAGCAGGCCAGCACGTTGTACCAGCTAAAAATAGAAGGCAACAGCACCAAGCCGATAACAACCAGCACGGTAATAAGGTTGCTGGTAATGCGCTTCATGTCGTCGCGGAAAAGGTTCCAAATCGTCTTCATTAGCGAACACCCTCCCTCAAATCAACAGGGGTGGGTGCAGGTGCCTTGGACACGCCATCGCGTGCCTGGAACAGGCTTGCCAGTTCGTCGTCGGAAAGGTCGTCCAGGGCAATTTCGTGAGCCAAGCGGTCGCGAATGTACTCAAGCGCAATAAGGAAGAACACGGTAAGCGCGTACCATGCCAACCAGCAGGTAAGCACAATTACCTTTTCGGCGCCCAGCACGCCCATGATGGGCGAAACAATGCAGGGCATTACGAATGCCAAAATGAAGGCCCAACGCTTGAGCTTGGGGTACCAACGCATAAACTTCTTGGCGTTTACGGCCAACTGCATACGGTAATCTTCGCGGTCGGCCAGCACGCGGAACAGCTGGTTCATGCGGTAGCGGCGTGCAGGCAAATCGGCGTCTTCGCCATTCAGAATGTCGCTGGCTGCAATCTGCTTGCTTACCATGCGGTTCATGTTGGTAAGGTACGGGCGGAACACCAGGCCACCAATAAAGGCAACCAGCAAGAACAATGCCAGCATGCCCATGTAGAAGCCCCACTGCATTCCGTAGAAGCCCGCAATAACCTCGCGCAAAGCGTTGATGCCATAGGTGAACGGGAATATGGGGTAAACAGCCTGGAAGAACGGCGGCGTCATTTCGATGGGGTACAAGCCCGTGGCGCCCGGGATCTGCACAAAAATGAAGATGATGCATATGCCCTTGCCAATGTGCTGGAACAGCACGGCGAGCATGAACTGAATGCACAGGTAGGTAAGCGAGATAAACATGGAAGTAAGGAAGAACAGCGCAACGCTTGCCACCTGCACGCCCAAGAACAGGTTGCCTGCGCAGCACACAATGGCCTGCAGGCACACAAGCGGCGCCAAGAACAGCCATTTACCCAGGTAACGTTGACGCGAAGTAAGGTTGGCAATGCCTTCGGAATCAACTTCTTGGCGCAAGATAACCAACAGCATGAACACGCCAATCCACAGCGTCATGTTCATGAACAGCGGCGCCATTGCGCTGCCGTAGGCGTTAACCGGGTAAAGCTCGGTGGTTTGCAGCTTCGTGGGCGAGCTCATGAAAGTGGCAATCTTGTCGGAGTTCACGCCGTCTTCGCCAAACAGATCTTCCAGCGCGGTAGAAGCGCTCAGAGCCATAAGGTCGGTTTTAACCGTGTCGATTTCGGTTTGGAAGCTTGCCAGCAAGCCATCGGTGTCGCCCAAGGCACCTGCGGTGGTTTGCAAGGCGGAGTTGAGCTGATCTAGTGCCGACATGGCCTGGTTAATAAGCAGCTGCTGGTTGGAAACCGAAGTGGAAAGCTCCGAAAGCGAATTCGAGAGCTGCGTTAGGCCGTTGTTCAGTGCCGGGAAGGTTTGGTTGTTCAGCACACTGCGGTATTCGTCGGTTGCGCTAAGAGTGCCCTGGAAGGCGCTGTTTACCTTTTCGGTTGCGGAACTGATGCTCTGAGACGCTTTGGCCAAAGAATCATAGCTGGCCGAAACGCCGTCGATAGTGGTTTGCAGCGTTTCGTTTTGCTGTTCCAGCATGCTCTTGGTTTGCAGTATGCCGTTCTTAATGTCTTCGTCCAGGCCCTGGGTGCTAGCCAGCGTATCCAGCGACGTGATGATGTTCTTGTTCATCTCGATAACCGAATTGCCGGTGTCTACGGCAGACTGCACCGTGCCCTGGGCACCCTGAACCGAAGCGTTTACCTTGCCCACCGATGCAGTAGCGCTGGTGGCAGCCTTGGAAGCCAGCGCCGAAGACTGATCCATAGCCGAGCTCATAGAAGTGATAAACGGCCCCAGGGCATTCTGGGTAGAAACCAGCAAGTTGGAAGTTTCCTGAAGCTGGCTGCTTAGATTGTCGATGTCGCTACGAGCGCTTTCCAACTTGCTTTTGGCGCTGTTGGATTTTTCGGTAAGCTCGCTTGCTGCAGCGTTAAGGTCGGCAACAGAATTTCGTGCTTCCTGCAAGGTGCTCTCAGCCTTATCAAGCTGCTTACCCACGCTGGTTTGCGCGGTGCCGATTTTATCCTGAGCGTTTTCGATGCTGGTGTTGATGGTGCCGGCAATGGTGCCGCTCACAGTAGAAACAAAGGTGGAGTTGATGGTGTCTTCAAGGGTAGAAGCACCCGTATCGGTAACCTTGGTGGAAACACCGCCGGCCTTTTCGTTTACGTAATATTCCAGCTTAGGCTGCACAAAATCGCCTGTTAGGAAGGTGGTTACGTCGTAACTGAAGTCGGAAGGAATGATAAACGCGGCATAGGCTTTGCCCGATTCCACTTCTTCCATAGCGGTATCACGGTCGGTAAACACCCAGCCCAAGTCGCTGTTTTCGGCCAGGGCGTCCATAACCTGATCGCCCATGCGCAAATCGCCCGTTAGGTCGGCATAAGCGCCTTGATCTTCGTTTACCACGCACACGCGCAAATTGCCCGTATTGCCATACGGGTCCCAAAAACCAACTACGTTGAACCAGGTGTAAAGAGAAGGAAGAACCACCAGGAAAATAGCAACGACCAGGGCCGCTGGAGCCTTAATCAAGCGCAAATAATCGCGCTTTAATACACGCAGTGCGTTACCCACGCTTGCGGGCACCTCCCAAGTAGTTCGTTTAAGCTTCGTTTAACCAGGCACAAGGCCTGGCTGTGGTGGTATGGAAGGTATTGTATCCCGCATGCCTGCCGCAGCACAGTATTTAGTGGCACGCGCACAGAAATTCCCCACTTGTTGACCAATACCCAACAACAGGCAAAACGTTGTCGGAAGGGCTACTTGGAAACCTCTTCCAGCAACACTTCGCGAAACAGGCTCAGCGCCTTCCAGGGCTCGCCACCTACGGGCACGCCCAAGCCAATGGTGTAGCTTGCCTGGCTGGAAAGAGGAATGCGCACCAACTGGCCCGACAAATAGGGCGTTGCATCCAGCATGTCGGTAAAGCAGAACACCGCCCCTACCCCTTGCGCCGCCATGGCCAAAATAGTGGGAAGATTTTCGCTGGTGGCAACCGTATGCGGGCGAATGCCGGCATTGCGTAGCTCCGAGTAGGCCACGCGGCCCGAAATGTCGTCTACCGTAGCCAAGATAAACGGGCATTCGGCAAGTGCAGCAATGCCTTCGGCTTCAAGCTTCTTCGCGGCCTGATTGGCAGGCATACCCATTACACGCTCCAGCAAGTTGGGGTGAATGGCCAAAACAACTTCTTCTTTATATATAGGTTCGATTGCAATGCCAGGGTAAGCGCCGTCGAAGCGAGCGATTACCGCATCAAGCTCGCCGCGCTCGGCCTTGCGCAAAAGCGAACGGTTGGTGCCTTCAACCAGCTTTACGGTAACGCCGGGCAGTTCTTGGGCCATGCGTGCCACCACGTTGGGCATAAGCACGCGGCCGCGGCTGTGCGAAATGCCCACTTTAAGCACACCGGCAGCACCGTTAGAAACATCGCCGATCTGACGCAGCATGTCGCGCTGAGCTTGACGCTCTTCGCGCGCGTACATTAAAAACACCTTGCCAGCTGGGGTAAACGAAATAGGAGTGCCACGCACCACCAGCTTGGCTCCCAGCTGCTTTTCAAGCGACACCAAGCGCGCGCTTAACGTTTGCTGCGACATCTGCAGCTGATCGGCCGCTTTGGTAAAGCTTTCGTTTTCGGCCAGTTTGATAAACCAATCCCAACCTTCAAGTGCCATGTGCTTTGCGCCAGCTTTCTTCTAAACAAGCTAAATAGACAAGCCCCGTATTGGGGCCGAAAACAGCTTACCGCCGTTCACCCCAAACTGAGCGCCGTTATCCAAACTTTTTTGTGAGACAACAAAATTAATCGTTGTTTAACAATAAAAAAACGGTCATTTAACGTAAAATCAACTACCAGCGAAAGGTCTGATCCCCCGATGGGCTCAGAACCCCTCAGGCAAAGAGCCCGAAGAGCCATCCCCTTTCGCAGACGTCAAAAGAAAGAGAGTAAACATGAAGAAGAAGCTTCTTGCAGTTTTTGCTTGCGCTTGCGCAGCAGCTATGGCCCTGTGCCTGGCAGGTTGTGGCTCCAGCTCCAACAGCTCTAGCTCCAGCTCCAACAGCGAACTGCGTTTTGTAACTGGCGGCGAGTCCGGCACTTACTACGCATACGGCAGCGTTCTGGCTCAGTACGCCACCAACAATGCAGGCGTTAGCGTAAACGCCCTTTCCTCCGAAGGCTCCAAGGCAAACATCCAGTCTTTGGAAGGCAACGAAGCTGAGCTGGCCTTCTGCCAGACCGACGTTGCAACCTACGCTTACAACGGCACCAACCTGTTCGACGGCGCAGCTTATAAGGACTTCGGCGTTGTAGCAGCTCTGTACGCTGAGCAGGTTCAGATTGTTACCTGCGACCCCAACATCAAGACGGTTGCCGACCTTAAGGGCAAGAACGTTTCTGTTGGCGCAGCTAACTCCGGCGTTTACTTCAACGCAGTAGACATCCTGGGTGCTTACGGCATCGATGTTAAGAGCGACATCAACGCTGTATACCAGAACTTCGCCGACTCTGCCGACTCCCTGAAGAACGGCAAGGTTGACGCAGCATTCATCGTTGCTGGCGCTCCCACCACCGCCATCACCGACCTGTGCACCTCCAAGCAGGCTTACCTGGTTTCCATGGACGCTGAGCACATCGCAACCCTGAAGCAGACCAGCCCCTACTACGCTGAGGCTACCATCGCTGCCGGCACCTACAATGGCATGACCGAAGACACCACCACCGTTTCCGTACTTTCCGTTGTTCTTGCTAACAAGTCTGTAAGCGAAGACGCTGTATACAACTTCACCAAGAGCCTCTTCGACGGCCAGTCCGCTAACGCTGAAGCACATGCTAAGTACAAGGAACTCAACCTTGATACCGCAGCTTCCATCACCTCCGTGCCTTACCACGCTGGTGCAGCCAAGTACTTCTCCGAGCAGGGCAAGACTGTAGCCACTGCATAATGGCCTAACCGCCAAATAAGCATCGCCCCCCAGCATGTATTACAGGGTCGCAGCGCGTATAGGCGTTGCGACCCTGGTTTACTACTCAGGCTTTGTGTGCGAACTGGGCTTTTACCAATAAAGCACGGCCCAAAACCTAGCCCGCACCCAAAGAATGTGCCGTACCCAACCCTCAAGGAGAGCTATGAGCATTCGTAAATCAAAAAAGGCTAAGGCCGAAGAAGCGAGCGAGGTGGAAACCACGCAAGCTACTGCCGCTACCGAAATCGACGTAGACGAGGTAATGCGCAAGTACGACCGTGAATCCAACACCCGCATCTGGGAAGGCATCCCGAAGGCAATCGTCACCACGGTGATGGTTCTGTTTTCGGTGTACTGCCTGTACATGACGTTGTTCAGCGTTGAGCAGGCCGAAGCCCGCCTGGCACGCTTCTTGGCATTCGTCATCATCATCGGCTTCTTGATGTACCCCGTTTCCAAAACGGGTCATTCCCCCAACCACATTCCCTGGTACGACATCGTGCTTATGGTGGTTGGCGCGGCATCGTTTATGTACTTTGCCATCAACGCAACCGACATTCTTATGATGGGTAGCCGCATTGGCACCATCGAACTGGTTCTGGGCATATGCGGCATTGCCGTTCTTATTGAACTCTGCCGCCGTTGTGTAGGCCTGCCTATCATCATCGTGGTTGCATGCTTGGTAATCTATGCGTTCTACTGGCAGTTCAGCCATGGCAACGACTTCATGCGCGCCCTTACCAACGTGGTGCAAAAGCTCTTCTACACCACCAGCGGTGTTATCGGTACGCCCACCAACGTTTGCTACACCTACATCGTGCTGTTCATCATCTTTGGCGCATTCCTAGAACGCACCGGCATTTCCAACTTCTTTATTAGCTTTGCAAACCGCTTGGCTGGTTGGAGCTCGGGCGGCCCGGCAAAGGTTGCCGTTATTTCTTCGGCACTGTGCGGCATGGTTAGCGGCTCTTCGGTTGGCAACACCGTAACCACCGGCTCGGTAACCATCCCCATGATGAAGAAGACCGGCTACAAGCCCGAATTCGCTGGCGCTGTTGAAGCCGCTTCTTCCACCGGCGGCCAGATCATGCCCCCTATCATGGGCGCGGCTGCCTTCCTTATGGCTGAATACATGGGCATCCCCTACATTCAGGTTGCCACCATCGCCATCATCCCCGCCATTCTGTACTTCGGCGGCATCTTTGTAACCGTTCACTTGGAAGCCAAGAAAAACGGCCTTAAGGGCATCCCCTTCAACGAGCTTCCTACCTGGATTTACCTGCTTAAGAACTGCTACCTCATCATTCCTTTGGTAGCTCTGGTTTGGATTGTTTCGGCCGGCATTTACACCATGGCCGTTTCCGCTGCAATTTCCATTGGCATTGCCTTTGTTATCGGCTTCATCCACTTCCTGCTTACCAACTGGGAAGAACGCACCGAAGAAGATACCTTTGGCAGCGTTTTGCTAGAAACCTGCAAAACCGCCCTGTGGACCGCAGCCGATGCATTCGCTGCAGGCGCCCGCAACTCCATCAGCGTTGCCGTTGCCTGCGCTCTTGCTGGCATGATCGCCGGCTGCATTACCGTTACCGGCCTGGCTTCGGTACTCATCAACGCCATTGTTATGGCCGCAGGCGACTTCCTTATTGTGGGTCTGGTACTTACCATGCTGTGCTGCATCGTGCTTGGCATGGGCGTTCCCACCACGGCAAACTACTGCATCATGGCCGCAACCTGCGCACCTATTCTTATTCAGCTGGGTGTGCCGCTGGTATGCGCTCACTTCTTCGTGTTCTACTTTGGCATCTTGGCCGACATCACCCCACCGGTTGCCTTGGCGGCCTACGCGGGCTCGGCAATTGCAAAGTCCAAGCCAATGAAGACGGCCGTAAACGCTTCGCGCTTGGGCATTGCCGCCTACATCGTGCCGTTCATCTTTGCCTTCTGCCCTGCACTTATCATGCAAGCGCCCGTTGAGCCCTACATGGTTGTGGTCAACACCGCAATGGCCCTGTTTGGCCTGTTTGGCATTGCAGCCGGCATCGAAGGCTACCTGTTTGGCAAGATCAACGTGGTACTGCGCATCTTGGCTATTTTGGCCGGCCTTGCCATCATGCTGCCTATGTCGGAAACCGATGGCATTATGTCGCTGGGCGTAAACGCAATTGGCTTTGTATTTGTAGCCGGCGTGTTCGCTTTCCAGAAGCTTCGCCACGGCAAAAACAACAATGGCGATGGCGATGGCACCGATGGCGGCCAAAAGGTTATCGAGGCCGCTGCCTAAACGCTGGCCCGCGCCAAACGTTTAGCTTGCGCTAAACGAAAGGGCTCACCAACACCTGCGCCAGGTTCACCCCGGCCCGTGGCAGGTTTGCCCTCTCCGTCAGGTTCGTCTCTTCCCACCTGGCAATTTGAATTAGAATCGGGGCAGGCTGGCAATGCTAGCCTGCCCGCAAACAACAACTTCCGTTAGAAACGAGGAGTAATGAGCGATAAAGAAATCATCTGGGTTACCGGTTGCAAGGGCTTCCTTGGCAGCGAAATTGTTAAGCGCCTTAAAGAAAACTACGAGTGCACCGTTGTGGGCACCGATACCGAGCTCAGCGTTACCGACCCCGATTTGGTGGAGGCCTTCGCGCAGGACATCCGCCCCAACGTGATTATCAACAGCGCAGGCATTTCGCGTGCGGTTACGGGCTTGAGCAACCGCATTCATGCCTATGAGGTTAACGCACTGGGCGCACGCAATGTGGCGCTTGCCGCCAATAATGTAGATGCGCTGATGGTACAAATTTCTACCGACGACGTGTTCCCCATGCGTATGGCCGAACCCGCCAACGAATTCGATACCCCGCACCCCGAAACGCCCTACGGCAAATCCAAGCGCGCAGGCGAAGTTATGGTACGCGACACCACGCCTAACCACCTTATTGTTCGCTCTTCTTGGGTATACAGCGCAGAGCGCAGCCAGGTTCGTGGCGCCTTGGATGCCGCGCGTGCTGGCAAAACCATCGGCGCACGTACCGATCAAATTGCATCGCCCACTTCGGTTAGCACCTATGTTGACTTCCTTATTAAGGCAATCAACCGCAAGGCAACCGGCACGCTGCATGTAACCAGCCGTGGCCTTACCAGCCGTTATGAATTCCTTACCTACGTTCTTAACGTTTGCGGATACGACGCTTCCAAAATCCTTACGCCCGAGCAGGACATTGTTACCGCCGAGCAAGTTGAGCTTGAAAGCCTGATGCTCGAAATGTTTGGCGCCGAGCTTCCCACTTGGCAAGAAGACGTGGATGCCTACTTTAAGGAAATTGGCCTAGCCAAATAGCCGCTTTTGCAGGTGCTCTTTACAGCTTTTAGCCCCGCACTCGAATTCGCCCAAATCCCAAACGCAGGAAATGGGCTGCGGTTCAGGTGCGGGGCCTTTCTTTTGCGGTAACATATTTAGCTCGAAAAAGGGGGTTCGTATGACCAACATCGACGAGCAACAGGAAGCCATCTTCGCCGAAGAACAGGCGCATTTGGAGCAAACATACAACACCATCTGCCAAATTGAGCAAGACGTGCTTGCTACCATGCAAAAGAACGCGCTTCAGGCTGAAGAAGACAAGAAGAACATGGCCGACGAGCTTGCTTCCAACTTTGCCAGCGATGGCGAAAAGCAGGAAACGTACATTGAGTACGCCAACATGAATAGCGTCATCGATGCCTACAACCGCTCCCAAAGCGCAGCAGCCGACAAGCTTACCGCAGTACGCATCCTGAAGCCCCAGCCCTACTTTGCCAAAGTGGTTTTGCAGTACCGCAAAGGTGCCGAGCCCAAAGAGCTCTATATTGGCAACGCGGGCCTTTCCGACAACGATTACAAGCGCCTGGTAGTAGACTGGCGCAGCCCCGTGGCCGAAGTGTATTACAACCAAGCCGATGGCCCCACCAGCTACGAAGCCAACGGCCGCACCATCAACGTGGATTTAAAGCTGCGCCGCCAGTTTGACATTACCGGCAACAAACTCAACGGCTGCTTCGATACCACCGTGGCCATTGAAGACAAATTGCTGCTGGCAAGCCTGGCGCGCCAGCGCACTTCGCAGATGCAGGCCATTACCACCACCATTCAAAAGGAACAGAACGTGGTTATCCGCCACGAAGACGTTCCTGCCTTGCTGGTTAACGGCATTGCCGGCAGCGGCAAAACCAGCGTGCTGCTGCAGCGCATTGCCTATCTGTTCTACCAGCAGCGCGATAGCCTAGACCCGCGCCAGGTATTCCTTATTACGCCCAATCCGGTGTTCCGCACCTACATCGACCACGTTTTGCCCGACATGGGCGAGCGCAACCCCAACATCCTTACCTGGGCCGAATTTGCCCAGCGCCAGGTACCGCCTGGGCGCGATTTCGAAACCGAGCAGGCCAGCTTTGAGCAGCTGCAGCGCATCGATGAAGCGGTTGCGCATGTTGATTTCCAAGACAAAGACTTCCGCGATATTAAGAGCCAGGGCACGGTGCTAATTTCGGCACAGCAGATTGCACGCGTTGCCGCCAAGTTCAAAAACGCTCCAGCTGGCCCGCATCGCATTACCCTTATTCGCGAAGAGCTGGAAACGCGCCTACAAAGCCGTTTGGGCCAGATGGCCGGCAACGAAGACGCGCAGAACATCGTGAGCGAGCTGGACTACAACACCCAGCTGAGCGTGTTCGGCGAAACCGTGAACATGGAAACCGAAGAAGACGCCAAGAAGTACACCCTGCAGTTCTTAACGCAGCAGTACGAAAGCGCCTTCGAAGCTGTGCAATGCGATTTTTGGCTGCGCGTAGACCGCATTGGCAGGCGCATTGCCGGCATTGAAGAGCTTTCGTTTTTGGAATGGCTCTACCTCAAAATCGCGCTTACCGGCATGGGCAACCCCGATGCCAAGTACGTGATGATCGATGAAGTTCAGGATTACTCTGCGGCTCAGCTGGCCGTGCTGGCGCGTTATTTCCGCCGTGCCAACTTCTTGCTGTTAGGCGACGAAAACCAGGCCATCATGCCCGCCACGGCAACGTTTAGCGAAATCAAAAGCGTGTTTGAGCAGTTACGCGGCAAGGTAAGCGAATGCCACCTTATGACCAGCTACCGTTCTACCCCCGCCATTACCGACTTGTTTGCCAAGTTGGCCGTTACCGCCGATGGCATGCAGATTTCTTCGGTGCAACGCCAAGACACCAAGCCCGAAGTACTGGAATGCAAAACCGAGGCTGGCTACGAAGCCGAGCTTCGCCGCGTGGCTAAAGAATTAGAAAGCTTCGATGGCACTGCAGCCCTGGTTGCCTTGGATGAAGAAGCTGTTGCACGCACCGCCAAGCTTTTAGGCGAAGACGCGCCGCAGATTGTAGATGGCAGCACGCAGCTACCTGATTCTGGCAGCATCCTGTTGGCGCTTCCGCTGGCAAAGGGGCTGGAATTCGACCATGTGGTAGTGGTGG
>CAVFVF010000024.1:0-27585 GCA_963625925.1 Eggerthellaceae bacterium | reverse complement strand
CAGCTTCGAGGGCCTTTTGGTAGATTGCGTTCATGAACTTGATGCCCATGTTGTGGTTAAAGGTCTGCGCGCTATTACCGACTTTGAGTATGAATTCCAGATGACGGCTCTGAACTACGAGCTTTCAAAAGACCTGGAAACCTTCTTCATCATGTCGCCGCCGAAGTTTATGTATCTTTCGTCTTCGATCATTCGCGAAATGGCGTCGATGGGCGGCAACATTACCGGCTTTGTTCCTCCGTGCGTTGAAGTTGCCCTGAAGGAATATTTTGCTGACGCTTACGCTAAAAATTAAGGCTAGCTTTTTGCTTCAACTATCTGCCTAGATGCAAATTTTTGGTAGAAGCATTCTTTTTGATACACTAGTTTGTTAGCAATGCAGTTTGCACCGCTACGTTTACATTTCGTGTGCAGGTCACACGCTTTGGAAGGATATATATGGACGAAAACGGCGTAATGAATCTCATCGAAGAGCTCACCATGCTCATCGAGGATGCTAAGGATGCTCCTTTCCAGAAGGGTTTGAAGCAGATCGACGCACAGGCTGCCTTTGAGATTTTGGACGATATTCGTGACACGTTCCCGAGTGAATTTGCTCAGGCACGCCAAGTTATCCGTGAGCGCCAGGCTCTTCTGGACGAAGCTGAAGCCCAGGCTAGCCGCCTTATCGAAGATGCTCGTTCTCAGGCCATCACCATCGCTAGCGAGCAGGAAATCGTTCGCATTTCCCAGCAGCAGGCCGATGCTATCCTGGCCGAAGCTCGCGAGCTTGAGCGTGAAACCCGCGCTGGCGCCGAGGATTTTGCTGACGAGGTATTCAGCCATGTTGAGCAGAGCCTCGACACTGCACTTAACAGCGTTCGTCGTTGCCGCGATCGTCTTAACGCCAACTCCCTTAACTCTGGTCGCTAATGGAGCCTTTGAACATCGAGGTTCCCGCAAAGCTCTTCGCTCCGGCGGAGAGCTTGTCGTTTAACGGGGAATACCAGCTTGCCCAGATAGAGCAGGGTGTCGACGTTTACACCTTTGCGCATCCGCTTACTTGGAACGTCACCATCTCAAACACGGGCGGAGCTTTGTTGGTAACCGGCATCGTTAATGGCGACGCGCAAACTAGCTGCGTGCGCTGCCTAGAGCCGGCATGCTACGAGCTTGAAGGCGAAATAGAGGGCTACTTCCTTATTCCCGATTCCGACGTAGAGCTTACCGAAGAAGAAAAGGAAGAGTACGAGCTTCTAGGCGAAGATCACATCATCGATCTTTCTCCTTTGCTCTTGGCGGCTCTTTCGCTGGAATTGCCCTACACGCCGCTTTGCGACGACGAATGCAAGGGTATTTGCGCTGGGTGCGGCGCAAACCTCAATACTGAACAATGCACCTGCGAAAAGGCAGATGAAGAGGAAGATGAATTTCATCCAAATCCATTTGCCGCTTTACGCAACATTAAGTTCGATGAATAGTTTGTCTATTCGCCCAATGTTTTACTTGATTCACGAATGCACCTTTGCTAGGATGTTTTTTCGCGTAATCGCGTAATTGATATCTTCAGGTTTACCTGCAGCATAGAAGGAGATTAATCATGGCAGTGCCTAAGCGTAAAACCGGTCGTGCCCGTACCCACGCACGCAGGAGCGAAAACGATAAAATCGCTTCGCCTTCCCGCTCTGTATGCCCTCAGTGCGGCGAAGCTAAGCTTCCTCATCGCGTATGCCCTAACTGCGGCTTCTATCGCGATCGCGAAGTCATCCAGACTGCTTAATGCACGCCATTAGTTAGTAGTTGAATCCCCCGGCTTCGTCCGGGGGATTTTTGTTGTGACAGCTTTTCCGGTTACGCCGGAATGTTGAAGGGATTGCACATGGCACAAAAGGTAACCATTGCTGTAGACGTTTTGGGCGGCGACTTTGGCCCAAGCGTCGTGCTGCCGGGTATTGAGCGCGCTTTGCAGGCCGATTCCGATATTCACGTTATTGCTTGCGGCCCTGCTGAAGTGGTTGAGCCTTTTGCCGATTCGCACGAGCGCGTAACGGCCAAGGTAACCACCGAAGAAATTTCCATGGACGAGCATCCCGCTAATGCTGTTCGCAAAAAGAAGGATTCCAGCTTGGTTGTAGGCAACCGTCTGGTAAAGGAGGGCGAAGCACAGGGCTTTTTCAGCGCTGGTTCCACCGGTGCCTGCCTTGCGGCAGCAACTTTGGTAGTTGGCCGCATCAAGGGTGTTTCGCGTCCTGCTCTTTGCACCGTTATTCCTTCGCCGGTAAAACCGGTTGTCATGTGCGATGTGGGTGCAAATGCAGATTGCAAACCGCCCTATCTGGTGCAGTTTGCCCAGATGGCATCTACCTATGCTGAGATGATTCTTGGTATCCAAAGCCCCAAAGTGGCCCTGCTTAACATTGGCTCTGAAGAAACGAAGGGCTCCAAGCAGGCGCAAGAAACCTTTGCCTTGCTCAAAGAGCAGGTTCCGTTGTTTATCGGCAATGCCGAAGGCTGCGACATCATGAACGGCGAAGCCGATGTCTATGTTACCGATGGCTTTACCGGCAACGTATGCCTTAAAACTATCGAGGGCGTTAGCAAGATGCTGTTCAGCGAAGTGAAGAACATCATGCTGGCTAACATCGTTACCAAGTTGGGTGCGCTCACCCTAAAGGGCGGCCTGAAGAAGCTCAAAGATTCCACTTCTGCCGATACCTATGGCGGTGCCCCCATTTTGGGTGTTAAAGGCGCCTGCTTGGTGGGTCATGGCTCCTCTAACGAAGAAGCCATTAAAAACGGCGTGTTGGTTGCCGCGCGCACGGTGCGTTTGGATGTTTCGGGAATAATCGAGCGCACGGTTAACCAGGCGCAATCCTAAATAGTAAAATCAGACTGTTTGAAATAACGTAAGAGCAAAGGACGCAGTGAAAGAACTTCCAGAACATACGGAGCGCCTTAACAAGGCCGAGGCCATTCTGGGCCATAAGTTCAATGATCGCTGCGTACTGCAAACTGCTCTTACCCATCCTTCGGCAGCTGAAGGCCATTCCATCCGTGATTCTTACGAACGCCTGGAATTTTTGGGCGATAGCATTTTGGGCGCAATTGTTTCTTACTACGCCTACCATACCTATCCCACGCTCGATGAAGGCGGCCTTACTCGTATTAAGGTTTCGCTGGTTTCTGGCGCTTCTCTTTCAGAAGTTGCTAAAGACCTAGGCCTTTCCGAAGTAATTTTTTTCGGTTCTTCTGAGCGCGGCACGGGCAGGCGCGGTCTTCATTCTGCGCTGGAAAACGTGTACGAATCGTTGGTTGCTGCCCTTTATCTGGATGGCGGCATTAGCGCAGCAGTTGCATTTGTTGAGCGCACGCTTATCGTTCGCATGAGCGAAGATATGGCTAAAGAGCCCGAAAACCCCAAGAGTGTTTTACAAGAACGCCTGCAGGAAGACGGCATTACGCCAACCTACGAGCTTGTTGAAACTCAAGGCCCGCCGCACGATCGCACCTTCGTAACCCAGGTGTTTGTGGGTATGAAGTCTATTGCGCGTGGCGTTGGCCGCACAAAAAAGGAATCTGAAAGCCAGGCAGCCAAGTCGGCGCTTGAGGTGCTGGGATCAATTTTCGAGCCCAAAACCCCCGAAGATAAGCAGCGCAAGGCCGAAGCCAAGGCTGCAATCAAAGCCGCAAAGGCCGAAGAGAAGGCCCGCAAGCAGGCTGAGCAAAAAGCTCGCAAGCAACAGAAGAAGCAAGTGCAGTAAGGGGCTTAGGTGTATCTCAAGTCGTTGACCTTGAAGGGCTTTAAGTCTTTCGCCGATCGCACGGTTATGAGATTCGAGCCGGGCGTTGCCGCTATTGTTGGGCCTAACGGTTCCGGTAAATCGAACATCTCCGATGCTGTTTTGTGGGTTTTGGGCGAAAGAAACGCCAAGAACCTTCGCGGCCAGAGCATGGAAGACGTAATCTTTGCCGGCTCTTCTGCCCGCAAGCCCGTTTCTGTAGCTGAAGTTGAGCTTCTGCTCGATAATTCCGACGGCACCCTTCCCGTAGACTTTGCCGAAGTTTCCATCGGCCGCCGTATGTATCGCAGCGGCGAAAGCGAATACCTCATTAATGGCAATGTTGTGCGCCGCATGGATGTTTTGGACATCCTGCACGACTCGGGCATGGGCACGGGTACAAATTCGATTATTTCCCAGGGCAACTTGGATTCCGTTTTATCTTCGCGCCCCGAAGACCGTCGCGCCTTGATCGAAGAGGCTGCGGGCATTCTAAAGCACAAGGAGCGTAAAGCAAAAAGCGAGCGCAAGCTTGCCCAGATGGACGCGCACCTTGATCGCGTAAACGACATTACTGCTGAAGTAGAACGTCAGCTAAAGCCTCTTGAGCGCAAAGCCAAGAAGGCATTGCTCTACGAAGAGTTGGCTGGAGAGCTCGCCGGCTTGAAGCTTGATATCGCGGTCGACAATTTGCGCAAGCTTCAGCAGCGCTGGGACGAGTTGCTTGAAAATGAAGAGGCGCTCGAAAAGCGGCAAGCTCAGCTCAAGGAAGAACTAGATGCTTCTGAGACATCTTTGGATGAATTGCAGCAAAAGCTTTCCAACCGTAGCTCTGAAGAAAATAACCTCAACACAAATTATCGACGTGCACAGGCGGCATTCGATCGCCTTAACTCCACCAACATCCTGTTGCGCGAAAAGCGTAGCGGATACCTTTCCGAAGCCGAACGCCTGGCGCGCTACGTTGAAGAGGGTAGGGTACGTCGTTCTGCAGCTCAAAAAGAGCTTGCCGAAGCGCAAGAGGCCGCCAAAAAGGCACGCGAAGAATCCGACAAGGCCGAAAAGCTTCGTGGCGATTTGGAGATCGCTTACACCAAGCGTGTAAATGAGCGCAACGATCTTCGCAAGCAGCTCGATACGCATATGAGCGAGCAGCGAGCTTTGGTGCATAAGCAAGAAACCATTCAGGCAACGCAACAGGCTTTGAAGGAAAACCTTTCCGAAAAGCGCGCTCGAGCCCAGGTTATCGATGCCCATGTTGCGGATGCTGCTGAGCGTTTGGCTGCTGGCAAAAGCAAGGCAGAAAATTTAACCGCTCAAGCCGATGAGCTTGAAGCTAAATACAACAAGCTACGCGAGCAGGACTCCGAAGCGCGCACTGCCATGAATGCTTTGGTTGTTAAGCGCGACGAAGCCCGCAAGGCGTTGGATACTTGCCGCAACCAGCTTTCGCAGGCAACTGCTGAGCGAGCTGCCTTGGAAGAACTTGAGCGCGCCAGCGAATCCGCAAACGCGGCGCTGGCCAAGGCCATTGAAGGCAAAGACTCTCTGGCTCCTGGTTCGGCCCTGTTCTCGCATGTGGTTAATGCACCGGCTCATCTCGATGCTTTGGTTCAGGCTCTGTTGGGCAATGATCTTCAAGCGTTGCTGGTTGGCAACGATAACAACCTGCAGGCAGTACTCAATACCGTTTTGGATTCGGGTGAAGTGGGCCAGGTAACGGCCATTGCGCCTGTCAATGAACTGGGCAAAAGCCAGGTTTCTGGCTATAAACGCTTGATAGATGAGCTTTCGTTTGATTCTGCTTACGATGCCCAGGTAAGCGCGCTTATAGGCGATGTGTACTTAACGGGCTCTTTGACCGAAAGCCTTGCAGCCCGCAAAAACAACCCTGCAGCTTCCGTTCGTTTTGCTTCTACCGATGGCTGTGTTGTACACGCTAACGGCAAGGTGTCTCTGTTCCGTATGTCGGAATCTGACGCCAAGAACAATGCTTTGGCTCGCCGCCGTGCTTTAGGGGAAGCTCAAAGCGTCGAGGCTTCTATGCAGCAAAAGTATGACGCTGCCCAAACTGAAAATGAGCAGATTGAAGCCAGCTTGCGCCAGGCTCAAACTGCTTCTCTTAAAATTTCCGAAGAATTGGCAGGCTTAAAGGGTCAAAGCGAATCGGCCCGTCGCGATGCCGATGAAGCTCAGCAAGCCGTGGCGCAGCTCGCGGAAGAGCATGAGCGCTTGATCAAAGAGCAGGAAGAGAACCGACAGTTCTTTGAAAAGGCACAGCCCGATTCTGATGAGCTGGAGCGTAACCTTGCCCAGGTAATTGCCGATTTGGAAATCAATAAAGAACAAGTGGCCGAGCTTGAAGAGCGAATTTCGCCTTTGAAGCGCGACATCGTGCAGCTTTCCGAAAAGGTGAGCGATGCCCGTCTTGAAACGGCGCGACTCTCCGAGCGCAAAGCCTATGCCGAGCGTATGGTTTCTACCCGTGAACAGGAAATCTCTTCTTCGGCTCGTGAAGACAGCGCATCTAGCGCGCGTATAGCCGTTGCCCGTGGTGCCGCAAACAGGGCCGATGCTCTTATGGCTACGCTATCATCGCTTTCCGATGCTGCATCTTTGCTTTCTGCTCGCTTGGAGCAAGAATCTCGTAGCGAGCAGGAATTTGCTCGCGGTTTGCACGATCAAATCGCTCAAGCTACCAAGGCATCGCGCGAAGCTCGTACTCGTTTTGAGGCTCAGTCTTCTCGTATTGCCGACGTTCGCATCGAAAAGGGCCGCCTGGAAGTTCAGGTAGAGGCGGGTATCAACGCTATCACGCAAGATTGCAACACTTCGATCGAAACCGCGCTTGCCTTAGAGCCCCTGCAAAACCGCGCCGAAGCAGAACAGCAGGCAGGCTCACTTGAACGCCGCATCAAGAACCTGGGCACCATCAACCCCGATGCAGCTCAGGAATTCGAAGAGGTTTCGAAGCGCTTTGAGTACTTAAACTCGCAGCTCGAAGATATGCGGTTGGCCCGTAAGAGCTTGGCGCGCATTGTGGGCGTTATCGACGATCGCATGCGTGACGACTTCGTTCAGACCTTCGAAAAGGTAAATGCCAACTTCTCTGAAATCTTCAGCACATTATTCCCTGGCGGCCAGGCGCATCTTTCGCTGGTGGACCCGGACGATTTGGAGAACACGGGCGTAGACGTAAACGCTCAGCCTATTGGCAAACGCGTTAAGAAGATGTCGTTGCTTTCCGGCGGTGAAAAGTCGATGACGGCTATGGCATTGCTGTTTGCCGTATACCGCATTCGTCAGACCCCGTTCTACATTTTGGACGAGGTTGAAGCAGCGCTCGACGATACCAACCTGCGTCGTCTAATTGCCTACATCAACGTGGTTCGCGGCGATACGCAGTTCATTATGATCACGCATCAGCGCCGCACCATGGAATCTGCCGATATCCTGTATGGTGTATCGATGCAGGCCGACGGCATCACCAAGGTGCTTAGTCAAAAGCTTGATAACGCAACCCGCAAGGAGGGTTAAATGGGATTCTTCGATAAGATCAACGACGGTCTTCACCGTTCGCGTGATCGTTTCAAGGAACAGATGAATGTTCTTCTCGATCGCGGCCCTGATGTAGATGACGACTTTTGGGACGAGCTCGAGGAAACTCTGATCTTAGCTGACATCGGCGCTTCTGCGGCCGACAGCATTATCGAAGAGCTGCGCGACCAGGCAAAGCGCAAGGCCTTGCCGGATGCTTATGCAGTGTTTGATATGCTCACCGATCAAATGGCTTCTACCTTTACCCAAGCCGAAACCAATATCTTTGACGAAAACCCTTCCTTGGTGCTGTTTGTTGGCGTTAACGGTTCGGGCAAAACCACTACGGTGGGCAAGCTTGCCGCTGCCTACAACGCTCAAGGCCGCAAGGTTTTGTTGGGTGCAGCCGACACCTTCCGCGCTGCTGCTATTGAGCAGCTTGAGGTTTGGTCGCAGCGCGCAAATGTGGCTATCGTTTCGCGTGAGCGCGGAAGCGACCCTGCCAGCGTGTGCTATGAAACCATCGAGACCGCAGAAGCCAATGGTTCCGATTTGGTTTTGGTAGATACTTCTGGGCGCTTGCACACTTCTGATGACCTTATGCGCGAATTGCAGAAGGTGGTAAACGTGGTGCGCAAGCGTGCCAACATGCCTGTGTATACGGTTTTGGTTATTGACGCTACTACGGGCCAAAACGGCCTTCAGCAAGCTCGTGAATTCAATAAGGCCCTCGAACTGGACGGCATCATCGTTACCAAGCTCGACGGCACGGCCAAGGGCGGTATTGCCTTGGCTATTTCGCACGAGCTGGAGCTGCCTATCTACAAGGTAGGAGTTGGCGAAGGCGTAGACGATTTGCAAGATTTCGACGCACACGACTTTGCGCGTGCGCTGATTGGAGATATGGCAGATGTTCGATAATTTATCCGATAAGCTACAGGGCATCTTCAGTGGGCTTCGTGGTAAGGGCCGCCTTACCGAAGAAGATATCGATGCGGCCATGCGCGAAATCCGCATGGCACTGCTCGAAGCCGATGTTAACTTCAAGGTAGTTAAGGGCTTTGTTAAGAACACCAAAGAACGCTGCCTAACCGCCGAAGTAATGGATTCGCTTACTCCTGGCCAAAATGTAGTGAAGATCGTTCTCGATGAACTCACCTCGCTTTTGGGCAAGGAAAGTGCGCCGCTACAGCTTTCTAGCCGTATCCCCAATGTCATTATGCTTGTGGGCCTTCAGGGTTCCGGTAAAACCACGGCATGTGCCAAGCTCGCTTACCTGCTTAAGCAGCAAAATCACAATCCATTGCTGGTTGCTTGCGACGTGTATCGCCCTGCTGCAGCCGATCAGCTGCAAACCCTAGGTGAAGAAATTGGTGTTCGTGTCTACCGTGGCGAAGGCCAAGATCCGGTAAAAATCGCCAAAGAAGGTGTGCGCGATGCCATCGACTCGCTTCGCGATGTGGTCATCATCGACACCGCAGGCCGTTTGCATGTCGACGAAGAGATGATGGCAGAAGCCGAGGCTATCAAATCCGCTACCGAACCCGACCAGATTTATATGGTGGTTGACGCCATGACTGGCCAGGATGCTGTTAACGTGGCTCAGGCATTTGCTGAACGAGTGGACTTCGATGGCGTGATCATGTCCAAGATGGACGGTGACGCCCGTGGCGGTGGCGCCCTTTCCATTAAGGAAGTCACCGGTAAGCCCATCATGTTCATTTCTCAGGGCGAAAAGCCCGATTCCCTCGAGCGCTTCCATCCCGATCGCATGGCCAAGCGCATTTTGGGCATGGGCGATGTGGTTAGTATCATCGAAAGCGCTTCTAAGCTGCGCGCTGAAGAAGTGGAGCAAGAGGAAGCCGAGCGTATGGCGCGCGGCAACCTTACGCTTAACGATTTTCTGATGATGAAGCAGCAGGTTAACAAGATGGGCGGTATTCAAAAGCTCGTCAGCGCCCTTCCTGGTGGCGATAAAGCCATGCGCGAGGGTCAGGTTAACGAAAATGCCCTGGACGACATGGCAGTAATCATCGGCTCTATGACCAAGCAAGAGCGCGAGCATCCCGAAATCCTCAACGGCTCCCGTAAAGCACGCGTTGCTGCAGGCGCGGGCGTAAAGGTGTTCCAGGTTAATCAACTGCTTAAACAGTTCACCGAAACCAAGAAGATGATGCGCACCATCATCAACGCCCAGGAAGCCCAGAGCAATCGCAAGCCTAAGAAGGGCAAGAAGGGTAAAAAGGGCAAGAAGAGCCGTAATACTCGTATGGGAATTCCCGGAATGGGCGGTATGCGTCTTTCCGATGTGAAGAAGATGCAGGACATGATGAGCGGGCTTGATGATTCTGCCTTTAAGAGGTAGTATCTATAACCGCTGTTTTGCGGCCCGTGCATGTTAACGCGGGTCGGAATTGAAGTTTAGAAGGAGAACAACTGTAATGGCAGTCAAGATTCGTCTCGCCCGTCACGGCGCTAAAAAGGCACCTTACTATCGCATCGTCGTAGCTGACTCTCGCGCTCGTCGCGATGGCCGCTACATTGAGCAGATCGGTTCCTACAACCCCTGCACCACTCCCGCAGCTGTAAAGATCGACCTTGCTAAGGTTGACGAGTGGGTAGCCAACGGCGCAAAGCCCACCGATACCGTTGCACGCCTCATCGAGGCAGAGCGCAAGAACGCTTAGTAACATGGCCGATTCGCGCGAAGAAATCTCGGGGCTTGTTGAAGCCCTGGTAATGCCTTTGGTCGACACTCCCGATGAGGTTTCTATCGAGGAGTCTGAAACCGAGGACGGCGCGGTTCTTATTGAGATTCGTGTTGCCGAGTCCGACGCTGGCAAGGTTATCGGCCGTCAGGGTCGTGTAATCAAGGCTATTCGCACGCTTTCCCGTGCAGCCGGCTCTCGTCACGGTCTTGATGTCGAAGTCGAGCTTATCGACGAATAGGCGCTTGCCGTACATGGTTTCTTGGACCAATATTGCTTGCCTTTTAAAGGCTAAGAACAACGAAGGAGGACTTTCCGTCAAGCCGACGGAAGGTCTTCCTTTTTTGCTTGAACCCGGAATGGAAGTAACTTTTGTGCCGCCTGTTCTTCGTATGCCGCGCAGTGCTGTAGTGGAAGAGGTTGTCCAAACTGGCAACAATCGCCACATGGTGTACTTCGATGTTATTACCAACCGCAACGATGCCGAAAAGCTAGAAGGTCATTTTTGCTTGGTGCAAACCAGTTGCTTGCCCGAAGGCTTTGACCAGAAGCAGGGCAGGGGACTTGAGGGCTTTAAGCTCTACGACCAAAAGCATGGCTTTGTGGGGGTAATTGCTGCTATGCAAGAAAACCCCGCGCATCCGCTGCTTGAGGTAGAGCGCGAGTGCGCAGAAGTACTGCTGGTGCCTTTGGTGGAAGAGCTTATTGTTGACGTTTCCGAAGAAGAGCGCAGCGTAACTATGGCTCTTCCTGATGGCTTGCTAGAGTTGTAGAGGCGCTTATGAAAATCGAAACGCTTTCAGTGTTCCCACAGTGCTACGACTCCATCATGAATGAGTCGATGATGCGCATTGCCCAAGAAAAAGGCTTTTTGGATTTTACTGCGCACGATCTGCGCGATTGGACGCACGACAAGCATCGCACCACCGACGATGAGCCCTATGGCGGAGGTCAGGGCCTGGTTATGAAGTGCGAGCCAATTTTTGAAGCCACCGATCAGCTTTTTGCAGCTGCACCTAAAAAACCCTACGTTATCTTCCTTTCGCCCACGGGCGAACAGTTCAACGATGCGATGACGCTGGAACTTGCTAAGCAAGATCACCTGTTTTTCATTTGCGGCCACTACGAAGGAATCGACGAGCGCGCGTATACCTTGGCCGATAAGGTGATTTCTCTGGGCGATTACGTTCTTACCAGTGGCGAGCTTGCTTCGATGGTGGTAATTGATGCGGTAGTTCGTCGTATTGATGGGGTGCTGGGCGACGAAGGCAGCGCGGTGGACGAAAGCTTCTACGACGGTTTGCTTGAATACCCCCAGTACACCCGTCCGGCAAGTTATAGGGGTATGGATGTACCCGAGATTTTGCTTTCGGGTCATCATGCCAAGATAGGCGCATGGCGGCGTGAGCAAAGTTTGCTGCGCACCAAAAAGTGGCGCCCCGACTTGCTTGATGGTGCCAACTTGTCCGAAAAGGAAAAGGCATTTTTAGAAATGCAGAACTAGTTGAATTCTGGCGGATACCTTCTTGGAATATGGCGGGTAACCGCCATTTGTTTTAACATAGAAAATTAACGAATACGTACATGGCGAACCCTTGAAAGGGGAGGGAGCACACTTGGATTCCGGACAGCACGCAGGCGCCAAAAAGCCTGGTTTCATCCGCAGTTTCTTAAATATCCTTATTTGTGTTGCCGTTGTATTAGTTGCCGCTTGGGGTATTCGCACGTATGTTTGCGAGCCTTTTGAAGTTCCTTCTGGTTCCATGGAAACCACCATTATGACCGGCGATAGGATCTTCGCCGAAAAGGTTAGTTACCACTTCAGTTCCCCAAAAGCTGGCGATGTGGTGGTATTTGCCGACCCTCAGGTTTCATCTCGTGTGCTGGTCAAACGTGTAATTGCTACAGCAGGCCAGAAGGTAAGCATGAGTGGCGGGTATGTCTACGTTGACGGGGAAAGGCTCACCGAATCTTACGCCCAGGGCGATTCGTATCCGCTTTCAAACAACGCCAGCAATGTTTCCATCAGCTACCCCTACACCGTGCCCACGGGCTGCGTTTGGGTGATGGGCGACAATCGCGAAAATTCTTCCGACTCGCGTTACTTCGGGTCTATTCCGGTAAGTTCCATTTTCGGCAAAGCGGTAGTTACCTACTGGCCGCTTAACCGCATGGGGCTGCTTTCCTAGTACTAACAAAATCGTCTTGCGATTAAGGAGCATTAATGAGTGAACTCCAGGCAGGAACGCCTGCAGCTGATAACAATCAGGTGCTAACGTTTCAGGATATGATCCTGCGCCTTCAGCGCTACTGGGCCGACTTGGGCTGCGTAATCATGCAGCCCTACGATAATGAAGTGGGCGCTGGTACCTTCCATACCGCCACTACGCTTCGCAGCCTGGGCCCCGACGCCTGGAAGGCCGCCTATGTGCAGCCTTGCCGTCGTCCCGCTGATGGCCGTTATGGCGAAAACCCCAATCGCCTTCAGCATTACTATCAGTTCCAGGTTCTTATGAAGCCTTCGCCCGACAACGTGCAGGATTTGTACCTGAATTCCCTTCGTGCCATCGGCATCGAAGTAGAAAAGCACGATATTCGTTTTGTTGAAGACGACTGGGAAAGCCCCACGCTTGGTGCATGGGGCCTTGGTTGGGAAGTTTGGCTCAACGGCATGGAAGTTACGCAGTTCACCTACTTCCAGCAGGTTGGCGGTTTTGAGTGCCGTCCCGTTCCTTCTGAAATTACCTATGGCCTGGAGCGCTTGGCTATGTATATTCAGGGCGTCGATTCCGTGTACGACCTGGTATGGGCACGCAGCGCTGATGGCTCGCAGTTCACTTATGGCGATGTATTCCTTGAAAACGAGCGCCAGTTTAGTGCTTACAACTTCGAGGTTGCCGATACCGATTTGCTCTTTGGTGAATTTGACCGTTATGAAGCCGAGTGCCAGCGTACGCTTAATGCCGGCCTTCCGCTTGCAGCTTACGATTACGTTCTGAAGTGCTCCCATGCATTCAATTTGCTGGATGCCCGCGGCGTTATCAGCGCAACCGAGCGAATGGGCTACATTCTGCGTGTGCGTACCATCGCAAAAGCTTGCTGCGCTTCGTATCTTGAGCATGTTGTAGGTGTTACGCCCCAGGGCGAAGACTCTGAAAAGAAGGGGGAGTAGCAATGGATCAGCGCACGCTCGCATTTGAAATCGGTACCGAGGAAATTCCTGCATTCGACTTGGCCAATGCGGTTAAGCAGCTCCAAAAGCTGGTTCCAACCTTGCTTGACAATGCCGCAATCCCGCACGGCGAAGTTGCTATTTTCAATTCGCCTCGCCGTCTTATCGTAGTAGTTCAGGGCATTCCTGCTGCTACCGAAGAAAAGAACGAAGTTTTCAAGGGTCCTTCGGCCAAGATTGCCTTCGATGATGCGGGCAACCCCACTAAGGCTGCCCAGGGCTTTGCCCGCGGCAAGGGTATCGACGCATCGGAGCTTGTTGTGGAAGATGGCTATGTGTATGCCCGCACCTCCACTCCTTCGGTTGAGGTTGTAACCCTTCTTCCTTCCGTACTCGATGGCATTGTTCGTGGTATTTCCTGGCCACGTTCCCAGCGCTGGGGCGCACAGTCCGAATACTTCACGCGTCCTATTCGCTGGTTTGTGGCTTTGTTTGGCAACGAAGTGATTGATTTCCACTTTGCCGGTATGGATGCTGGCCGTCTTACCCGCGGGCACAGGTTCTTGGCGCCCGGCCCCTTTGAGGTTCCCAGTGCCGATGAATTGGTAAACGTTGTACGTAGCGCTTATGTTGTTCCTTCGCAGGAAGAGCGTGAAGCGGTAATCCGCGAAGGCGTTGCCAAGGCCGAGGCCGAAACGGGTTATAAGGCAGTTCTTCCTCCCAAAACGCTGGTTGAGGTTACCAATTTGGCCGAATACCCCACGGTTTTGGTGGGCACCTTCGATAAGGAATTCCTGCAAGTTCCCGAAGAAATCATTGTTGACGCCATGCTTATGCATCAGCGTTATTTCCCGCTTTACGACGAAGCTGGCAAGCTTACCAATCGCTTTATTGTGGTTGGCAATGGCGATCCTGCTTGCTCCGACACTATCATCGACGGCAACGAGCGCGTGGTTCGCGCCCGTTTGTACGATGCTAAGTTCTTCTACGATGAAGACCTGAAGCAACCCTTGGAAAACTACGTTGGTCGTTTGGGCGAAGTGGTATTCCAGGAAAAGCTGGGCACCATGCTTGATAAAACCACTCGCATTGAAGCATTGGCTAAACATTTGGCGGACGACGCAGGGCTTGCTGCTGCCGATGCGGCAGAGGCTGAACGTGCCGCCCACTTGTGCAAGGCCGACTTGGTTACCAGCGCGGTTATCGAATTTACCAGCGTTCAAGGTGTTATGGGCAGCTACTATGCCGCCGCCAGCGGCGAAACCTCTCAGGTGGCTCAGGCCATCGAGCAGCATTATCGCCCGCGTTTTGCTGGCGACGTTGTGCCCGATACGGCGGTTGGCAAGGTTGTGGCCATGGCCGACAAGCTCGATACCGTTTGCGGCCTGTTCAGTGTTAACCAGGGCCCTACTGGTTCTTCCGATCCGTTTGCATTGCGCCGAAGCGCCATCGGTATTGTTGCCATGCTTCAGTGCGACGATATCAATGTGCAGCTGTTGCCGGCAATCGACGCTTCACTTCATTCGTATGCCAACCAGGGCATTGAATTCGATTTTGACGAAGTGCGCAGCCAGGTAATCGAGTTCTTCGTAACCCGAACCAAGGTTATGGTGCGCGATGCGGGCTCCAATCCCGATGCCATCGATGCTGTTTTGGCCGCTGGCGTGCAGGAGCCGGTTGAAATTATCAACCGCGTTACGGCACTCGAGCAGGCACGCAACAACCAGCCCGAAACCTTCGAGAATCTGGCAACCGCGTATGCACGTGCCAATAACCTTCGCGAAGCTGAATTGGGCACTCAAGTTGATGAAGGCCTGCTTAGCCAAGTAGAGGCGCAGCTTCTTCAGGCCGTTTGCGCTGCTGAAGCCGCTGTTGATTCTGCCCTGAAGGCCGACAAATACGCCGATGCTCTGGCAAAGCTCGCCGACCTTCGCACTCCTATCGATGCCTTCTTTGAAGAGGTAATGGTTATGGATGAAGACATGGCGCTTCGCCAGAACAGGCTCAGGCTGCTAAACCGCTTCGTTGGCGTTTTTGGCAACGTTGCCGACTTTGCCTTGCTTTCGAAGGCTAAGTAACAATGCACTTATACGGCCCCGCTTTGGGGCCGTTTTTTATGTAAGGGAGGGTTCTGAATGAAGAATTGGATGACGCAGGGCAAGCAACATGACGGCTTTCCCGTTATTCATGTAATTTCCGATTCGGTGGGCACCACGGCTCAGACGCTTATTCGTGCGGCAACCGCATGCTTTGACGTCTACGATCCGGCAATGGAGATTTTGCCCCGAGTGGATTCCGCCCAGGGCATGATCGATGATCTGGACGAGCACGTAAGGTTCCACAGGGAGCGTGGCATTTCACCGTTCATCTTGTACTACACGCTGGTTGGCGTGGAGCAGCGTAGGGCGTTGGAATATTATGTGCAGGAAAACTCCGACATCGTGGTTGCCGTAGACGTTATGGGCGATGCCCTAAAGGCCCTTACTCAGGCAACGGGCAAAGATGCTCAATTTATTCCCGGGCGCCAGCATTCGGTCAACGAATACTACTTCCGCCGTATCGAGGCTATGGAATTCACCATTTCGCATGACGATGGCCGCAACCCGCAAGACCTTCCCGAAGCCGATATTGTTCTTATTGGTGTTTCGCGTTCGTCCAAAACTCCGCTTTCTATTTATCTGTCTCAGATGGGCTATAAAGTGGCCAATGTGCCGCTCGACCCCCAAAGCGAGCCGCCTAAAGAGATTTACAAAGTTGACGCAAGTCGCTTGTTCGGACTAATCATTTCGCCCGACATTCTTTCGAATATTCGTAAGCGTCGCTTGGGAAATGCCAGCAATGTGGCGGCTTCATATGCAGATTTGGAGTGCGTATACCAAGACCTGGAAAGCGCACGAGCCCTTATGCGCAAGCTCGGTTGCCTGGTAATTCGTACCGATAACAGGGCAATTGAAGAAACTGCACAGGAAATCATACGTTATTATGAAAGTGCTCATCCGCAGGCTTTCGGCCCGCGAGATTAGTAAAGAAACGTTTAGTCTAAGGAGAAGATGGTGACAGACCAACTTAAGCGCGTCTATGCATTCGGCAAGGACGCAGACGGCAAGAACGTTACGGAGGGCAACACTAACATGAAGGCCGTCCTGGGTGGCAAAGGTGCAAACCTTGCCGAGATGGCCAACATCGGCTTGCCGGTACCTCCGGGATTCACGATTTCCTGCCAGACGTGCATGGAGTACGCAAACTCTAACAACACGTGGCCTGAGGGCGTTTTGGACACTATCCAGGAATACCGCCTCGACTTGGAAGCTCGTATCGGCAAGAAGATCGGCGATGCGGAAGATCCGCTGCTGGTTTCTGTTCGTTCCGGCGCTCCTATGTCCATGCCCGGCATGATGGACACGGTTCTTAACCTGGGCCTTAACGATCAGTCCATCAACGGTCTTATCAAGCAGACCGAAAACCCCCGTTTTGCATGGGACTCTTACCGCCGCTTTATCCAGATGTTCTCTAACGTAGTTATGGGCCTGGACGGCGATCTGTTCGAGAACGCCATCAACATGATGAAGCGCTCTCGCGGCGTAGAATCCGACACCGACCTTACTGCAGAAGACCTGCAGGAGCTCGTTGGCGAATTCAAGAAGATCTTTACGCAGAACGTTAGCGCAAGCGAATACCCCTCTTTGGTGGTAGACGGTTCTGTTCAGTTCCCGCAGAGCCCCGACGTTCAGCTGCAGCTGGCAATCGAGGCTGTATTTGGTTCTTGGAACAACCCTCGTGCAATCCTGTACCGCAAGCAGAACAAGATTTCCGACGATCTGGGCACCGCAGTAAACGTTCAGTCCATGATTTTCGGCAACAAGGGCAACACCTCTGCTACCGGCGTTGCATTCACCCGCAACCCCGCTAATGGCGCCAAGGAATTCTACGGCGACTACCTGGTAAACGCTCAGGGCGAAGACGTTGTTGCTGGTATCCGTAACACCAGCCCCATCGCTGAGCTCAAAAACACCCCCGGCCTTGAAGAGGCTGGCGCAGAGCTCGAGGGCGTATTCACCATCCTCGAAAACCACTTCCGCGACATGTGCGACATCGAATTCACCATCGAACAGGGCAAGCTCTGGATGCTTCAGACCCGCGTTGGCAAGCGTACCGCTGCTGCAGCTCTGCACATCGCCATCGAAATGGAGCAGGAAGGCCTCATCACCAAGGAAGAGGCTGTTCAGCGCGTAGACCCCGAGCAGCTCGACCAGCTCCTGCACCCGCAGTTCGACGCCAAGGCCGACTACGACGTAGTTGCCAAGGGCCTCAATGCTTCTCCTGGCGCTGCTGTTGGCGAAGCTGTTTTCTCTGCTGAAGACGCTGTTGCTGCTGCCAAGGAAGGCCGCAAGACCGTTCTGGTACGTTGGGAAACCACTCCCGACGACTTGGCTGGCATGATTGCCGCAGAGGGCGTTCTTACCTCTCATGGCGGTAAGACCTCTCATGCTGCTGTTATCGCTCGTGGCATGGGTGCACCCTGTGTTTGCGGCGTTGATGCTTTGAAGATCGATGCTGAAGCCAAGCAGGCAACTATTTCCGGCACCGATATCGTTATCAAGGAAGGCGATATGATTTCGCTCGACGGTACCACCGGTATCGTTGTTCTGGGCGCAGTTGAGCTGGTTCAGCCCGAGCTCGCTGGCGATCTGGACACCATCCTTGAGTGGGCCGACGAATTCCGCACCATGGGTGTTCGCGCTAATGCCGATAACCCCGAAGATGCACAGCTTGCTCGCGAGTTTGGCGCACAGGGTATTGGCCTTTGCCGTACCGAGCATATGTTCTTGGGTGAGCGTAAGCAGATCATTCAAACCTTTATCCTGAACGACGATGAAGCAGTTCGCGAAAAGGCATGTGCTGATCTGTTCGAGGCTCAGACGGGCGACTTCCTGGGCATGTTCCGTGCTATGGATGGCCTGCCGGTTATCGTTCGTCTGCTCGACCCGCCGCTGCATGAGTTCCTTGAAAGCGCTCGTGCTCTTGACGTTGAAATTGCTAAGCTCGAGGCCACCGGTGGCGATCCTGCTGTAATCGAGAAGAAGCGTGCTCTTATGGAGCAGATCGACTCCTTCGCAGAGGCTAACCCCATGCTGGGTCTTCGTGGCTGCCGCCTGGCAATCAAGTATCCCATCTTGGCCGAGATGCAGGTTCGCGCTATCGCAACCGCTGCTGCTCAACTTAAGAAGGAGGGCCTGAACCCGCAGCCCGAAATCATGATTCCTTTGGTATCTGTTGTTCCTGAGCTTGCTAAGCTCCGCGAGCAGGCCGAGGGCATTATTGCCCAGGTTGCTTCTGAGCAGGGTGTTGAGCTTGACATCAAGATCGGTACCATGATCGAGCTTCCTCGTGCCGCTGTTACCGCCGATGAAATTGCCACCAAGGCAGACTTCTTCAGCTTCGGCACCAACGACCTCACGCAGACCACCTTCGGTTTCTCTCGTGACGACGTTGAGGCAGAATTCATCCATCAGTACCTGGCAGAGCGCATCCTGCCCTACAACCCCTTCGCAACCGTTGATCCTGGCGTTGCCAAGCTGGTTAAGATGGGCGTTGAGCTGGGCCATCAGGGCAATCCCGACATCGTTTGCGGTGTTTGCGGCGAACATGGCGGCGACCCGGATTCCATCAAGACCTTCTACGGCATTGGCCTTGATTACGTCAGCTGCTCGCCTTATCGCGTACCGCTGGCTCGTTTGGCAGCAGCTCACGCAGCTCTGGCAAACAAGTAGTTCAACCTTTGAGCTTTGCAGAAAGGCCCTTCGGGGCCTTTCTTTTTTTGACAACCAATTCACTGCGAGTAGAATAGGTATCTCGCAACGCTTGGTTGCTGCACTTTCACAGGGGAATAACCCCATTTGGGGGCGACTGGTTTCGACATGGTAAGTCGGATCCGAGGAGCAGGTCGTGGTCTCCTCGCCACGTAAAACAGGGGTACCGTCAAGTTAATTGGCAAATCTAACACTCAGGGCCAGCTGGCCCTCGCTGCTTAATTTAATCGCAGCGTGACGACGCGGGGAATGTCTCCGCACCCGTTGTCGTTATCATTTTTAGGAGAACGCTCCTTGCGATGTAGCTGGTATGCGCAAGGCTAAGATTGAACCCGCTAGAGCTGGCCTAGGACCTGTCAATGGGTCTGACCATCTCGAAGCTTAAACATTGAATAAGCTTGTAGAGCCTCGTTGATGATTTAGTATGGACCGGAGTTCGATTCTCCGCGCCTCCACCACGTTTTTTAGGTCTGCCTTACGGCAGACCTTTTTTCGTCGTATGAGACGCTATGACGCTGCGGCCGTGCCCAGCACCTCATCTTCGCGTGCTTGAAAAGGCTCACGTACGGAGTACGCTTCGCCTTTCCAAGCCCACGAACCTGATGCACTGGACGCGCCCTCGCTGATTTTGGTGCGAACGGCAGTGAGGATCTGCTTTTTTATTCTTTCGGTATGGTTACGGAGAATCGAACTCCGCCTGCATTGCGCGGGTGAAGAAACGTGCCAGTGGCACGTTTCGCCGCGCAAGGGCGTAGCGCGCCGAAGGCGGGCAAGCCCAGCGGTCGCGAACCGCGCCCGCTTCGATTCTCCGCGCCTCCACCACTGTTTATAGGTCTGCCTGACGGCAGACCTTTTTTCGTATGTGTTTGAAATGTATCGCTTAGGCTTCAAACAGCACAGCGCCGCTGGTGAACCCTCCACCAAAGGCCACAAGAATCACCTTGTCGCCAGGTTGGATTCTTCCTTCTTCGTAAGCATCGGCAAGAGCCATGGGTACGCAGGCTGAAGAAGAATTGCCGCGCTGAGCAATGCTCACCTCAAACCTGTCTAGGCTAATGCCGCACTTCTTGGCAGCGTATTTGATGATGCGTTCGTTGGCCTGATGGGGCACAATGCATTTGATTTCATCAACGCCAACGCCAGCACGCTGGCAAACTTCTTCAATTGCACGACCCATCGCCATCGCGGCAAACTTGAACACCTTTTGGCCATGCATGTACAAAAGCTGGCGTGCACGCCCGTTTTGCACTTCTTCGGCAACGCCCACTTCTTCATCGATTTTTGCAATGCTGGGGTCGGGGGCTTCCATCACTTCAGCGGATGGACCGTTTTTGCCAAAAGGCTGCTTAGAATCAAATGACATAGGGCAGGTAAGGGCGTTGTCTTTGTCGGTATCGTTAACGATGTAAGTGGCCAAAATACCGCGCTCATTTTCGCGCCATTCAATTACGGCGGCACCGGCTCCATCGCCCAATAAAATGCAGGTTGCCCTGTCTTCCCAATTTGTGATTCGGCTAATGCGTTCTGAACCTATTACCAGTGCGCGTTTGAAGGGATTGCGGCCAGCCGCTCCAGCAGCGCCAGGGGCAGAAGCAGCAAGCATCGACTCGGCAACGCTCATGCCATATACAAAGCCCGTACAAGCTGCATTGATGTCGAAAGCTGCAGCGTTTTCTAGGCCTAAGCGCTTGCGCAGCATTGCTGAACAGGAAGGCACAATGGAGTCGGGTGAAACGGTGGAATAGATAATTAGGTCGATCGATTCGGCATCGATGCGCTGCTGGGAATAGCCACCTGCTTCCCAGCCAAGGGCCTGCTTGGCAGCGGATTCTGCTAAGTCTACGTTGGTTTCGGTGGTAGAAATTCGACGCGACTGAATGCCGGTGCGTTTGGTAATCCATTCGTCCGAGGTATCCACCAGCGATACAAAATCATTGTTCTTAACTGAAAGAACGGGCAAAGCCTTGCCGCACCCGATTACCGCACAACCCATACCGTGCATGCTCCTAATGTTTAATATGCAGCGTCCTGCGCAAATAGCTATTTCGAGTATTGAAGTATAGCATGCAGGCATAACAGAATTCCGTTTTGCAGCTATGCTCCAATGTTGCGCTTTGCTGCTTACTGCGTGGTATTGTTTCAAAAGCCCCATACGAAAGGAGCGCAATGCTGCGCATCAATCATGCAATTCTTCATGTGTTCGATTTCACATCATGCGTGAATGTGTACTCTCAGGCCGAGCTCGATTTGGAAAACAGGCAAATTAAAAGCTATGTAACCAAGCAGGCCAACAAGTATCTAACTCACATCGACAACAAGCATGGCGAATTTTCGCCTGAAAGCAGCTTTGCTCCTGAACTCCGTTCATATTTTGCAGGCCAAAAGGGTTTTGTCGACATCTCGGTTCAGATTGGCGAATACTTGGCCGGCGAACTTGGCCGTATGAGCAAATCGGAGAGCACCGATTTGTTGGTGGTGGATTTCGAGGAAGAAACCAAGCTTGAAGGAGCGGCAAGCGAAGAAGAAATAGAGGCTTCGTTTGAGGGGCGCGTGAATCGTTATTTTGCCCTTTTCTTGCTGGAAAGCAAGCAGGCTTATATTCATTCCATCGGCTACAACGACGAAGGTGTGGCAACGAATCAAATTGAACGCCATCACGCCATTATGCCAAGCCCTTCGCAAAAAGTTTCGTCCTTTGCAATCATAGAATCACGCAGCCTAAATGTGGCCTTTCAGGACAAGTTGCGCTCCATTGCAGGTCAGGATACGTTTCTTATTCCCGATGGCTTGCTGCAATGCTCTATGGAGGCATCGAGCAAGGAAGTAATCGACGAAATCACCAACCTGGTTGAAGAGGTGGCCGTAGAGTACGGAGCCAACACTACGGTTGCTCTCAGCCGAGCCAAAGCCTATGTAACGGAAGCTGCCGAAGAGGGCAGGGGAGTTGAGCCTCGTCAGCTTGCTGAAGAGGTGTTTGAAGATGAGCCCTTGCAAGAGCGCTTTATGGAATCGGTTGCAGAAGAGCGTATTCCAGAGCAGGTGCGCGTAGACAAAAAAGCCGCTGAGCGCATTACGCGCAATCATAAGATCCGCACCGACACCGGCATCGAAATTACTTTCCCTTCCGAATATGCGCATAATTCCGACTTTATTTCGTTTGCCAGCATGCCAAATGGCCTTATCAGCATTGAGTTGAAAAACATCGGACAAATCGAAAACAAGTAGGCGGTTATTTTTCCCTACTGCATAAGAAAAGGCCACCTGCGTAGGTGGCCTTTTCTGTTCAGAGGGTATGTAAACCAGTCTTAGAAGACCGGAACTACCGCGCCTTGGTAGTTGTTGTTGATGTAATCGCGAACCTCGTCGGAGTTCAGGGCCTTTGCCAGGGCCTGAATTTTGTCGGAGTTTTCGTTACCTTCCTTAACAACCAGCAGGTTTGCGTAGGTCTTAGCAGCATCAGAGGAAGCGGATTCTACGGCCAATGCGTCGGTGTTTACCTTAAAGCCAGCGGCGATTGCGTAGTTACCGTTGATGCAGGCGAAGTCAACGTCTTCTACAACATTGGGAACGTTTGCAGCTTCAAGCTCCTTGATCTGCAGGTTCTTGGGGTTGGAAACGATGTCGTTGACCGTGGCGTTTACGCCAACGCCGTCCTTCAGGGTGATAAGGCCTTCCTGCTGCAGCAGAAGAAGTGCACGAGCTTCATTGGTGGCGTCGTTGGGAACAGCCACGGTTGCACCGTCGGAAACGCTCTTAAGATCAGTTACCTTCTTGGAGTACACGCCCATGGGCTCAAAGTGAATGCTGGCAACGGATACCAGGTGGGTGCCCTGCTCGGAATTAAAGTTTTCCAGGTAAGGGCCATGCTGGAAGTAGTTAGCATCTACTTCGCCTTGCTCGGTTACCGTGTTGGGCTGAACGTAATCGGTGAATTCCTTAACCTCAAGCGTGTAGCCTTCCTTTTCAAGGATGGGTGCTACCGCGTTGGTAAGCACCTCTGCATGAGGGGTAGGTACAGCGGCAACGGTAATCTTCTTATCGTTGGAGCTGGAGGAGTTGCTAGAGCAACCGGTTAGGGCCAGGGCGCCAATGCCCAGAGCCAGCACTGCGGCAAACAAGCCGAGTGCGCTCTTCTTTGCGAGGGAGTTCTGCATTGAAGTTCCTTTCTGTTTTGGTGTTTCCAAATCGTTTAATTCGAGTGGCATTCATATTACGGGTTTGGAATTTTGGGGCAATAGGTTTGGTTATTCGCAGATTTGAGTACTGGTTATAAGGGCTTTCCAAAGGGGCTTTGTTTCGAAGCTTTGCAGTCTTGCGAATGAAGGGGTAGTGCATTTAGCAAAAAGTAGGTTGAATACACCTTATTTCAACGGTTGTTTTGCCTGTTTAGCGTTAGAATGTTCAAGCTATTAAATGAACACATGCAGAAAGTGATTTTGTATACATGAAGGGCAACAAGAATAACGCTCCCCAGGGTAGGCACGCGCAGCAACCTACTGCTCAAGCTGGTGCAACCACCCAAATGCCCAAAGCTGGCAATTCTCAAAAAATGCCTGCATACAATCCAGCCCAAACAGGCGGAATGCCACAGGTGGGCGGCTATGCCCCTCAGGGCGGGCAGGCTTCAAAGCCTAAGTCCAAAACACCGTTTATTGTTCTGGGTGTAATTGTTCTATTGCTTGCTGCCATTTACGGCGGCGGTGCCCTGTTCTTTAGCAGCCACTATTTCCCCAACACCTCCCTTAACAACGAAGATGTTTCCTTGGCATCTGCCGATAGCCTGGCCTCTAAGATTCAGCAGCAGGCTGAAAGTTATTCGCTTTCAATTTCTGGCCAAGGCTTTTCTTATAGCTTTGCCAAGGGCGAAACTTCCGTTTCGCTGGATTCTGCTGCTATTGCCAAGGATGCCGCTGCAAAGCAGAACAATTTCGCATGGCCTGTTGAATGCTTCAAGCAGCACGACATTTCTGATGTGGTGGTTGCCGAATATCAGGCAGATTCTATCGATGAGGTTATTAAAACCCAGGTAGAAGCCTTTAACAAAGATAAAGACGCTTCGCATAATGCAACCATTACGTATAGCGAAGCCACCGATTCGTTTGTCCCGAAGGCCGAGGTTTACGGAAAGCAGATCGATTATGAAAAGCTTTGCACCAAGGCAGGCCAATGCCTGCGCGAAATGCGCACCGAATGCGAAGTAACTTCCGATGAGCTTATCAAGCCCGAAATTGTTGTGGCCGATTCTCGCATGTCAGATGTTCTGCAGAAGGCCAATAGCATGTTCCCCAGCGCTGTTTCCCTTATGCTCAACGGCTCGGTAAAGGCGGCAACCATCGATAAAGCTACGTTTGGAAGCTGGCTCTATATTGAGCCTGCCGATTACAGCCTTGGAATTAGCAAAGATTTGCTTACCGAATGGGTTGATGAAAAGTCTTCTGGCATGAACACGGTTGGATCCAAGCGCACCTGGACGCGCGAAGATGGCAAAACCTGCAGTGTTTCGGGCGGCAGCTATGGCTGGAAGGTTGATACCGATTCGCTGGCAGACACCGTATACAACACGCTTGTTGAAGGTGGCGCTACCACCATCGACATTCCTTGCAGCCAGACGGGCGCTACCTATAATGGCGCCGGCGCCCGCGATTGGGGCGCATATGTTGACGTTGACCTTTCCGAGCAAACCGCAAGGTACTATGACGCTAATGGCACGCTGCTGCATTCTTGTGGCGTTGTTTCGGGCAAGCCCGTTTCCGGCCGTGCAACTCCTACGGGCGTGTATTACCTCAATGACAAGCAAAGCCCCTCTACTCTTATTGGTTACAAGAGCAATGGCGAAAAGGATTACGAAACCAAGGTTCAGTACTGGATGCCCTTTGTTGGTAATTCGGTGGGCCTCCACGATGCTTCGTGGCAGTCGAGCTTTGGCGGTACCCGCTACAAAACCAATGGCAGCCATGGTTGCGTAAATCTTTCCACTTCGGACGCTAAGTGGTTCTATGAAAATCTGAGCAGGGGTGTTTGCATTATTACCCACGAATAACCACCGGGGCCGCATGTGCGGCCCTTTCTTTTGGCTGTTTGCTGTTGGGTTTTTGCGGTAACCGTTGGCGCATGCGGCCTGCGTTATACTTCTTACTTGTGCGCCCATAGCTCAGCTGGATAGAGCAGCGGACTTCTAATCCGAAGGTCGAGGGTTCAAATCCCCCTGGGCGTGCCAAATTTACTGGTTGGCCCTGCAATTGCAGGGCTTTTCGATAACTGAAGGAAGGAGCTTTTCGTGGGTTTCGATAACCGTCCAATTGGCGTGTTCGACTCTGGTTTTGGTGGCCTTACGGTAGCGCGCGAAATAGTTAAGCTCCTGCCTGAAGAAAATGTGGTGTACTACGGCGACACCATGCATTGCCCTTATGGTCCGCGCGACCCAAAAGAAGTAAAGGGCTTTGTTCTTAAGATTTGCTCGTGGCTGGTGCAGCAAAATGTGAAGATGATCGTTATTGCCTGCAATACGGCAACTGCTGCTGGCTTGGAAGCTGCGCAGCGTGAATTCGATATTCCCATTATCGGTGTTATCGAGCCGGGCGCCCGTGCTGCCGCGCGCGCTACCCACAACAGGCGCGTTGGAGTTATCGCTACCCAAGGCACGGTTGATTCGGGCGTTTACACCCGAGCTATCCGCAATATCGATGCCGGTATTACGGTTTTCAGTACCGCTACGCCGCGCTTCGTCGAAATCGCTGAACTGGGAATCACTATGGCCAAGGGGCCCATCGAAAATTACACTTCACTGGCTTCCAAGGTGTATATTCGCCCTGAATTTCAAGAGATTGCGCAGGATTATTTGGACCCGCTGCGTCGATGCGACATCGACACCTTGGTTTTGGGCTGTACTCATTTCCCGTTACTAAAGGCCCTAATTGGGGCAGTGGTGGGCACTAATGTAAAGCTCATTAACTCAGCAACCGAAGTTGCGCTGGACTGTAAGGATTTGCTCCTTCGCCGCGATGAGTTGGCGCAGCCGGGCAACAAACCCATGCGACGCTTTGCCAGCTCTTCGGAAAACATTGATGATTTTGCCAATTTTGGCGAGCGTGTTCTGCGTATGCCTTTGGGCAATGTGGAGCATGTTGTTTTATAGCTCACGAAAGGGGCCGCAATGACCAAAACCGTGGTTATCGCTACCAATAACGCTCATAAGGTTGAAGAGATTGAAACTGCTCTTAACTTCGAAGGCTGGGAATTCAAGAGCTTGCGCGATGCTGGCTTGGTTTCCGATCCTGAAGAAAATGGCACGACTTTTCTTGAAAACGCACGCATCAAGGCGCGCGCCGCACATGAGCTTTCCGGCATTGCGGTTTTGGCGGACGACTCGGGCTTGATTGTTGATGCGTTGGACGGTGCGCCTGGCGTGTATTCTTCGCGTTACAGCGGCGAAGACGGCAATGATGCAGCAAACAACGCCAAGCTCTTGCATGAGCTGGCAGAAGTGCCAGCCGAAAGCCGCACGGCTCGTTTTGCTAGCGTGCTGGTTTTCATCGATGAAGATGGTATCGAAACGGTTGCCGAAGGCTTTGTTGAAGGCAAGATTGGCTTTGAGCTGGTGGGCGAAAACGGTTTTGGGTACGATCCGCTGTTTTTGCCTGATCTCTATGAAGGCAAGCTCACCATGGCCGAGCTTACGCAGGCTCAAAAGAACAGCATTTCTCATCGCGGAAATGCCCTGCGGGAACTGAAAGCTAAACTGCAGTAGAAATTTGGGTTCGATTCCCTCAAGGGGAGTTGAAACAAAAACGACCAAGGAACATTTCCTTGGTCGTTGAATTAACTGGAGCGGGTGACGGGAATCGAACCCGCCTCATCAGCTTGGAAGGCTGAGGTTCTACCAATGAACTACACCCGCAAAAAGATGGTCGGGATGACAGGATTCGAACCTGCGACATCCTGCTCCCAAAGCAGGCGCGCTACCAAACTGCGCCACATCCCGGACACAACGTTTAAGAAGTATAGCAGACAACACCACAAAGGCAGCGGCGATAACAAGGTATCCCAAGATAAAGCGCTTCTGCCAACGCTTCGAAGGGCTTTCATGCTGTTGTTTGTCGGCGAAAAGAAAGCTCATTTATTCTTCAGTTTTCTTTATGGGTTCGAAACGGTATCCCATGCCATGCACCGTGTGAATAAAGGTGTAATCGCTGTATTCGTCAAGAACAGAGCGCAGGCGCTTTGCGACTTCAAAACCGTCCATGCCTTGAAGCATTACATCTAGTAAAACCAGGTCAGGCTCAATAGAAAGAGCGGTTTCATAGCCAGAAGTGCCGTCTTCGCACGAGCTTTCGGCATAGCCGTGTTTGGTGAGCGAAAACTCTGTGGCAAGGCGGATGGTTGGATCGCCTTCGATGGGCAAGATAGCGGTCAAGGCTCTTCCTTTCGTTTGTTACTTAAATTATGCGACAAACCGTCATTTGCCATTTCCGTTTAACAACTATTTAGGATTTGCTTCCTGTTTCATGAAACGGTTGCTTTAGTTTTTGTTGCTACTTGGTAAGCCACTTGGGGTAATTGCTGGCTGGGGCCTTCTGTGTGCCATAATGGGGAATTACCAA
>CAVFVF010000023.1:16732-28027 GCA_963625925.1 Eggerthellaceae bacterium | reverse complement strand
AAAAAGGCCGCCCGAAGGCGGCCTTGATTGGTTTGGTTGCTTAGGCGGGTTAGCTCGCGTACGTTGCCTTAGTAGCGGCTGTCGAAGATACGCTGGGTCTTCTTTTCGGAGCGAGGAAGCTCGCCCATGGGCACACCCTTGGCATCGGGCGTGCAGCCAATCTTCGCCTTGAAGATAAGGGCCAGCTCTTCTTCGCAGCGCTTCAGGTCGTCGCCTTCCAGTGCAGTTTCGAACAGCACGGTAAGAACATCGCGGCCCATGATGTGCTCGATCATCACCTGGTATTCCGAAGAAGTGCCCGAAGTGGCGGAAATAACCTCTTCCACCTGAGCCGGGAACATGTTTACGCCCTTTACCTTGAACATATCGTCGGTACGGCCCACCAGCGTGTCGATACGCGGGTGATGCATGCCGCATGCGCAATCGCCCGGGATGATGCGCGTAAGGTCGTGCGTGCGATAACGAATAAGCGGCGCGCCTTCCTTACGCAACGTGGTAAGCACCAGTTCGCCCACTTCGCCGTCGGGCACAGGCTCGCCGGTTTTGGGATCAACAACCTCGGCGTACACAAAATCGCTCCACAGGTGCATGCCATTGTGCTCCTTGCACGAAATGCCAATGCCCGGGCCGTAGATTTCGGTAAGGCCGTAAATATCGAAGATTTCGATGCCAAGCTCGGTTTCGATGCGATGGCGCATCTTTTCGCCCCAGCGCTCGGAACCAATAACGCCCTTGCGCAATGCCAGGTTGCCGCGAATGCCACGCTCGGCAATTTCTTCGGCCAGCAGCAGTGCATAGGAAGAAGTGGCGCACAGAACGGTGCTCTGCATGTCTTGCATCATGCGCAGCTGCTTTTCGGTGTTGCCCGGGCCCATAGGCACAGCCATGGCACCCAGCTTTTCGGCACCCAGCTGAAAACCAATGCCCGCCGTCCACAGGCCATAACCAGGCGTAATGTGAATGCGGTCGGTATTGGTGATGCCGGCAGTTTCATAGCAGCGCGCAAAGATGGTGGCCCAATCCTGCACGTCTTTTTGGGTGTAGGGAATTACCACCGGAATGCCCGTGGTGCCCGAAGAAGAATGGATGCGCACAATCTTTTCTTCAGGAACGGCAGCCAGGCCCAGCGGGTATACCTCGCGCAGGTCGGCCTTTTCGCTAAAGGGAAGCTTTTCGAAGTCGGCCTGAGTTTGCACGTCGGAAAGATCGATGCCTTCGAACTTCTTGGCGTAAAACGGAGAGCGTTCTTTCAGGGTTTTGAACTGCTCTTTAATAAGGTCGAACTGTTCGGTGGTTAAATCCATCAGCTTGCCTTTCTAAAAATTGCGGTGGGGGTTACTTTAGCACGCCGCGGCGGCTTCAACGAGCGCTATGGCCTGTTGGTTCATTTCAACGAAGCGCGGCTTTACGCAGGCGGGGATAACCGCGCGCATGTCGGCCAGAGTAAGCACGCCTGCAAGCGCGCTTTGGTTGGCTGGGTCGTTTACCGCGGCAAGGGCGCTGGCCAGCATAATTATGTTGAGGGCCTTGCGGCTACCAAGCTGGCGGCACAGCTCCACGTCGTTTACGGCCACCACGCGGGCGCCGCTTGCGCGCAGAGCTTCCACCATTTCGGCGGGGCTGTAGGCGGGCGCACGGAAGTTGGAAACCGTGGGCGCCACGCCCGATTGCGCCGTAACCAGCACACCTTCGGGCTTTAGCAAGTGCAGTGCGCGCAGAGCTTCGCCCGGCTCCAGCGCAATAACCAAATCGGCCGAGGCGCTGCCCGGCAACGGGCTGAAAACCTCTTCGCCGTTATTGCCCATGCGCAAGTGGCTCATAACATCGCCGCCGCGTTGGGCCATGCCCGTAGTTTCGGTGGAACGAACCTGCCAGCCTTTGCTGCGGGCGGCTTCGGCCAGAATCTTGGCAGCCAAAACGCTGCCTTGGCCGCCAATGCCGGCAATGGAAATGTTGATCATTGGGCGCTCCCTTCGTTGCCTTCGCACGTAAGCGCGCCGCTTTCGCACAAATACGTGCACAGGCCACAGCCGTTGCACAGCGAAACATCCACAACAGGCTGGCGGGCTTCCTTATTCCACGAAAGCGCGGGGCACCCGATTTTGAGCACGCACTTGCCGCAGCCGGTGCAGGGCTCGGGGTTGAATTCCACGGGCTTGCCCGGCTTGATGAGCTTTACGCACGGGCTTTCAAAGATGATGGCCGAAGGGCCGTCGAATTCGATGGCTTTACGTGCTGCTTCACGCGCTTCGTCCAGGCGAAGCGGGTTTGCACGGGTGATAACCGTTACGCCCAACGCGCGCAGCACGGCTTCGATGCTGATGGGCGTGCTTTTGGGGCCCATCAGGGTTACGCCGGTGCCGGGGTGGGGCTGGCTGCCGGTCATGGCAGTGGTGGCGTTGTCCAGCACACACACGGTTATGTCGTGCTGGTTGTATACCGCGTTGGCAATGCCCGTCATGGCGCTGGCGAAGAAGGTTGAATCGCCCACAAATGAAAGCGCCTTCTTGCCAGGCTCTACAACCGAAAATCCTTGCGCCACGGTAATGCCGGCGCCCATGCACAGGCAGGTATCTACCGCATCGAGCGGCTTGGCGTTGCCTAACGTGTAGCAGCCAATATCGCCACAGAAGATACCGTCGCTAGGACGGTTGAGCGCGGTTTTAACCGCATAGAACGAACCGCGGTGCGGGCAGCCCGGGCACAACATGGGCGGGCGGGCCGGAGCTTCGGTGCGCTCGGCGTTAGCCTCAAGCGCAGCGCCAACTGCGGGGGCTGCCAGCACCTGCTGGGGCTGGGCCAGCTTAACGCCAAAGAAAGCGCGCAGCTGTTCGGCCAAGGCATCTACCGTGTTTTCGCCACGGGTAGTAGTTTCGCCGGTGAGCTTGCCGTGCACGGCGTAGGCGCCGTGGGTGCGGCCTGCCAGCTTGAGCATTTCGTCTTCAAGCACGTGGTCGAGCTCTTCAAAGCAAATAACTTCTTCAAGGCCTTCGGCAAAACGCTGAGCGCGAGCCTCCGGGAACGGGTAGGGCGTGCCAACCTGCATTACGCGGTAAGCCGGCAACGCATTGACGGGCTGGCCATAAGCGGGGCCGCCCATGGTGCAAAAGCCGCCTTCGCACGTAGGCGGCAGCACGGGCGCGGCCACGGCGCCTTCGGCCCAAACAAGCTTGCCCGCAGCGGCTTCTTCTTCCAACATGCGCAGGGCTTCGCGCGCGTATGCGTACGAAATACCGCCTGCCACAATGCCAAATACGGGGGCTTCACCCACCTGAACCTGGGGGTTGAACTGGTCGTATTCTGCGCTGGAAAAATCGGCGGAAATCTTGGGCAGGCGCTCGTTGATTTCGCCATGGCCCTTATACGAGCGCTTGGGGAAGATTACCCACTTGCTGTCGCGCTCAAAGCCTTCGGGCTGGCGCGCGGTGGTTTCTTCCGCCACATCAAAATAAGTGGATGCATGGCAAACGCGCGTAGTAGGACGCATGATTACCGGCGTGTTGTACGCTTCGGAAAGATCGTATGCGGCGGCCATCATGGCGCAACCCTGCTCGGGCGTTGCCGGGTCGAACACGGGCACCTTGGCAAATGAGGCAAAGCGGCGCGTGTCCTGTTCGGTTTGCGAAGAAATGGGGCCGGGGTCGTCGGCCACGTAGAGCACGGTGCCGCCCTTTACGCCCACGTAGTTCAGCGACATGAGCGGGTCGCTGGCAACGTTTAGGCCCACCTGCTTGCAGGTGTACAAGGTACGCGCACCGGCATAAGCGGCGCCGGCCAAAAGCTCCAGCGCAGCCTTTTCGTTGGTAGACCATTCCACATGCACACCATGGGCGCGGCCCGCGGCGTGTTCTTCGGCGATGGTTTCGATTACTTCAGAAGAAGGGGTGCCCGGATAGCCTGCGCACACGCGCACGCCCGCTTCGAGCGCAGCGTGGGCAAAGGCTTGGTTGCCCTTCAGGAATTGCTTTGACATAGGTTGCCTTTCGGGCAGTTAGGCTTCAGCCATATCGGCCTTGAGTTTTTCGATCTTGGCCAGCATTTCGCTGTTGCCGGTGCCCAGCATCTGAACAGCCAGAATGGCAGCGTTCTTTGCGCCGTTGATGGCAACGGTTGCCACGGGCACGCCCGAGGGCATCTGCACCATGGAAAGCAGCGAGTCCAGGCCGCCCAAATCGGAAGTTTTCATGGGCACGGCAATAACGGGCAGCGGGGTGTAGGCGGCAACAACGCCACCCAGGTGAGCGGCCTTGCCAGCGGCGGCGATGATAACGCGAATGCCACGGCTTACGGCGCTGGATGCCCATTCATGCACTTCGGCGGGCTTGCGGTGGGCGCTTGCCACCTTAACTTCGTAGGAAACGCCCAGCTCTTCGAGCTGCTTCATGCAGGCTTCCATGGTGGGCATGTCGGACTGGGAGCCCATGATGATTCCCACCACGGGGTTTTCGCCAAAAGTTGTGCTCATGTTTTTGTCCTTTTATACGCATTAACGGATATGCGCATTGTACACCCCTACCCCACCTCGGGCAGGTGGCGCTGGGCTAGGCGTAGGGTGCGGCAACATGGGCGCGGGTCGCGAACGGAATGCAGGGCGCGCGTGCAGAGCAAGGCGCAGGCTGGGCGCAGCGAAGTGCGAGCCTGGCCGAGCGCGGGCTGGACTATGCACGAGTCGGCCGCGGGCCCCACTAGTGGATGGAGGCGAACTCTACAGCGCCCACCAATTCGCTGGGGTCGCAGATAAGCACACTGGGCATTTCGTTTAGCAGCACTTCGCGGCTAAAGAACTTACCCCAAGCAACACCAACGCTGGGCATATCGGCTGCCTTGGCGGCTTGCAAATCGTAGGGGCTGTCGCCCACATAAATGCACCTATCGGGCGAAACACCCAACTTCTTTGCAGCGGCAAACAGCGGGTCGGGGTCGGGCTTGTGGCCTTCGCTGTCTTCGGCGCCGTTTACGCAAGCGAACAGGTCGTAGAGCCCATGCGCCTTCAGGCTTTCAGTTGCCAACCACACGCGCTTGGAAGTAACCACGCCCACCGTATAGCCCTTTTCGCGCAGGGTATCGATAGCGCGCGGCACACCCGCAAACGGGCCCGACTTTTCTTGCAGGTCTTGCTCGTTGTGGGTGCGATAGGTAACGGTTAGCTCTTCGGCCACTTCGGGGCCATAGCCGTGGTCGGCGGCAAAGGTCTGCATCTGGGTAACCAGCGGCTGGCCAACCTTGGCAACAAGCTCTTCGTCGGGCAGAGCCTGGCCAAACACCTTTTCTGTGGCGTAGCGCATGCTGTCCAGAATGGGCTGGAAGGTATCCAGCACCGTGCCGTCGAGGTCGAACAGAACAACATCTCGTTTTGGATTGAGGGGGATCATGTTGCAGCTTTCTGAATTTGGACGCAAAAAAAGCGACGGCGAAAACCGTCGCTTTAGTGTTTAGCAGATTACAGGCCCAGCGCCTTCTTCAATGAAGAAACTCGGCGGCGAGATACCGGAATTTTCTCGTCAACGCCATCGAGCTTGAGCAAAAGGGTGCCGCCGCTCTGAGGCTCAACTTCCTTAACCATAGCAAGGTTAACCAGGTAGCCGCGGTGCACGCGGAAGAAGCCGTGGCCATCGAGCGTCTTTTCGAGCTGAGCCAGGCTTACGGTGCTGAAGAAGCGATCGACGCCGGTTTGCAAATAGGCGTAGTCGTCGCGAGCCATGACATAGCGAATGTCATCGATGTTGATAAGGATCTTCTTGCCGCCCTTTTCCACAGGGATGCGCTCGGCCTTTTGAGCTTTTGCGTGCAGCATTACATGCTCGCGCACGCGAGCCAGGGCATGAGCCAAACGCTCGGTTTCAACGGGCTTAACCAGATAATCGATAGCGTTTACCTTGAATGCATCGAGCGCAAACTCGCTGTATGCGGTTACAAACACAACAGCCGGCGGATACTTCAAATGCTGCAGAGCCTCGGCCAGCTGGATGCCCGTGGCCTCGGGCATGTTAATGTCCAAGAACATTACGTCGCAGGGGTATTCCTTCAGCTTTTCGATAGCCTCACGAACACTTGCCGCTTCTGCGACAACTTCAGTTTGATTGAGCTCGCTCAGCAAAAAGCGCAGCTCGGAACGTGCCGGTGCTTCGTCGTCAACGATGATTGCCTTCAGCAACACAGCCTCCTCGTATCTTTGCAAATAATCATTCGTATTATAGACCACTTCACCCGCCTGGGCGCTACTACTTGTTTTCACTTTAAACCCAGGTGAAATAGGCGCTCTAAGCCATGCGGCAGGCAAGCAGCCGGGAATTGGAAGCGGGCGGGCTACATTTCGGCGCAGCTAGGAAGGAACAGCGTTACGCGGGTGCCTTCGCCCAGCTTGCTCTTTACTTCCATGTAGGCGGTTTCGCCATAATAGCCACGCAGGCGGTCGTTGATGTTTTTCACGGCAATGCCCAGGCCGGTTTCAGATTTGGGCTGCATGATGTTCTGGCATGCTTCTTCAGACATGCCAATGCCATCGTCCATAACGCGCAGGTACACATCGTTGCCCTTCAGCTCGCCTTCAATATAGATGGTGAGCTTGCCTTCGGCAGCCATGGCGTGCTTCACTGCGTTTTCGGCCAGGGGCTGCACCATGAAAGCAGGCACCTGCATAGCGCGTACTTCATCGGAAATGTTCACTTCAACGGCTAGGCGTTCTTCGCCGAAGCGAGCCTGTTCGAGCGAAAGGTAGCGAACGGTTTGCTCCACTTCACGCGAAAGCGGAATAAGGTCGGAGCTGTTTTCCAGCGTTTGGCGGTAGAACACGGCAAACTCGCGCAGCATAACGCGGGCTTTGTCGGGGTCGGTTCGCACGAGCGATGCCATGGTGTTGATGATGTTGAACAAGAAGTGCGGGTTGATCTGGCTCTGCAGGGCCTTTAGCTCCATGCTGGCGGCCAGCTTCTTCTGCTCTTCCAACGCCAGGGCCGAAATCTGCGTGGAAAGCAGCTGGGCAAAGCCTTCTGCTACCGAAATCTGTGTTTCGGTGATGCGCGATGCCTTGGGATAGTAGAACTTCAGCGTGCCGGCAATGCTATCGCCCAGCTTGAGCGGCACGATAACTGCAGCCTGGATGCTTTTGATGGGGCGCGGCAGGCCCACTTCGATTTGGGTGCGCAGCACGCGCGTTTTGCCGTCTTGCACGGTACGGCGCGTGCCAGCCGTACGGATGTGGCCACCCAGTTCGCCCAGATCTTCGGCGCCTTCGCCAGAATAGCCCATAACCACTTCGCGGTCGGTGATGGCAACAGCGCAGGCCGAAGTAGCGGGCAGCAGCAGCTCGCACACTTTTTGGGAGCCATCGCTGTTGAAGCCGTCCTGCATGGCTTCAAGGGTTTCACTTGCCAGATTCAAAACCGACATGGACTGGCTTGCGCGCACGCGGTCGGGATCGAGCATAAGCGCGATGGTGATAAGCAAAAACGCGGTGAACAAGCAGCCCGAAAGCGTAAGAACAAAGTAGTTGCCGTCGGGTGCGAACATCGCCCAGCCCAGCACGCAGCCACTAATGAGCGCCAAGCACAGGGAAGCGATTTCGAGCGTGATGGTTAGGTTGTGGCGAGGGTTGGCCATAAGGGGATCCTTTCGTCAGGATCGACCATAACACACCCGCGCGATTTCCCGTCGGGGCAGTGGCGCGTAACGGAGAGAACCACTCTGAAAGCAATTCCTGCTAGATTTCCGAAGGAAATCTTCTTCAAATGCATGAAGCAGCGACCGCATGAAGTTTCTGAATCTGCGATTCGGAAACTGAACAGGGTAGCGGGTGGTTCGGGTCCGTTGCGCGCCACCGCCCCCCTGGGGTTCGCAAAATTGGTTTGGGCCGATTCAGAGCGCACTAGGAGTTGTACGCGGATTTTTGCAGAACGTCTCTGCGCGCAGAGGAGCTACATAGCCATGAATTCGTTTACCAGCAAAACGATGGCGCTCAGCACTAGGAAGGTGCCAAACACAAAACGAAGCTGGCGTTCGGGGATGCGACGAATAAGGTTTGCGCCAATAACCGCGCCGGGAATGCTGCCCACCGCCATGGCAATGCCAGCCAGGTAGTCGATGTTGCCCAGCATGCCCTGTTCGATAACGCCGGGGATAGCCAAGATCATAATGGCCACCAGGCTGGTGCCCGAAGCGTAGCGCATCATAATGCCCAACAGCGAAATAAACATGGGCACCATCAGGAAGCCGCCGCCCACGCCAACGTAGCCCGAAGCCAGGCCTGCCGTAAGGCCGATGCCTACAGCCTGGGCAAAGCTCTTTTTGGTAAAGGTGAAATCGGGGCCATCATCCTGCGTGGCCGCAGCAGCCTCGGCCGCCTTCTGCACATCCATGCCAAGCGCCTTGCCGCCTTCGGCTGCCTGCACCTTAGGGATGCGAAGCGCTTTCTTAAACATGTTGTACGACGAATAGCCAATGATGATAGCCGCCGCCAGCATAACCATCCATGCAGGCGAGGCATTGTTCAAATACACACCAATAGGGCTGGTGCATGCGCCAGCCAAACCCGCTGTGATGCCGATTTTAGGAATGCACGTCTTGTTCTTGATGTGCGTAACAAAGCCCACCAGGCTGGTGGGAATGATGGTAAACAGCGAAGTGGCCGTAGAAACAAAAGCCGAAAGCCCAAAGCCCAAACGAAAGATTGGCACCATCAAGGTTCCGCCGCCGATGCCCAAAAGGCCCGAGAAGATACCTACAACAATGCCAACCAGCGCCGTGGCTATAAACGTTTCCATGCGGCTTTGCGCGTCCTATTCTTCGTCGTCTTCTTCGATGTTCAGGCGAATCTCGCCCGTAAGTCCAGCGTCTAGGTTAGTAGCAACAAAGCGATCGATCGCAGCGGAAACGTCTGCGGCCTGCTCTTCGGGCGGAATGGTAGCCTGGGCGGCTTCGACCACTACCGCATCGCCGGCCTGGCGGGCAATAGCCGCCTGCACCAGCGCCTGGCGAAGACCCGCATCCGATTCCATGCGCGCCATAATGTCGCCCCAGGTGTACTGGTACTCAAAATACTTGGTGCAGTTTTCCTGGGCATATTCGGTTGCTTCGTTAGCAGCCACCTTGGCGCCTTCGCGGTACTTCTTTTTGTCGGGACGCACCAGCGAGCGCAGGAATGCCGTGCGCTTGATGCGCTTGGTTATGCCCGGCTCCAAGAACGGGCCCGGGTAAGGCATAAGCGAAGAAGGCTTGATTTGCAGAAGGTCAATTTGGGCGCGGCTGAATTCGATTTTGTAATACTCGTACACCCAGCGGTAAATATCGCGATAGAACCTGTGGCCCTCGTGACGATCACGCGGGGGCAGGTGCGTCAGGCTCCACTGGTTATCGAACCAGATATCGGAGCCGTACATACGCAGGTTAAGCAGGTAGTCCAAATCTTCGCCGCGCTTGATCCACGGATCGAAGCTCAAACGACGGAAGGTTTCTTTATGCAGCGCCAGGCAGCCACCACATACATGGTTAGAACGCGAAAGGCGCGGGCCTTGCATGGCACGATTGATCCAGTTGTTGAAGGCGCGGCCCTGCTGCCAATAATGGTTGTACCAGCGCTTTTGGCTCTTGGAGGTGTAGGAGCCCTCGTCGTTGTAGTAAAAGCCCGACTTGGCCAAGATAGGAATACCCTTCTTGGTGAGCTTGCCTAGGCCATACATTGCCTTTTCAAGAAAGCCTTCGTCTTCGATGACTTCGTCGTCGTCCAAAAACACCACGGAATCGAAGCCCAAAACCTGAGCCAGCACCATGCCTAAGTTGCGAATGGAAGAATAGCCCGAAAGGCCGATGGCTTCGCTCTGGTCGCCAAAGCCCAGCTGCTCCAAGCGCTGCTGAACGATAGCAGCCTCGGCGCGGCCCACTACCAAGGTATGCATCTGCGGGTATTTTTCTACCAGCTGCTGCACCTGGTCTTCGGCTTGCTTGGCAACATTGTCGTCGCCTTCGGCGGTAACGATAACGATTACCTGGCCCAAACCGCGCACGTTTGCCAACGAGTCAAGGCAACGGCCAAGCGTGCCCTGCATGTTCACGGGAGTGGGATGGTCGTACAAATCGGACGGCACGCTGCGCTTGCGCGTAGGTGCAGTGTAGAACGAAGGTATGATTACGGCCGGATTCATTCGGGTCCCCCTAACTTGCGCCGCCAAAAGGCGCAAACGAATTGTACCCCATGAGCCCGCATGGCCTGTGGCGCCCACAATCCCACCACCTGGACGAGGCGGGGCGGGCACAGCGTACGTGCCGGACGGGGCAGGCGGGACGTAGCGGCAAGGAGCGCTACTTACGGCGGCGAGGGTGGCCCCTGCGCGTACGAATGCGCTCGGCTTCCTCGCGCTTTTTCTTAACCTGCTTGCTTTCGCTGCGAAGGCGCAGATACGAATCAAGGCGCTGGGCAGAAAGCTCGCCCGCCTCAACCGCTGCTTGAACCGCACAGTTAGGTTCGTTGGTATGGGTGCAATCACGGAAGCGGCAATTCTGCGCCAGCTCTTCCACATCGCTGAAGGCGGCGTTGATGCCTTCGTCGGCATCCCACAGGCCCAAACCGCGCACGCCGGGCATGTCGATAATGTGGCCACCACCCGGCAGGTCGATGATTTCACGTGAAACGGTGGTGTGGCGGCCTTTGCCGTCGCTGCGCACTTCGGTGGTTTTTTGCACATTGCGCCCCACCAGCATGTTCACCAGGCTGCTTTTGCCCACGCCACTGCGGCCGATAAGCACAGCGGTTTTGTCGCCTTCGGCGATAGCGGCAGCCAGCGTAGCCACCGTTTCGGGCGCACGGTCGGATACCGCCAGCAGCCTATCGTTGCCCACAAAGCCATCGATGCTGTGGCGCACGCGCTCCACTTCTTCAGGCGATGCGGCCAGGTCGGCCTTGGTAAGCACCACCATTACCTGCGCCCCGGTTTCGTGCGCAAGCACCAGCTCGCGCTCAAGGCGGCGCACGTTCACTTCTTCGATGGGCTGCGCCACGATAACCAAATCGAAGTTGGCGGCAAGCGTTTGGGGAAGGGCGCGCTCGGTAGGGTCTTTGCGCACAAAGCGCGTGCTGCGCGGCAGCGTTTCTTCGATGATGCCCTTGTCGTGGCCGCTAGGCAGCGAAACGCGCACGTTATCGCCCACCACGGCTCGCTTATCGGAGCCCTTCACCATGGCAATTGCGTGCTCACAGCGCAGCTCTTCGCCGGTTTCCAAGCGAACCAGCGGATAGCCGCGATCGAGCTTTACCACCTTGCCAATTTGCACTTCGGCGGTTTGGTTCGCGCCTGTTTGCCCTTC
>CAVFVF010000023.1:0-15954 GCA_963625925.1 Eggerthellaceae bacterium | reverse complement strand
TAATGCCGCCGTGCTGGCCGGCCCTACCGCACCGCCCAGAACCGCCGCGCTGGCCCATACCGCCGTCCGCGAGCATCTGGCGCATCTTAAAAGCCCTGCGCATCATGAGCGATCACCCACCTGCTTAGGGCGCGGCTTCAACGAAACCGCCACCTTAACAATCAAGGCCAAAAGCGTAATGAACTCCAAACGGCCGGCCCACATTTCAATGAGGTACACCACTTCCAGGCTAGGTGGCATGCCGCGGCTCACAATGCCCGAACTCAGGCCGCCGTTAGATGCCATAGCAATGGATTCGAAGATAGAAGAAATAGCGTCGTAGCCGTGCGCAATGCCGGCCAGCGAGCCAATGAGGTACGTAATAACAAACAGCGCCGAAACCGTCATGGCCGTTTTGGCCTCTTCGGTGGTAAGCACCTTGCGGCCCAGGTGGTAGTAGCGCACCGAAACGCGCGCAGAATTAGGCGCCAGCGTTTCTTTAACGGTAGAAAGCACCGACTTCGCAATAAGGCCGATACGCGAAAGCTTGATGCCGCCAGCCGTGCTTCCGCTGCTGCCGCCAACCGCCATGCAAATGGCCAAAATAAGGAAGGCGCCCGAGCTGAACACCGTGGTTAGCTGATTGTTGGTAACGTTTTGAAAGCCCGTGGTAGTTGCTGCCGAAATAACCATGAACACACCGCGGCGCAGCAAAGCCATAAGATCGGAAAATCCGCCCGAGCCGCACAGCGAAGCCATGATGATAACCGTGGCCACCACCAGCCAAATGGCGCCAGTGCGAATTTCCAGGTCTTTGAAAAAGCCCTCGGTTTCGCCACGCTGGGCCTTAACGTACAAGGCAAAGTTCACCGCGCCCATAATCATCAGCAACAGGCAAACCACTTCAAGGGCAAAGGAATGGTAGTAGCCGATGCTCTGACTGGTTGGCGTAAAGCCACCGGTGATAAAGCCCGAAACCGAAACCCACAAACCGTTGAAGAACGCACGCAGCGGCTCCATGCCCGAGCCAATGCACAGGCAAAACAGCACCAGGGTTGCCACGGCGATGATGGTAAGCGAAATTCGCGCAATAAGGCGCGTGGTGTTAACAAGGTTGGGCAACACGTGCTCGCTGCGGCCTTCGGAAGAATACAGGCCGCTGGTGGCCTTGCCCAAAAGGCCCAACGAAAGGGCCACAACAATAAGCCCTAAGCCACCAATAAGGTGCATAACGAAGCGCCACATGTTATCGGCCGTAGAAAGATGGTCGATATCAATGCAAAGGGTAACGCCCGTGGTGGTAAGGCCCGAAACCGATTCCATCAGGGCGTCCAAGTACGAGCCGTAATGCCCCGAAAACGCCAGGGGAACCGAAGCCACAAACGCCAGAACAATCCACGAAAGGCCGGTAACCGCCAACGCTTGCTGATGGTTGAGCCTGCCGGGCTGCACGCACGAAAGGCACAGCGCAATGCCCAAAATAAGCGAAACACCCACGCCCAAAAGGTAGCGCGCGGCGGCTTCCCATTCCTGCATCAGCACGGCCACGCCAAGGGGCAGCAACAGGGCAATCGTGAAAAAGGAAACCAATTTGCCCAGGTAATGACCAATAACGCGCACGTCGTACCAAGTAAACCGCTGCCACATGCTAAACGTCAGCTCCTGCGGCCGCGCGGGCAAACAATGTGTTGAGCAAACCGGCCATGGTTAGCCAAGCTGCCCCAACGCAAAGAAGAAGCGGATGGCAACCGTGATGATATACAAGCCCATAAGGAAAGCCGCAATGCTTACCAGCACTGCGGAAAACCCCAGAACCTGCACCTTAACGCGCTGTTTTACTTCCTCTTTTTCCATGGGGGCTATTCTAGTACATCAACGAAAAAGCCGCGCCCCAAAAGGAGCGCGGCCTGTAGCCATTTATGTTCGCTGCCCAACGGCCTAAAGGCGCTTTGCCTGCAGGCTCGCTGCCGGGCAAGCTTGCCTATTCGCCCTTAAGCAGGTTTTCGGCTTGCGAAACAATATCGTCGTCCTGGCCAAGCGCGCGGCGGTTTTCCACACGAGCGATGTATTGGCCTTCATCGTCGATGTCGATGGTTACGTGAGCACCGTCAAACAGCCTGCCTTCGATGATTTCGGTGGCAATGCGGTCGGTTACCTCGCGCTGAACCAAGCGGCGAAGCGGACGGGCACCATATACCGGATCAAAGCCGTCGATGGCCAAGTGCTCAACCGCAGCCGGAGTTACCTCCAGCTCGATGCGACGGTCGGCAACTCGCTCACGCACCGCCTTCAGCTGGATATCCACAATGGGCTCCATGGCCGCAATGGAAAGCGAGTTGAAGGTAATAACCTCGTCGATGCGGTTCAAGAATTCAGGGCGGAAGGTGCTGCTCAGCGCATCGTTGATCTGATTGTTCAGCTCGGCCAGACGCTTGGCGGCATCCTGCACGTCGGAAGTCATCAGGTCTTCCATAACCTTGCCCATGGAATCCTTCTTGCCCTCATCGGCGAATTCGCGGATGGAGGAAGAACCCACGTTAGAGGTCATGATGATGATGGCGTTCTTGAAGCTAACCACACGGCCCTGACCGTCGGTAAGGCGGCCATCGTCGAGCACCTGCAGCAAGATGTTGAACACATCGGGGTGAGCCTTCTCGATCTCGTCCAGCAAAATAACGCTGTAGGGCTTGCGGCGCACTGCTTCGGTAAGCTGGCCACCCTCGTCGTAGCCAACATATCCCGGAGGCGCTCCAACCAAACGGGCAACGGAGTGCTTTTCCATGTACTCCGACATGTCGATGCGCACCATGTTCTTTTCGGAATCGAACAGGTACTCTGCCAGCGCCTTTGCCAGTTCGGTCTTGCCCACGCCGGTGGGGCCCAAGAACAGGAAGCTGCCAATGGGGCGGTTGGGGTCGGAAAGGCCTGCACGGTTGCGGCGAATTGCACCGGCAACGGCGGCAACAGCCTGATCCTGGCCAACTACGCGCTCGCGCAGCTTGTCTTCCAGGTCTACCAGCTTGGCCATTTCGCCCTGCATCATCTTGGTTACCGGAATGCCAGTCCAGGCCGAAACCACTTCAGCAATCTCGTCTTCGCCAACTTCCTCCTGCAAAATAACGCCGTCTTCCTGGCGCTCTTCCAAAATGCGCTCGGCTTCGGCAAGTTTTTGCTGCATGCCAGGGATGATGCCGTAGCGCAGCTCGGATGCGCGGGCCAAATCGCCTTCGCGGGTAGCGCGCTCTTCTTCCAGCTGGGCTGCATCGATGTCGGCCTTAAGGTTCTGAACGCTGACGATTACGTCCTTTTCGTTCTTCCACAGGGCCTTTTGAGCATCCAGGTTTTCACGAGCAGCGGCGATTTCCTTGCGCAGCGTTTCCAGGCGCTCGCGCGAAGGCTCGTCGTTTTCCTTCATCAGGGCCTGCTCTTCGATCTGCATCTGGGTAAGCTTGCGCTCGGCCAGGTCTACCTCTTCGGGCATGCTGTCGATTTCAATGCGCAGGCGGCTGGCCGCTTCGTCCATAAGGTCAATGGCCTTGTCGGGAAGGAAGCGGTCGGTGATGTAGCGGTTGGAAAGCTCGGCGGCCGAAACCAGCGCAGAGTCCTTGATGCGCACACCATGATGGATTTCGTACTTTTCCTTCAGGCCGCGCAGGATGGCGATGGTGTCTTCAACCGTGGGCTCACCGATAAGCACGGGCTGGAAGCGGCGCTCCAGGGCTGCATCCTTTTCGATGTACTTGCGATATTCGTCCAGCGTGGTGGCGCCGATAGCATGCAGCTCGCCGCGAGCAAGCGCGGGCTTGAGCATGTTGCCGGCGTCCATGGAGCTGTCGCCGGTGGAACCTGCGCCCACAATGGTGTGCAGCTCGTCGATGAACAAGATGATCTGCCCGTCGGACTGCTTAACTTCGCGAAGCACAGCCTTCAGACGGTCTTCGAATTCACCTCGGTACTTGGCGCCTGCCAGCATTGCCGGAAGGTCGAGCGCGATAAGCTCGCGGTCTTTCAAGCTGCTGGGCACGTCGCCAGCCACAATGCGCTGGGCCAGGCCCTCTACGATGGCAGTTTTGCCAACGCCAGGCTCGCCAATAAGCACAGGGTTGTTTTTGGTGCGGCGCGAAAGCACCTGCACGGTACGGCGAATTTCTTCGCTGCGGCCAATAACCGGGTCGAGCTTACCTTCGCGGGCTGCCTTGGTAAGGTTGTTGCCGTACTGCTCCAGCACCTCAAATTCGGTTTTGGACTGAGCATCGGTTACGCGCGTGTCGCCACGCAGTTCCTCGTAGGCTTCTTCAACCGTTTTGCGGTTGATGCCCGCATCGTTTAGGATGCGCCCGGCGCTGCCCTTGTCTTCAGCCAAAGCGATAAGCAAATGCTCGGTGGTGATGTAGCTATCGCCCAGCTTGTCGGCAATTTTTTCGGCATTGTTCATCAGCGCGTCGAATTCACGCGAAGGAGCCACCATACCCATGAACGTCTGACCGCTCACCTTGGGCTGGTGCTTCACCTCTTCTTCCACCTTGTTTTTGAGCATGGCGGGGTCGGCACCAATGCGCGTGATAATTGCCTTCAAGTTGTTTTCGTCTGCCGACAAAACGGCATCGAGCATATGAAGGGGCTCGGTGGCGCCGGCTTCGGCCTTGGCAGCCATGTCCATGGCGTTCTTGAACGCCTCTTGTGCTGTTACAGAAAGCTTCTCAATCCACATATTGGAGCCTCCTTTCTAGATAAATCTCTTCAAAACGATTGCGTGCGGCGATTCGTTCACCAGGGAATTCACGCTTTCGCGGGTTTCTAATTCATGTACGCGGTCGGCCAGCTTGCGCACGCGGCGATGCAGGGTGTCGATCTCATCGTCGCGCTCATCCAAGCGGCCCTTCAAATCCAGAATGCGAATAACGCCGGCAAGGTTGATGCCTTCGTCGGTTAGTTCGTTAATAAGCTGCAAACGCTCAATATCGGCCTGCGAGTACATGCGCGTGTTGCCGCGCGTGCGCTGAGGCGAAACCAAACCCTTCTGCTCGTAAATACGCAGGGTTTGCGGATGAACGCCCGCCAATTCGGCTGCGACGCTGATCATGTACAGCGGTCGATCTTTGTCTTCCATTACCACGACCTCACCTCTTCTGCGCTTGCTTCCTGGAATGCTTCAAGTGCGGCTTTTTGCTGGTCGTTAAGCTCTTCGGGCACAACCACCTTTACGGTTACCAGCAAATCGCCATTGCCTTGGACGTTCTTGCCCAAACGCGGGGCGCCCTTGCCGCGCACGGTAAGCGTGCGGCCGTTAGCGCAACCAGCGGGCACCTTCAGGCGGACCTTGGTGCCGTCGGGCGCGGGTACCACAATGGCTGCGCCCAGCGCCGCTTCGGGGAAGGTTACCGGCAAGTCCATCAGCACGTCGGCCTTCTTGCGCGTGTACAGCGGGTGCTCGGCAATCTTGATGGTTACCAGCAAATCACCCGCGGGGCCGCCAGCTGTGCCTTGGCCGCCCTTGCCCTTCAGGCGAACGCGGCCGCCGTCAACAGCACCGGCCGGAATCTTGATGGAAAGGGTTTCCTTTTCGGAATTGCCCTTGCGTCCAATGCGAATGCGCTTTTCGCAACCGTTGAAGGCTTCCTCGAAAGTAACCGTCATGGAAACTTCCTTGTCGGCCCCCTTCTGCGGCATTGGCTGCTGGGGCTGCCCGCCAAAATCCCATCCGCCGTGCACGCCCGTGCCGTTGCGCAGGCTTTCTAAGATGTCGGCCCAGCTGCCGCTAAAGCCGCCGCCCGCAAACGGGTTGCCAGCCGCACCACCAAACGGGTTGCCTCCGCCAAAGGGGTTGCCCCCGCCGTAGGGAATCTGGTGCTCGTTTGCGGTACCGAACTGGTCGTAGAGCTTGCGCTTCTTTTCGTCGGACAAAACCTCATAGGCTTCGTTGATTTCCTTGAACTTGGCTTCATCGCCGCCGGCGTCGGGGTGATGCTCACGAGCCAGCTTGCGAAACGCCTTCTTGATGGTGGAAGCGTCCGCGTCACGTGGAACGCCCAGCGTTTTGTAGTAATCGGGAGTGGAGTTTGCCAATCGTTCCACCTTCTTTCTTTAGATTTGGTTCGCCTTCTACCGAATGGGGGGGGCTTTAGAACGAGTCATATTGCCTTGAAACACGCGAGGATCGCGAGGTAAGCGGCCTTAGAGCCGTGTCCGAGCATCCGAGCGTTTTGAAAGGCAAGATGGCCGTTATAAAGTGCCCACCCGCAGCCAGCGAACCTTATAACAAGGGCGGTTGCTTTCGCCCCCGCCCTTGCCTTCTTACTCTTCTTCGGTTTCCTTTTCGCGCTTTGGACCGCCAACCGTGACGGTTACCATCGCTGCGCGGATAACCTTATTGCCCATGCGGTAGCCCTTCTGGTAAACCTCCGCAACGGTTTCATCAGGAACCGATGCATCGTCTACCGTGGCAACCGCCTGGCACTCCAGCGCGTCGAACGCTTCGCCCTTCGGGTCGATGATCTCGACGCCTTCCTTCTTCAGCACCTCGCCAAGCTTGGTGTGCACGGCCTTTACGCCTCCCAGCAAACCTTCTTCGCTGTTGCTTTCGGCGTAAGCGATGCTGCGCTCAAAGTCGTCGATTACCGGGATAAGCCCCTCAACCAACCCTTCGGTTGCACGAAGCTTTTCTTCGGCGCGCTGCTCATTCATGCGGCGACGGTACGTGTCCCACTCAGCGTGGAGCCTGAAGTACTTATCGCGCCAGGCGTCGGCTTCGGCTTTGGCGGCTTCAACCGGATCTGCCTCTTCGGCTTCCTCGGTAGCGCCTTCGGCCTCTTCCACAACCTCAGCTTCTACTTCTTCAGCTGCAGCTGCGCTTGCCGTATCGGCTTCAGCCTCTTCGCGTACCTCGTCGTTTTCGGGCGCGGCCATGACTAGTTTTCCTTCTTCTCGTCGTCGTCGACTACCTCGAAGTCAGCTTCGATGGTGTCGTCGTCGGCAGGAGCAGCCTGGCCAGCTGCTGCACCAGCAGCGCCTGCGGCACCCGCGTCGCCGGCCTGGTTGCCGTAAACAACCTCGGCCATCTTGTAACCAGCCTGCTGCATTGCCTCGATGGCAGCCTTGATAGCCTCAAGGTCGGTGCCTTCAAGTGCGCTCTTGGCCTGAGCCACAGCGCTTTCGGCCTGCTGCTTAACATCGGCGCTTACCTTGTCGCCAACTTCGCCAAGGGTGGTTTCGGTGGCGTTGATAAGAGAGTCGCAGTTGTTGCGCAGCTCAACTTCTTCCTTGCGCACCTTGTCTTCCTCGGCGTGCTGCTCTGCGTCCTTAACCATGCGATCTACTTCGTCGTCGGTAAGAGCGGTAGAGCCAGAAATGGTGATCTGCTGCTGCTTGCCGGTGCCCAGATCCTTAGCGGAAACATTCACGATGCCGTTGGCGTCGATGTCGAAGGTAACCTCGATTTGGGGAACACCGCGGCGTGCTGCCGGAATGCCGGTGAGCTGGAACTTGCCCAAGGTCTTGTTGTCCTGAGCCATCTGGCGCTCGCCCTGCAGAACGTGGATTTCTACGGAAGTCTGGTTGTCGGCTGCCGTGGAGTAAATCTCGGTCTTGCGGGTGGGGATGGTGGTGTTGCGGTCGATCATCTTGGTCATAACGCCGCCCATGGTTTCTACGCCAAGGGAAAGCGGGGTTACGTCAAGCAGGAGGATGCCCTCAACGTCGCCAGCCAGAACGCCGCCCTGAACAGCTGCGCCCATTGCCACAACCTCGTCGGGGTTAACCGACATGTTGGGCTGCTTGCCAGTCATCTGCTTTACCAGATCCTGAACAGCAGGCATGCGGGTGGAACCGCCAACCAGGATTACCTCGTTAACGTCGCCGGTGGAAAGGCCAGCGTCGCGCAGAGCCTGCTCAACGGGCTTCTTGCAGCGATCGAGCAGATCCTTGGTGATGCGCTCGAACTCAGCACGGGTAAGGGTGTAGTCCAGGTGAAGCGGGCCAGCTGCACCAGCGCTGATGAAGGGCAGGTTGATGCTGGTCTGGCTGGTGGAAGAAAGCTCCATCTTTGCCTTTTCAGCTGCTTCCTTCAGGCGCTGAAGAGCCATCTTGTCGGTGCGAAGGTCGATGCCGTTGTCGGCCTGGAACTTGTCGGCCATCCAGTCGATAACACGCTGATCCCAGTCGTCGCCGCCCAGGTGGTTGTCACCTGCGGTGGAGCAAACCTCAAACACGCCGTCGCCCAGCTCGAGCACCGAAACGTCGAAGGTGCCGCCGCCAAGGTCGAATACCAAAACCTTTTCGTCCTTGTTGGTCTTGTCCAAGCCGTAAGCCAGAGCTGCAGCGGTAGGCTCGTTGATGATGCGCAGAACCTCAAGGCCGGCAATCTTGCCAGCGTCCTTGGTTGCCTGGCGCTGAGCATCGTTGAAGTAAGCAGGAACGGTGATTACTGCCTGGGTGATGGGCTCGCCCACGCGCTTTTCTGCGTCGGACTTGATCTTCTGCAAAACGATTGCAGAAATCTCTTCAGGCATATAGTCCTTGCCGTCAATGTCTACAACAGCGCGGCCGCCGTTGCCATTCTTTACGTTGTAAGCAACGGTCTTCTGCTCTTCGGGGGTTTCGGCGAAGGAGCGACCGATGAAGCGCTTTACGGATGCAACCGTGTTTTCGGGGTTGGTTACTGCCTTATTCTTTGCAGCCTTACCAACGGTGCGCTCGCCGTCTTTGCCAAAGCCAACTACAGAAGGGGTGGTGCGGTCGCCCTCGGCGTTTACCAGGATTTCGGGCTCTGCGCCTTCCATTACTGCCATTGCCGAGTTGGTGGTGCCCAAGTCGATGCCGATGATCTTTGCCATCTTATATTCCTTTCAGTTGCGACCGTTTGCGCTTTGCCGAGTTTGCAAGCGGTCATTCTGTTATTACCTACAGGTAAGGCCCGCGTTGCGGACCCTATGCGAAGAGCCCGCGTGGTGCGGACCCTTTCGACAATTGGAATAATAAAATCTAAGTGCATCATTGTCAAGTTTTGTAACCTTCCCGTTGAAGATTACCTCAGCGAACACTGTTTCCGCAGGTGAGAGAGCTGCAATTTTATAACGAATGGCTAGCCAAGATCTAAACAGAATCTAACAACCCACTACTCAACCCGCCCCTTCCGTGACTGCCCGGGAAGCCGTTGCGACTGCCCCTCAAAGACTGCTCGGGAAGCTGTTGCGCCCGCCCCTTCCGCGGTTGCCCGGGAAGTTGTTGCGCGCGCCCCTCAAAGACTGCTCGGGAAGATCCGGCCCCGGGTGGCGAGATTTTGAGCAGGTGCGTGCTAAAGCCCCTCTCGACAAGATTTCACGGCGTTTTTGGCAAGAAAGCGAGCACGTGTACTCTGTTTCTTCTTAAAATGGCGAGATTTCGAGCAGGTGTACTCCAGAACACCGTCGAAAGCGAGATTTGAGTGCACCTGCTCAAAATCTCGCCAAAACAAGGGTCATTTTCTGTCGAACCCACGCACGGCCAAGCGCCCACAGAAAAGCAAGCCGTGCTTCGCTACACGACCTTAGGCGCTGCGATGAAATGGGGGCTGCAGCCGCGCTGCAGTTGGCAGGCTTGCGGCACCAACACCTTGCCGGAGCACAAAAAAGGCCCGAGCTGAAAAGCCCGGGCCTTAAAAACGCTATGCACGCAGAGTTACTTCTTTGCAACGCCGCCGATGAGGGACATCTTGGTGCCGCACTCAGGGCAGGTGCCCTTGGTGATAACGCGACCGTTCTTGGTTACGCCCTCGGTGGGCTTTACCATCTCACGCTTTTCCTTGCACTTTACGCAATATGCAACTACTGCCTTTGCCTTAGCCATGATTGACCTCATTTCGTCTAGATGGAATGGGGTGTGCGCAACGCGCGCCCCTCTGAACAGCAAGTAATTTTACGTGTAAAGCAAGCGTTTTGCCAGATAAGCACGACAATTTGTAATCAGTTCCGTATATAAGAGGCATTTTTGCCCTCCTGAACGGCCTTTTTGTATATGTTTTTCCACGACCGTGGGAGAATAAATGTGTCCACTTTTTGTTGAACAGCACGGCGAACAGGGAAAAGAAGGGCACATAGAGCATCAAATCCGGAGCATATGAGCTTGAAGGCCTATGGACTATTTGCCCGTAGAATTCGCCCATAAAAGCAAAAGCGGCCCGAAGGCCGCTTGAGCTGAACTTCTACGCGAGGAGCTTAGTCCTCAACAATCTCCTCGATTGCGCCCATGGGGCATTCTTCCAGACAGTCGCCGCAGGCAATGCAAGCCTCTTCGTTGACTACTGCACAAACGCCATCTACAACCTCGATGCAGCTCTGGGGGCAGGCATCGATGCAGATGCCGCAGCCGATGCACTCATCGGCAATGATCACGGGATGAGACATGATAGACCTCTTCTCTATTCAGGGCTCTTTGAAATGCTTTGTCCATAGGGCAACCCCTCTACTGGTTAACCCTATGAACGGGAAAATACCACACCCAAACCCAGATGCAAGAAACAAGTCAACTTTTTCCGAGAAAGGCATCACCGCCACACCGAAGAGGAAGCGCCCAAGCCACTCACCGCGAAACGAACCACCGCAACAAGCACTCCCCCACCAAAGACCTCAACCAAGCCGAACGGCTGCGGCGAAGGCTCGAGAGGCGAAGCCCGCGGGTAGGGGGCACGGCCTTTCTGGACATTCTGGAATCAAGCCGAGGGGGAAGGGCGATGCCGCGAAGGGCACTCTGAACACCAAAGCTGCTAGATTTGCGAAGCAAATCTTCTTCTAATGCATGAAGCAATGAAGCGCATGAAAAAGAGGATCCAATGGATCCTCTTTTGAATAGCGGAATGGGTGCCCTGAGGGGCATCGCCCTTCCCCTTCGAACGTACAGTTCCGGGTACCCCGAGCAGCAGCAGGCCGCTCCGCGGGCGAACAAACAAGAAAGCTATTCGCCGTAACCGTTCGGATTGTTGCTCTGCCAACGCCAGGCATCTTCGCACATGCGCGCCAAGTCGTATTCGGCAACCCATCCAAGCTCGGTGCGAGCCTTGTCGCAAGCGGCGTAATTGGTGGCAATATCACCAGGGCGACGAGGGCAGATCTTGTACGGAAGCTCTTTTCCACAGGCCTTTTCGAAGGCGTGCACAACGTCCAGCACCGAAGAGCCCGTGCCCGTACCAAGGTTGAAGATGGCAACGCCGGTACGCGTGCCATCTTCGGCAGCGGAGCCCTCAATCGAGCCCAGGCCAATGGCCTTGCCCGTGCCAACCTTGCCGCCCATGTAATCAAGTGCTTTAACGTGGCCGCGAGCCAGGTCAACTACGTGAATATAGTCGCGCACACCCGTGCCGTCGGGCGTGGGATAGTCGTCGCCAAACACCTGGATCTGCTGCAGCTTGCCAACTGCCACCTGCGCCACATACGGCAGCAAGTTGTTGGGAATGCCTTCTGGGTCTTCACCGATGCGGCCCGATTCGTGGGCGCCAATGGGGTTGAAGTAGCGCAGCAGAACAATGTTCCATTCGCTGTCGGCGCGATAGAAGTCGGTAAGGATGCGCTCCAGCATTGCCTTGGTTTCGCCATAAGGATTGGTGGCTTCGTGCAGCGGGCAGGCTTCGGTAATAGGAATCTGCTCGGGTTCGCCATACACCGTGGCAGAAGAAGAGAAAATGACGTTCTTCACTCCATGGTTGCGCGCAACGTCAAACAGAACCAGGCTGCCAGCCACATTGTTCCAGTAATATTCCAGCGGCTTTTTGGTGCTTTCACCAACGGCCTTAAATCCAGCGAAATGAATGATGGCATCAATGCTGTTTTCGGAGAAAACGCGATCGCAAGCCTCACGGTCGAGGATGGAAGCCTTCACAAACTTCAGCTGCTGGGCACTAGCGCCGGTAAGCTCGCGAATACGATCGACCGCAACCAGGCTGGAATTGGACAGGTCGTCAAGAATAACCACGTTGTAGCCCTGGCCAAGAAGCTCGACGCAGGTGTGACTGCCAATGAAGCCGGCACCGCCGGTTACCAGAATGGTTTGCGCGCTGTGCTGACCAGCTAGGCTTTTGTTGGACATTTGGCTTACCTTTCACTCAAGCGCAAAGCGCTTGCTTGCATATATAAAGTCGATGCAAGAAGGATACCACCTGGCAGCGTCCCCGAGCTCGCTGGCAACAACATGTTGCATTTGCGCCAGGGTGGCAACGCCGTGCAAATTTCCCGGGCAGCAGCGCAGCGCAAGCTTGACCGCGCACCAGCAAAAACAGACGAACCCCCGCCCCAGGCCAGCTGCCAAAGCACGCTACAATAAACCCAATCAATTCCGCCCACATATTCCCGCACACAGGAGCCGGCATGGACGCCAACGAAGAAATAGAGAAGACCGCCATCGAAAACGAGGTGGCCAAGCGGTCGAAGACGAATAGCCAAAACGGCAAGCCCGAAGAGCAGAAAAGCCTTCGCCAAAGAATCGCCGATGCAATTTTGAACCTGAACACCATCACGGCCATTATGCTTGCGCTTTGCGCGCTCACCACTGCTTGGGCAACTTGGATTGGCGACCTTCACGGCTCCGACCAGGACGCAAACTACGCCAAGGCCGACCGATTGAACACCGAGGCAAATGCCAGCTACAACCTGAATGCGCAAACCTACATTGCCGCGTTCAACGTGTGGACCTACGTCTACGACGCCAACGCGCAAATACTGACGCTCGAAAAATCGGGCAAGACCCAAGAGGCCGCCGCCCAGCGCGAAAACCTGAACAACTTCATCGAAACCAACTGCCCCGATTACGAAAACTTCAAGACGGCCATATACACCGCGCTCGAAAAGGGCGGCACCGCAACGCCGTTTGATGAGTACCCGCAAGAAAGCTTCTTCTCCGACTCTGAGCAAAAAGCGCAAGAAGCTACCGACGTGCGCGAAGCGGGCGACAGGTGCAACCTGGCAAACGATTCGTATGGCCTGGCGGCCCTGATGTATTCGATATGCTTGTTCCTATTTGGCCTGGTGGGCTTTTACAGGCACCTGGTGCAACGCAAGGTGGTATTTGGCGCGGGCGTTGTGGTGTTTATTATTGCAACGATATACATGTTTTCGCTGCCGCTGCCCGATGGCTTCGATTTGGCCAACTACTTCAAGCTGGTGCAATAGGGCATCCGGCCAGCGCAGGGTGAGTGCTTGCTAAGCCCCGCCTTGCACTATAAGCGTGGCAGGGTTTTTAGAAGGCGCCAGGCTTTTTGCTTGGCGTCAGCGTCCTGCAGCATGGCAGCAAAATCCTCGAAGCACACGCAAGCGTGACCCAGCAACTGGGTTTCGACTCCAAGCGAAAGCGGCGTGTTGAAGCTGCGGCTCAGCTCGAGCGCGGCATCACGGTCGAGCGCCACTACGGCCACGGGGCAAATTGCCTCTATCAAAGTGAACAAGTCGCCCTCGGGCGCAGGCACCGTCCAACCCAGCGAAGTGCTGCTGTATCCCAATTCGCGAAAAGCCGCCGTGATAGCATCTTTGGCCTGCTTGCAAGGCTCGGCGCTGGCAACCACAATTGCCGCGGCGTTTACACTTCCCTGGTACGTACCTGCAAAAGAAGCCACATGGCGCTGGGCAATCTGCTCAAAAAGCGATGGCGAAGGACCGTTCACGGCAGGCTCCTTTCTGAATGGCAAGTTGTTAGCTATGCGCTAACGGCGGGCAAGGTATCTACAGGATGGCACTTTCGCCTGCTCCGTCCTTGGCAGTCACACGAATTGTGTAAAAATTCACACCGTATACCGATAATTCCCCCACTTCCCTTGCAGCAGCACCATAATGGGGGCTGTTCGCAGAACTTACCAACGCCAAACCGGCGGCACAAAATACAACGAAAGGGAGCAGCCATGTGCACCAACGGAATCAACACCGGCCAGTTCGAAAAGATGATCGACCAGATCGACGACCACATTAAGCTGGAGCGCCGCTGGGTTCACAACCTGGGTCACGATGCTGCCGACGCAGGCTTCGAAACCGTAGGCGAAAAGCTGCATGCCGCAATGGCCCTGCTCGACGAGGTTCGTGCAACTTTGGACGACGCAAAGGATTCCCTGGAAGATGACGCCCAAAGCGCCAGCGGCGTAACCGTAAACCTGGTTTAGGCTCACCCTTTTGAAAGGAGCAGCATGAGTAACGACTTAATGCGCTTCTCGGTGGCGATGCCCGAAGACCTTCTAATGAAGTTCGACCACCTGGTTGCGCGCCGTGGCTTGGCAAAAAACCGCAGCGAAGTGGTGCGTGATTTGGTGCGCGATGCGCTGGTTGAAGACGAGTGCTCCATCCCCGGGCGCATTGTTATGGGCACGCTCACCATCGTGTACAGCCACCACGCCAACGACCTGCAGGAAAAGCTGCACCACATTCAGCATACCTACCTGGACATGGTGGTGGCTTCCATGCACGTGCACGTAGACGAAGACAACTGCCTAGAAGTGATAATCCTGCGCGGCGAATCGGGCGAAGTGCAAGATGTGGCCAACCTCATCATCGGTACCAAGGGCGTAAAAACCGGGCGCCTGAACATGACCACCACGGGCGCATTCATCTAGCGCTCTTCCAGGCGGGTTTGCGCCCGCCTATCGTTTACCAACTAGCGCCTGCGGGCGCTTCGATTTCAGGAGAAAGCAATGGACGAAACGGTATTGCTGGGCCACGGCAGCGGCGGCACCATGATGAAGCGCATTATCGATGAAGTGTTCTTCGAGGCTTATGCGCAAGAAGAGCTGCTGAAAGGCGACGACGCGGCAACCCTGCCCGCACCCGCGCCCGGCGAGCGCATTGCCTATTCCACCGACAGCTTTGTGGTAACCCCCCATTTCTTCCCCGGCGGCGACATTGGCCGTTTGGCCGTATGCGGCACGGTTAACGATGTTGCCACCAGCGGTGCCGTACCGAAGTACCTTTCCTGCGGCTTCATTTTGGAAGAGGGCTTTCCCATTGCCGACTTGAAGCGCATCTGCCAGAGCATGGCAGAAATGGCCAAGGAAGCTGGCGTGCGCATTGTTACCGGCGACACCAAAGTGGTAAATCGCGGCCATGGCGATGGCGTGTTCATCAACACCTCGGGCGTGGGCTTTATCGCTCCTGGCGTGGAGCTTTCGGGCGCCAACTGCAAGCCTGGCGACAAAATTTTGGTTACCGGCACTATGGGCGACCACGGCATTACCATCATGTCGTGCCGCGAGGAGCTTTCCTTTAGCGCCGATATCCAAACCGACGCTGCACCGTTGAACCACCTTATTGCCGAGGTTGTTGCCGCAGCCCCCAACACGCGCTGTTTCCGCGACCCCACGCGCGGAGGCCTGGCTTCCACCCTCAACGAATTAGCAGGCCAAAGCCAGGTCGATTTCATTGTTGAAGAAGGCTCCGTGCCGGTTAAGCCTGCTGTTGAAGGCGCTTGCGAAATGCTGGGCTACGACGTTTACCAGGTTGCCAACGAAGGCAAGATGGTGTGCGTGGTGCCGGCCGAACAGGCCGATGCTGCGCTGGCTGCCATGAAGGCCAACAAATACGGCGTTGATGCTGCCGTTATTGGCGAGGTGGTAGAAAAGCCGGCCGATAGGGATGCTCGCGTTTCGATTAGGACGGGCTTTGGTGCACTCCGCATCATGGACATGCTCGTTGGCGAACAGCTTCCTCGCATTTGTTAGTTGTTTGCCTGAAGAGGTGGGCGGTATGCCGCTCAAGACACCCGCTCCCCTGCTCAAAAAGCTCGCTTCGGCGAGCTTTTTTCGTGCGGTCGCTGCTTCATGCTTTTAAATTAGGCGCCTACGGCGCCGTACAGGAATTGTATTCAGAGTGTCTTTCGCGGCACACCGCCCGCCTCTTCAGGCTGCGTTGCCAACTATGCAAGAGGATCGTTCACCAGCGAGTCCGTCCACTGCGCTCCGTGTGTTAGGGAATGGTGTTCAGAGAACCCTTCTCGCAGGCGGCCCTACCCGAGAGCTGCGATGGCGATTGCGCGAAG
>CAVFVF010000022.1:0-28471 GCA_963625925.1 Eggerthellaceae bacterium | reverse complement strand
GCACCTGAAGGAGCACCCCAAGGATCACCACACTCGCCGCGGTCTGCTCATGCTCGTAGGTAAGCGTCGTCGTCTTCTTGTTTACATCAAGAACCGCAACGTTTTCGAATACCGCGAACTTATCGCAAAGCTCGGCATTCGCGACAACATCTAAAACAACTAGCCCGCGCTTGCGGGCTTTTTGTATATATACGGCGGTCGGCAATGGAGGCCATTGCTGCTCGCGCGCCTGAAAAGTGGGCGCGAAGAGGCTTTGCACAATAGGGTGCAAGGGAAGTGAAAGAAATGGAACATATCACTGAATCGTTCGACCTGTACGGCAAGCATTACACGCTTGAAACCGGCGAGCTTGCAAAGCAGGCTTCTGGTGCGGTAAAGGTTACCTGCGGCGACACCACCGTGCTGGTAACGGCTGTAATTTCCAGCCAGGAAAAGGATTACGACTTTTTCCCGCTGACGGTCGACTTTATTGAAAAGATGTATGCGGTTGGCCGCATCCCGGGTGGTTACCTGAAGCGCGAGGCTAAGCCTTCCGATAAGGGCATCCTTACCGCTCGCATGATTGACCGCCCCATCCGCCCCGGTTTTGCCGATGGCTTCAAGCAGGAAGTTCATGTTGTAGCAACCACGCTGGTAGTAGACGGCGAAAATCCGCCTGACACTATTTCGGTTGCAGGCGCTTCTGCTGCACTTATGGTAGCTAGCGCTCCGTTCGACGGCCCTGCCGCTTGCGTTCGCATTGGCCGCGACATCGACACCGGCGAATTCATCGTTAACCCCACCTACGAAGAGGAAGAAAACTCCGATCTGGAGCTCACCATCGCAGGTACCGCCGACTACATTTCCATGGTAGAAGCCGGCGCTCAGGAAATCAGCGAAGAGGATATGCTTGCTGCTATGACCTTTGGTCAGGAGGCAATTGCTGCCTTCTGCGAAAAGCAGTCTGCATTCTTGGCTAAGGTAAACCCGCAGCCCAAGGAATGGCCCATCCATGTGGCTGATCCCTCCATCGCTGAGCGTGTTGACGCTCACTTTGAGGAGATGTCTGCTGCACTTAAAGACGCAGACAAGCTTTCCCGTATGGGCAAGGTTGAGACCCTGAAGGCTTCCATCAAGGAAAACGACTTCAACGAAGAAGAGCGTGCTGCATGGGGTAGCGATATTGCTGCTGCTTGCAAGTCGCTCGAAAAGCACGCAATGCGCGCTATGGTTATCGAAACCGGCGAGCGTGCTGACGGCCGTCGTTCCGACGAAATCCGTCCTCTGTACATCAAGGCTGGCTACCTGCCTCGCGTGCATGGCTCCGGTCTGTTCCAGCGTGGCCAGACCCAGGCACTTTCTGTTTGCACCCTGGGTATGCTCAGCGAATGGCAGCGCCTTGACACCATCGATCCTGCTGAAGGCAAGCGCTACATGCATCAGTACAACTTCCCGCCGTACTGCACCGGCGAAGTTGGCCGCATGGGTGCTCCCAAGCGCCGCGAAATCGGTCATGGTGCCTTGGCTGAGCGCGCACTTCTGCCCGTTCTGCCCGATGAAGAAGAATTCCCTTACGCAATCCGCGTAGTTTCTGAAATCCTGGAATCCAACGGCTCTTCTTCCATGGCTTCTACCTGTGGCTCTACGCTTGCTCTTATGGATGCTGGTGTACCCATCAAGGCACCTGTTGCCGGTATTGCCATGGGCCTTATCAAGGAAGGCGACGACATCGTTATCCTTTCCGACATTCAGGGCCTGGAAGACTTCTTGGGCGACATGGACTTCAAGGTGTGCGGTACCGCTAACGGCATCACCGCTCTTCAGATGGACAACAAGGCCAAGGGCCTTTCGGTAGACATCCTGGCTCGCGCTCTGAAGCAGGCCAAGGAAGGTCGCGCTTTCATCATGTCCAACATGCTTGAGGCTATCGAGGCTCCTCGTGCTGAGCTTTCGCCTTACGCACCCCACATCGAAACCATTCACATTCCTACCGATAAGATCCGTGACGTAATCGGCTCTGGCGGCAAGGTAATTCGTGGCCTGCAGGAAGAAACCGGTACCACCATCGAAGTTGAAGAAGACGGCACCGTACGCATCGCTTCTCTTGACGCTGAGGGTGGCGCTGCTGCCAAGGCTGCTATCCAGGGCATTGTAAAGGTTCCCGAGGTTGGCGAGGTTTATGACGGCGAAGTTGTTGGCATCAAGGACTTCGGCGCATTCGTTCGCCTTACCCCTGGCAAGGACGGCCTGCTTCACATTTCCCGCATGGCAAATGGTCGCGTAGGCAAGGTTGAAGATGTTTTGAGCATCGGCGACATTGTAAAGGTTGAGGTTATCGAGGTTGCCGACAATGGCAAGGTAAGCCTTGACCGTGTGGACAAGCCCGACGTTGTAAGCTCCGAGCGTCCTTCTCGTCACGATGGCGAACGCAAGGGTGGCCATGGCAACGGCGGTCGCAAGCCCCGTCGCCGTCACAACGGCGAGCGTAGCGAGCACTAGGCTATAATCTAAGCCGCTTTGCAGTGTGCTTGTGTACATCTGCGCGCCTTTTATGAGCCCCAAAGAAGGCGTTAGTGCTTTTAGTATTTGCAAAGCCCCAGCCCATATACGGGTTGGGGCTTTCTTTAAAAGAAGAGGTGTGAAATGTACCGTTACAAAACAAAAGGAACTTGCTCCAAGGCAATCGAGGTAGAAATTGAAGACGGCATCGTAAAGGAAGTTCGCTTTGACGGTGGCTGCAATGGCAACACCCAGGGCGTTTCTTCGCTTGTTGTTGGAATGCCTGCCGAAGAGGTAATTGAGCGTTTGCAGGGCATTACCTGTGGTCCTCGTCCCACCAGTTGCCCCGATCAGCTTACCCGTGCCATCCAAGAAGCAATGGAGCAGGCCGAATAACTTAGAAAGGTGTTTCCCGCATGGGTTACCAGAAAACCGTTCTTAGCAACGGAATGACCGTAATCTCATACGCCATGCCCAGCGTTCGCTCTATTTCGTTGGGCTTATGGTTTAACGTTGGCTCGCGCGACGAGCGCGCCGACCAAGCTGGCCTTACGCACTTTATGGAGCACATGATGTTCAAAGGCACGCCTACTAAGGGCCCTTTGGAGATTTCCATGCATTTCGACCGCTTGGGCGCTGAGTTGAATGCCTTCACTGCCAGGGAATACACCTGTTACTACTCGCGTTTTGTTGATAGCAAGCTTGAAGAGGCGCTTTCGGTTTTAGCCGAAATGGTAATTGAAAGCACGTTCGCCCAAGAGGCAATCGACACTGAGCGCGAAGTTGTTATTGAAGAAATCGCTCGTTCGGAAGATACCCCGGACGATTTCGTATATGAGCTTTATAACCGCAACAATCTGGCCGGGCATGCCTGTGGCTTGCCGGTGTTGGGAACGCGTGAGCGCGTTGGAAGCTATGAGCATGCCGATTGCGCTGCCTTCCACGAAGAGCATTATCATGCGGGTAATTTGGTGCTGGCGGCAGCAGGCAACTTGAAGCACGATCAGCTTGTTGCGCTGGCCGAGCGTTTGTTTGCCAACATGCGCCCCGGCGTTAAAGAGCGTCGCACTCTGATTGAGCCTCAGTTTCATAGCGGGCTATTCTCGCAGCAGCGCGATATAGAGCAGTCTCACATTCTTTACGGCGTTCCCTGGTTTGGCCTGGGCGACTGTCGACGCTACACATCTTCGGTGCTTACCACCATCCTGGGCGGCAGCATGTCTTCGCGCCTGTTCCAGGAAGTTCGCGAAAAGCGCGGCCTTGCGTATTCCATTTATGCCATGAGCGCAGGTTACCAAGGGGTAGGGCAGTGGTGCATTTATGCCGGCACTCGCCCCTCCAACACCAAAGAGGTTGTAGATCTTATCCGCACGGAGCTTGAACGAATTGCCACAGAGCCTGTTTCATCTGATGAGCTCTCGCGCAACATCGACCTTATCTGTGGCCAGCTATTGCTTGGTCTTGAAACCACCAATTCGCATATGGTGCGCTTGGGTAAGCGCGAAACCTTGGGTCTAGACCAAACCACGCCTGAAGAGCAAACGCAGGCGTTTCGCAGCGTAACCGCGCAGCAGGTAAAGCAGCTAGCCGAAGATTTGCTTACTGCTAAACCCTGCATGGCCATTATTTCACCGTATGGACAAGATGAACTTGCCGAGCTGCTTGGCTAGCCCTACTTTCTACTAGGAAACCAACACCCTTTGCTAGGGGTCAATTTAAGGAGTACCAATGATCAAAGTTGCTGTAGCTGGTTATGTGGGCCGTATGGGCTCTGCTGTTGTAGACGCCGTAACCGCCGCCGAAGATATGGAAATGGCTTGCGGTATCGATCCGTTTGCTGGCGATGCGCCTTTTGCAACGTTTAAAACCATCCAAGAAGCTTTGGACGGGTCCGAATTCGATGTGTTGGTTGATTTCACTCAACCTGCCGTTGTGGCCGATACGTTAGCCGTTGCCCTGCCTGCTGGGGTTGACTGCGTTGTGGGCACCACGGGTATGAGCGATGAAACGCTGAACAAGCTGGCTGCTTCTGCCAAGCCGGGCACGTGCCTTTTCTATGCGCCCAACTTTACTACCGGTGCCGTGCTAATGATGCAGTTTGCCAAGGCTGCAGCCCCGTTTTTCCCTGAAGCTGAAGTGCTCGAATTCCACCACTGCAACAAGAAGGACGCACCTAGTGGTACCGCCGTGCGTACCGCGCAGATTATCTCTGATGCTCGCAGCTTTGAATCTTCTGCTCCTGGCAGCGAAACCGAGCTGCAGGGCTGCGAGGGTGCCCGTGGCGCACTTGTAGAAGGCGTACCGGTGCATTCTGTTCGTTCGATGGGCTATGTTGCTAGCCAGGAAGTGGTATTTGGCTCTATGGGCCAGACGCTCACCATCCGTCACGATTCGTGGGATCGCACTTCTTATATGCCCGGCGTGCTGCTTGGTATCCGTTCGGTAGGCAAATGCGACGGTTTGGTTGTTGGTTTGGAAAACTTCATGGCTTAGTGCCGTATACCGTGCAATAATTACCAACGTTTATAAGCAACTTAAGGAGACTGACATGACTGCTTCAGAGCCGCGCTTTGGCCGTATGATTCCCGCAATGGTTACCCCATTCGACGAGAACCGCGAGCTTGACTTGAAGCAGGCACGCGCTCTTGCTCGCCGTTTGGTAGAAGGTGGCGTAGACGCTCTTGTGGTAAACGGCACTACGGGCGAAAGCCCCACGGTTTTCTACCCGCAGAAGATGCAGCTGTTTGAAGCTGTTGTTTCTGAGGTTGGTGGCGAGATTCCGATCATTGCCAATGTAGGCGATAACTGCACTGCCGACACCGTCAGCTTTGCCAAAGACGTGCAAAAGCTTGGTGTAGACGGCTTCATGTTGGTTGTTCCTTATTACAACAAGCCTCCGCAAGAGGGTCTGTATCAGCATTTCAGCACTATCGCCAATGCGGTTGATCTTCCTGTGGTGCTTTACAACATTCCTGGTCGTACCGGTATTAACATGCAGGCCGAAACCACCTTGCGCTTGGCCAACGATTGCGAAAACATTGTTGCCATCAAGGAAGCTTCTGGCGACCTTGAGCAGGCCAAGTTCATCATCGACAATGCTCCTGCTAACTTCGATGTGTATTCTGGCGACGACTCGCTTACCTACGACATGATGAAGATCGGCGCAGCTGGCGTAATTTCCACTGCTGGCAACGTTGCGCCTGCACGGATGAAGGAAATCACCACCTTGTGCGCAGAGGGCAAGTTTGAAGAGGCTAAGGCTGCAAGCGACAAGCTTCTGCCTTTCATGGATGAACTGTTCATTACCGCCAACCCCATCATGGTTAAAGAGGCTCTTAACCTTTCTGGCTTCAATGTTGGTGGTGTTCGCCTGCCTTTGGTTGACGCTACACCCGAGCAGTCTGCTCATCTGGCTCAGGTAATGCGCGAGGTTGGCGTTCTGTAGCTCTGTTGGCCCGCAAGCATGCACCGTACGTGCTTACCTTCTGTAGTTAAGAGGGTGTTAGGTAGCTATATAGCTGCATTTGATTACAATTTAATAGTGCGTATTTACCTGCGCAAACCTATTTTGAATGTTACCCTTCGCGGTTGGTTTTTCGGCCGCGAAGGGTGTTTGATGTATAAAAACAAACGAATATGAGGAACTACATGGCTGAAGAAAAAACGAAGCGTAAAGATACTCACGCCAGCAAGCGCCCAACTGAACAGGTGAAGCATGTTCACCTTGATAGAGAGCGCCCAAAACTTTCGAAGTTTGACGGTAAAGCCTCTGCGAAAAACTCGCGCCGAGGCCAACAGGGTGGGCGTAAAAACAACAATAAGCAGCAGCGTGACCCCAAGGCTAAACTGCGTATTATTCCTTTGGGCGGCCTGGACGCCATCGGCAAGAACATGACTGCCTTCGAATGCGGCTCTGATATGGTGCTCGACGATGCTGGCTTGATGTTCCCCGATGATAATCACCCAGGCGTAGATCTTATTCTGCCCGATTATTCTTATGTGCTCGAAAACGCTGAGAAATTGCGCGGCATTGTTATCACCCATGGCCACGAAGACCATACGGGTTCGCTGCCTTACCTGCTCAAAGACCTAGACGTAAAGATGCCAATCTACGCTACTAAGCTTACGTTGGGCCTTATCGAGGGAAAGCTTAAAGAACATAAGATCAAGAACGCAAAGCTCTGCGAAATCAAGCCTGGACAAACCATTCAGTTGGGCAGTATCACCGCAGAATTCTTTTCGGTTAACCACTCCATTCCTGGTGCGGTAGGTGTTTTCTTCCGTACTCCGGCTGGTAACGTTTTGCACACGGGCGACTTCAAGCTTGATCAGAGCCCCATCGATGGTGTTCGCACCGATTTTGCTGCCCTCACGCGCTTTTCCGAAGAGGGAGTGGACCTTATGATGTCCGACTCCACTAACGCTACCAACCCTAACTTCACCCCTTCCGAAGCTGAAGTTGGCAAAACCCTTAACAGCGTGATTTCGCATGCAAAGGGTCGCGTTATCGTTGCTTCCTTTGCATCGCATATCCATCGTATGCAGCAGATTTGCGATGCAGCTGTACGCAATGGCCGCAAGGTTGCTGTTACGGGTCGCTCGATGGTGCAAAACACCGATATTGCTCGTAGCTTGGGCTACCTGAATATTGCCGATAAAGATATCATCGATGCCTACGACCTGCGCGGTATGCCCAGCGATTCTTATGTGGTTATGTGCACTGGCTCTCAGGGCGAGCCTCTTTCTGCCTTGGCTCGAATTGCCGCCGGCAACCATAAAACTATCGAGGTAGAAGAAGGCGACACGGTTATTATTTCGGCCACCCCGGTACCGGGCAACGAAAAGGCCGTTACTAAGGTGACCAACGATTTGGCTAAGATCGGCGCCGATGTGTATGACAAATCGCGCGCCCGCGTACATGTTTCGGGTCATGCTTCGGCAGAAGAGCTGAAGTTGGTGCTTTCTATGGTTCAGCCCAAGAACTTCATGCCGGTTCATGGTGAAGCTACGCACCTTAGGGCGCATGCAGAGCTTGCAAAGCTTACCGGTGTGCCTGCCAAGAATATCTTCATCTGCGAAAACGGCGAATCGTTGGAGCTTACTTCGCGTGGCGTGCGCCGCGGCAAGGCAGTTTCGAGCGGCATCATCCTGGTAGATGGCTTAAGCGTTGGCGACACTTCGGAATACATCCTGAATGAGCGCACGAGCTTAGGGTCTCAGGGTGTTGCGGTTATCGCATGCGCGGTAAAGAAGGGCACGTCGCAGATTTTGGGTGACGTGCAAGTTGAAATGCATGGCATCCCGGGCGGTGATGAGCCTCAGTTTGTTGAAACGGTCGCAAATTCTGTTTCAAGCGCCCTTGGCCGTTCGCTTCAGAAGGGCGAAGACAAACGTGGCGTAAAGCGTGCTGCTCGCAGCGCTTTGCTTTCCATTTTGTGGGAACGTACAAACCAACGTCCTGTGGTGGTCATTAACATCCTCGAGGTTTAAAATCACAGGTAAACAATCGATTTTCAAACAAACCAATTTAATGCACTAAGGAATTCGATGGCACAAAACAACAACGGCAGTCGCGGTAAGCAGGCCGCCCAGCGGGCAGGGTCCCAGCCGGGCGCCCGCCGCGCTCTTTCGGGCAACAAGCGCAATGCAAGCGCAAAGCATCAAGCACCACAGCCGCAACCTGCGCCAGGGCGCATTTTGGACGAACGCACTCGCCGCGATATTGCTGCGGTTGCCCTTATTGTTGTGGCTATTGCTCTTTTGGCTACCACTTTGCTCAGCAACGATGGCGTGGTAACCGGGGCGCTTTCCTTGGGGCTGCGCCTTTCGCTTGGTATTGGCGCCTATGTTCTCCCAGTTTTGCTTATTGGTTTGGCAGTTACCCTGCTTATTCGCTTCGAGCGTCAGATGGTGCCTGCTCGTGTAGCAATCGGCTTTGCGCTTTTGTTCGTTGCGTTCCTAACCATCATGGCGCTCTTTACGCCAACCTCGCAGGACAACCCTAATAACTTGTTTATTCAGGTGTTGTTGGTTAACCAAGGTGGCTATATTGGCGCCGGCATTGCATGGGCGGGCCTGGAACTTTTCGGCTTCACTGTTTCGATGATCCTCATGGTAGGCATCATTATCATCGCCCTTATTATCATCGGATTTTCTATTTCTTCGCTTATCGAAAAGGTTCGCAACCATGGCGAGGTCGACGAATTCGACCAACCCGAAAGCCAGGGTTTTTCGCGCATGCCTAAGTTCTCTATTGCGCGTATTCGCAAAGGCACTTCTGGCAAAAGCGCTAAGCTCACTGCAAACGAAAGCCTTATGTCGAGCATGCCTACTCAGGCAATAAGCGCTGGCAAAGAGGCTCGAAGCCAGGCTAACACTCAGCTGTTAGATGAAGTTTCGCCCCAGGCGGAAGTTCCTGCTCGCAAGCAGCGTCGTACTAATGGCCAGCGAGCTAGCGAAGCAGCCAAAACTCTTGCTTTTGAGGAAGCGAAAGCCGAAGAATCCGCTGCACCTGCTCGCCAGATTACGCGCAAATTGGGTTCCAGGCCGGATGGGGAAGAGCGCCCTACTGTCAAAAAGGCCAGCACCCAGGCAGCCGCCCCAGCCAAAAAGAAGGCGAGTGACGTGGCTACTCCAGAGCCCATGGAGGGTTTTGAGCTGCCCGATATGAGCCTTCTTAATACTGCAGGCAAAACCCCTGTTACCAAAGAAAGCGAAGCGTCGCTGCGCTCTACCGGCATGCTTTTGCAGGAAACCCTGGCCGACTTCGGGGTGCCGGCTGATGTTGTTGGCTGGGTGCATGGCCCTACCGTTACGTTGTTTAAGGTGGACCTGCCAAGCGGTGTGCGCGTTAACCGTGTTTCAAATCTAACTGACGATATCGCACTGGCGCTTGCCGCACCCGGCGTTCGCATTTTTGCGCCAATTCCCGGTACGAATTACGTGGGTATTGAAGTGCCCAACAAAAAACGTGAAACCGTCTTTTTGGGCGATGTGCTTAAAGATGCTAAGCCTGGTCCCTTGCAGATTGCCATCGGCAAAGATGTAGAAGGCCAGAGCATCGTAAGTGATTTGGCAACTATGCCTCATTTGCTTATTGGTGGCACCACTGGTTCTGGTAAGTCGGTTGCCATCAATGGCTTCATCATGTCTATCCTCATGCGCGCAACTCCGGCCGAGGTTCGCATGATCATGATTGACCCGAAGCGCGTTGAATTTACGCCTTACAACGGTATTCCTCATTTGTATGTGCCCGTTGTTACCGAAGCGCGCGAAGCAGCCAGCGCTCTTTCTTGGGCGGTTGCTGAAATGGAGCGCAGGCTCAAGGTGTTTAGCGGCATAGGCGCTCGCAACATCGGTCAATACAACGCCAAGGTGCAAAAAGGCCTGGAAATCGGCGATGAGCCTGCTGCCGAGATGCCCTACATTGTCATCATCATCGATGAGCTGGCCGACCTCATGATGAACGTTGGCAAGGAAGTTGAGTTTTCCATTTCGCGTCTGGCTCAGCTGGCTCGTGCTGCCGGCATTCATCTTATTGTTGCTACGCAGCGCCCTTCCACTAATGTTGTTACGGGCCTTATCAAGGCTAACATCACCAACCGTATCGCCTTCAATGTGGCCTCTGGTATTGATTCGCGCGTAATTCTGGATACGCCTGGTGCCGAAAACCTTATTGGTTTGGGCGATTTGCTGCTTTCCAAACCAGAGCTCGCAAAGCCTCAGCGTATCCAGGGCTGCTTTGTTTCTGAAGATGAGATTTCGGCTGTCGTGGAGAAATTGAAGGCCCAAGGTGAGCCCGAATATCACAATGATATTCTGAAAACTAACATCATTACCTTAGGCGACTCTGCTCCCGACGGATCGGGCGGAACCGCTTCTGGTGGCGATGATCCACTTGTTTGGGACGCAGCTGAAATCGTGTGCTCGTCGGGCATGGGATCAACTTCTAATCTGCAGCGCAGGTTGAGTGTTGGCTATGCCCGTGCCGGTCGCATCATGGATCTTTTGGAAGAAAAGGGCATTGTAGGGCCGCCAAACGGATCTAAGCCGCGCGAGGTTTTGGTTGACCCAATGGAGCTTGAAACCATTAAGGCTTTCGAGCTTACCGACGAAGAATAGTAGAAAGCGAGGATTTATGCATCAAGTCAGCTTCGGCGCTGTGCTTAAAGAAGCACGTCTTGCCAAGGGCTATGACCTGGCATCGGTATCTCGCGCTCTGCGAATTCGTCAGGACATTGTGGTCGCTATCGAAAACTCCGACTTCTCTCGTATGCCCAGTCGTGGGTACGCCCGCAATATGGTGGCTGCATACGCTCGTTTGGTTGGGCTAAACACCTCCGAGGTTACGCGTATGTACCTAGAGCAGGAATATGCTCACCAGATTGAAGATGCGCACGATAGGATTTCTAGCGAAATCCGTATGCATGATTCGGTTGGCACCCAGCAAAGCCAAAGGGGCAACACTGCTTCGTTTGGACGTGTTAACCCTCAGCGTGAATCAAACAGGCTTGGTGCCCGCAATCAGCCCTACGATGGAAGCACCAATAGCTTTGGTAGGGCGGTATACTCGCAAAACAGCGAACCTGTGTATGGAAATGCGCCTAGGGCTTCTCGTAGCTCCCGCCCGCAGGCAACCATGCCTCATGTCGCGCGTAGGTCGGCTATGCCGCAGGGGCAGTACGGCAACATGTACTCTGCTCCGCGCAATGTGCCCAATCCTAATCGCAAGCGAAATATCATCATTGCTGTAATTGCAGCTTTGATTGTTGTTGTTGGCTTGGTTGTTGCTATGTTGCTCACTCATCAGACGCAGCCAACCACCAATATTCCGGTAACGGGGGCTCAAAGCGTTGGTACTACTTCCGAGGAAGCCTCTCAGCAGCAGGAGCAAACCCAAACTCAGCAGGTGGAAGAGGTTGCTCCTACCGAATTCACGCTGAAGTATTCTGTCGAAAAGGGCAGCTCTTCATACATCGAGGTATATGTGGATGATGCTGTTAAGGAATCCAGCACGGTTTCTGGCCCGGCAGAAAAGTCATATACCAGCAGCGGCAAGATTCGCCTTGTTACCACCGAAACCAAGGGTGTAACGGTATATATCAACGATGAAGCTCAGGAGCTTAAAACCAATAGTTCCGGCATCGTCAATACCACCTTCACCTTCCAGGATGTTTTGGAGCAGTGGTACACCAACCATCCCAACGCTAAGAAGAGCACCTCAACTTCTGGCAGCGCCTCCAGCACTACATCTTCCAGCTCCTCAAATAGCTCTTCGGGCACTTCGTCTTCGTCGAAAACGTCTTCGTCGTCTTCGAGCGCGAGTGCTGGCAATGCTAAAACCTCAAGCTCGAGCTCTGGTTCTTCCAACTAATAACGCATCAGGCATGTACACCTTTTGGGTTAGCGCGATTCGCATTTGAATCGTGCTAACCTATTTCTTTATGTGGGCCTTTCCGCACGCAGTTACATTCAATAGAAAGGAAGCTTCATGGCTAAAGATTCCAGCTTCGACGTTGTTTCCCAGATCGATATGCAAGAAGTAGACAACGCTTACGGCCAGGCAAAAAAGGAAATTTCCCAGCGCTACGACCTTAAAGGCTCGGGCGCCGATATCGCTTTGGACAAGAGCGCTAAAACCCTTACGGTTACAGCCCCAAGCGATTTTGTTTGCAATCAGGTTAAAGACGTGCTCACTTCCAAGCTCATCAAGCGCGGCATTGAGCTCAACGCTCTTGATTGGGGCAAGCTCGAAAACGCAACGGGCGGCACGGTTCGTCAAACTGCAAAGGTTATCGAAGGCATCGATAAGGAAACTGCAGGCAAAATCAATAAAGACATTAAGGGCACCAAGCTGAAGGTAAAGGTAACTATCGAAGGCGATAAGCTGCGCGTTTCCGGCCCTAAACTTGATACGCTCCAAGAAGTAATTGCCTTTTTGAAGGGCCAGGATTACGGCCAACCCCTTCAGTTCAACAACTACCGCTAGGATATTTCGCTACTCATGGCTAAAAACGTTTCCTTTCTTACAATGGGCTGCGCCAAAAACGAATCGGACAGCGCCCATATGCAGCAAGACCTTATTCGCGCTGGTTACAATGTGGTTCCGCTCCAGGAGCCCAGCGATGTAATCGTGGTAAACACGTGTTCGTTTATTCAGAGCGCAATTGAGGAAAGCCTTGATGCCGTCTTCGAGATTGCCGGATACGATACGGTTAAAGCTGGCGATACCAAGCTGGTTGTGTGCGGATGCTTGCCTTCCCGTTTCGGCGAAGATTTGGAAACTGAGCTTACCGAGGCCGACCGCATTGTTCCTTGCGCCAAGGAAGACGACATCGTGCAGATCATCGATGGATTGTTTGGCTATGAGTCCCAGGCTGAAACTTACGATGTTGCTTTTGATTATGCTCCTAGCGAGTATGTGAAAATTTCTGACGGATGCAACAGGTTCTGCTCGTTTTGCACCATTCCCTATATTCGCGGACGTTATCACAGCTTTGAGTACAGCCAGATAGAGGCTGAAGTTGCAGCAATGGTTGCCTCGGGCACCAAAGAAATTGTTCTCATTGCTCAGGATTCGGGCATTTGGGGCTTGGATTTGCAGCCACGACAAACGTTGGCTTCTTTGCTTGGGCGTTTGGCTGAAGCTTACCCTGATACCTGGTTTAGGGTGATGTATCTGCAGCCTGCTGGCCTTACCGACGAGCTATTGGATGTTATGGCTACGCATAAGAACATCTGCAAGTATTTCGATATTCCGCTGCAACATTGCGACCCCGGTATTTTGAAGTCGATGAACCGCCAGGGCAGCCGCAAGGAATACGAAGACATGGTTGCGCGCATTCGCGAGCGTATTCCCGAAATCGCTGTTCGCACCACGCTTATTGTTGGTTATCCCGGCGAAACCGATGAGCAGTTTGAAGAGCTATGCGATTTTGTTTCTGAAGTTGAATTCGATTATGTGGGTATTTTCCCGTACTCGCCCGAAGACGGTACTCCTGCTGCCGTTATGGAAAACCAGATTGATGACGATACAAAACAAGAGCGCTATCAGGAGTTGCGCGATATTGCGGATGCTGTGTCCTCGGCGCGTATTGCAACTCGCGTTGGCCAGAATATGGACGTAATTGTTTTGGGTGAAGAAGAAGACGGTCAGCTTTATGGCCGCGCCCAATGCCAGGCTCCAGATGTTGATGGCGTTGTGTATCTGGAAAATGCCCAGGTGGGAGAAATCGTTAACGTAACCATTGGTGATACGCTTTTGTACGAGATGGAGGCTTTGAGTGACTAGCAAGGGGTTCGACGAAACTACGCTTTGGACGCCCGCGAATGTGGTTACCCTTATTCGCATTTTGCTGGTGCCGGTGTTCGTTGTTGCTATCATCTCACCTTGGCCTGCCTATTTTCCGCAATGGCCAGATGCTGAATTTTGGAAGCCTTGGGTTGCGGCCCTGATTTTCGCAATCCTTAGCTGTACCGATGCTCTAGATGGATACCTTGCCCGCAGCAGGGGAGAGGTAACCAACTTTGGTAAGTTCATCGACCCTTTGGCCGATAAGATTTTAGTTGCAGCTGCCCTTTTGGCGCTTATTGAGCTTCAAATGCTTCCCAGCTGGGTGGCACTTTTGATCATTGCGCGCGAGTTTATTGTTTCGGGGCTTCGTATGCTAGTTGCTACGCACGGAGTTGTAGTAGCTGCCAGCTGGTATGGCAAAGCTAAAACGGTGTTCCAGATTATCGCCATTCTGCTGTTTATTGTTAAGGGTTCCAATCTTTGGACTTCTATTCACCCTGATGGCGAGCTTGCCCTGTACGTGGTTTCTTGGTTCTTTATGATCATCGCCTTGGTTCTTACCCTGGTTTCGATGATCGATTACTTCGTAAAATGCGCTCCAATTTTGGGCTTTGGCTCTATCGGCAATTCAGCAGAAGGCGGCGTGGATGCTCCGGCTTCTGCATTGGAAGCTGCGCCCAGCTCGCAGGAGCTTAACAGCCTTGCGGCTCAGGTTATCGCAGAGGCCAAAGACAAGGCCCAGCATTTGTCTACCGCAGAAAGCTGCACTGGCGGCCTTATCGGCGGTGCGCTTACTTCGGTGCCGGGAAGTTCGAGCGTTGTTGAAGGCGGCGTTATCAGCTATTCCAACGAAGTAAAAATGAACGTGCTTGGTGTTTCGGAAAGCGATCTTCGCAGCGTAGGTGCCGTAAGCAGCGAAGTTGCTGCAGCTATGGCTGAAGGCTCTTTGCGCGTTGCAGGTTCAGATGTTGCCGTTGCTGTTACCGGCATTGCCGGCCCTGGTGGTGCTGTTCCCGGAAAACCCGTAGGAACGGTATGGTTTGGATTGGCCACTAAAAACGGGACCAAAACTTATGTGCGCCACTTTAACGGCGACAGGCAAGACGTTCGTGCGCACACGGTTAAATTCGCTCTTGAGCTGCTGTTATTTGGCATTGACCCTTCTGTTGAAGAGCCAGTTTCCGACTAACCCAAATTTTTTTTGGTAAAAATTGCACAAACTTTCGCAAGTTTTTCGAATGGGATTCGACAAACTTTCGCATTGCTTTCGCATAACGTTCCAAAAATTTTAAGGTTTCTTTTCTACGATGCACCTAAGCGTTGAAAAGGTATTGCAATCGAACGCATGTTCGGATAACCTGTTTAACGTCCAAATGCAACACCTTCGTTATAGGAGAAGAAATGAGCCAGGACAAAGATAAAGCTCTCAAGATCACTACCGATCAAATTGAACAGAAGTTTGGCAAGGGTGCCATCATGAAGTTGGGCGAAAACACCAACATGCAGGTTGGGGTAATTCCCACCGGCGCTCTTCCGCTTGATATCGCCCTTGGCATTGGCGGTGTACCTCGCGGCCGCATCGTAGAGGTGTATGGCCCAGAAGCCAGCGGTAAAACCACCCTTGCATTGCATATCATCGCCGAGGCTCAGGCTGCTGGCGGCGTGGTTGCCTTCATCGATGCTGAGCATGCGCTCGATCCTGTTTACGCTGCAAAGCTCGGTGTGGATGTGGATGAAATGCTTATCTCTCAGCCCGACACAGGTGAACAAGCACTTGAAATCTGCGATATGTTGGTTCGCTCCGGCGCTATCGACTGCGTGGTTATCGACTCTGTTGCGGCATTGGTTCCGCGCGCAGAAATCGAAGGCGAAATCGGCGACACGACGGTTGGCCTTCAGGCACGCCTAATGAGCCAAGCTTTGCGTAAACTCGCAGGCTCCCTTTCAAAATCCAACACTACCTGCATTTTCATTAATCAGTTGCGCGAAAAAATCGGCATTATGTTCGGCAACCCCGAAACCACCACCGGTGGTCGTGCTTTGAAGTTCTATTCCAGCGTTCGCATCGACGTTCGTCGCTTCGACTCCGTTAAGAAGGACGGCGAATTTATCGGTAACCGTGTTCGCGCAAAGGTTGTTAAGAACAAGGTTGCTCCTCCGTTCCGTCAGGCCGAATTCGACATTATGTACGGTGAAGGCATTTCTAAAGAGGGCTGCGTTCTTGATATGGGCGTAGAGTGCGGCATCGTAAAGAAGAGCGGTTCCTGGTTTAACTATGGCGAAGAGCGTTTGGGCCAGGGTAGGGAAGCCGCAAAGAAGACCTTGGCTGAAAACCCTGATATTCGCGACGAAATAGAAAATCAGGTTCGTGCTGAATACGATCTTCCCCTTATCGGTGGCGCTACTGCTCCTGCCGCTCCTGCTGAAGAAGCTCCTGCTAAGGCTTAAGTACAATGGCAAAGCAAAATAAGGGGGCGCGCGCCTGGGGTGCCGGGCGCGCGCCTTTTCTTTCAGAGGACCCCACCGCTGAAGAGCTTGAGGCTGAGCAAAAACAGGCATTCAGCAAAGTGCTGCGATTGGTGAAGGTGCGCGATCGTTCGGTTTCGGAGGTTCGCAAGCGCCTACTGCATGATGGCTTTTCTGAAGGCTCTACCGAAGCAGCTATTGAACGTTGTCTTGAGCTTAAATTCTTAGACGATGCTCGTTTTGCCGATGTTCTTACCCGCTCGCGCATTAGGGCGGGGAAGGGCTTGAGCGGTGTTGTTCGGGAGCTCAAAGGGCATGGCATAGATGCAGAGGCAGTGTTGCCCGGTTTTCCTGATGCTTACCTTGAAGGTGCCCCCAATCAAGCTGATGCAGCGTATGCATTACTGTGCCGCAAGCCCCCTAGGTCGAAAAACCAAAAGCAAGCCGCTTATGCGAAATTGGTTCGTGCGGGCTATTCCATGAGCATTGCTCAAGATGCAACCAAACGCTGGTATGCGACTCAGCAACAACATATAGGGCTCTAAGTTACGTAGTTTCGCTGGGTTTTGGGCTTCTTCGTTGCCGCACATGCCCCTGTGCTCTAGTCAAGCGTAGTGATTTTAGGCTATTATCGAATAGCTTGAGTTTACGCACCTGCTTCGGTGCTTTTTTATATACAACTTAATAAAGTCCTTTCGGCTTGTTTTGTTATATGCATCGTTTGTATTGGCGTGTGCTCTTGCCTTGGTATTCCAGGGCATTTTTTGTGCCCTTTAACTACCTTTCCACTAAAACGTTGCTTGAACGAAAGGGTTTTACATGATCGAGATCGTAATTGCCGCTGTTGTGGCAGTTATCGTCGGCTTTCTGATTGGCTATTTCCTTATGCAGAATGTCCTCAAAAGCCGTAACGATTCCATTGCGCGCGAAGCCGAAACGGCCCTAAGCGATGCTCGCCGCGAAGCTGAAAACATGAAACGAGAGGCTATGGTTGAAGCTAAAGACCAGGCCTTGAAGATGAAGCAAGATGCCGAAAAGGAAAGTAAAGAACGTCTTCGCGAGGCGCGTCAAACCGAAAATCGCCTGAATCAGCGCGAGCAATCGCTTGATAAGCGTGTTGAATCTTTGGACCACCGCGAGCATCAGCTCTCTAGCCTGCAAGGCCAGGTTGAGCGCCGCGTTAAGGATGTTGAACGCGCTGAAGCTGAGGTTTCCGAGCGTCTTGAGCAAGTAGCTGGGTTGAGCGCCGAAGAGGCCAAAGAGGAGCTTCTTGCCGAGCTCAAGGAAGAGTGTGTGCACGAGGAAGCTGCCATTATCCGCGATTCTGAAACCCGCATTAAGGCAGAGGCCGACAAAAAGGCGCGCGAGATTTTGGGTGTTGCCATCCAGCGTTTGGCAGCCGACCATACCTCCCAGATTACTGTTTCCACCATTCATATTCCCTCTGACGACTTGAAGGGTCGCATTATCGGCCGCGAGGGTCGCAATATTCGCTCCTTCGAGCAGATTACGGGCACTAACCTCATCATCGATGACACCCCTGAATGCGTAACTGTTTCCACCCACGACCCGGTTCGTCGCGAGATTGCAGCAGTTACCATGCAGAACCTCATCAGCGATGGCCGTATTCATCCGGCTCGCATTGAAGAGATGTTCCATAAGGCCGAAAAGTACGTTAACCAGCAAATCAAGGAAGCCGCTTCTCAGGCTACCTTTGATACCGGCATCCACGATCTTCACCCTGAGCTGGAAAAGATCTTGGGTCGTCTTCGTTACCGCACTTCCTACGGCCAGAATGTTTTGAATCACTCGCTTGAGGTGGCCTACGTTTCCGGAATGATGGCATCCGAACTTGGTTTGGACCCTGTTCCCGCTCGCCGTGCTGGCCTATTGCATGACATTGGCAAAGCTATCGACCATGAGGTTGAAGGCTCGCATGCAGTAATCGGCGCCGATCTTGCACGCCGTTATGGCGAAGACCCCGCAATTGTCCACGCCATCGAGGCTCATCACAATGACGTTGAGCCCAATAGCGTTATTGACGTTTTGGTGCAGGCTGCAGACGCTGTTTCTGCCGCTCGCCCTGGTGCTCGCAAGGAAAACATCGAGTCGTACATCAAGCGCCTTGAAAAGCTTGAAGAAATCGCCAACTCCTACGAAGGCGTTGAGCGTACCCATGCCATTCAGGCGGGCCGTGAAGTGCGCGTAATCGTTTCCCCCGAAAAGGTGGACGAAGCTCGTTCTACCGTGCTGGCACACGACATTGCGGCGCAGATTCAGGCCGAAACCAAATATCCTGGTCAGGTAAAGGTTGTTGTTATTCGCGAAACCCGCGCTGTGGATTACGCTAAGTAACATTTAGTTTCTTGCGCGGCTCCGTTTTGGGGCCGCGCTTTTTGCTATGGATAACAGTTCGCTCAAACAATTTATTGAAGATGTGTCTGGCGAAGACCATTTGCGTGTCCAGGACGACCTGGGCTCTGGCTTTGTGCGTCTTCGTGCCGCTGAAGCGCAGCGCAGGCAAGCGAAGCAGGATATCCGCTCCTTCGAAGACGTGGTAATTGAAATGCTTCGAAACGCACGAGATGCTCATGCTCGCGCTATTTTTGTTGCTACCTGGACGGACAACGGCAAACGAATGCTCACCATGCTCGATGACGGCGATGGCATTCCAGAGGCTATGAGCGAAACGGTATTCGAACCTTTTGTAACTTCCAAACTGGATACGTTCCATTCCGATAGGTGGGGCGTACACGGGCGCGGCATGGCCTTATATTCGATTCAGCAGAATGTCGATAAGGCTAAAGTGGTGGCTTCTGCCCCTGGGCTTGGATCGGTATTTGCCGTTGAAAACACCATTGCGAATTTGGGCGAAAAACGCGATCAATCCAGCGCGCCAACTATCTCTAAAGGTGAAGACGGAAAACCTGTTTTGCGTGGCCCGCACAACATTCTTCGAACCGTACTTGAGTTTGCTATCGACCAGCGCAATTCCATAGCCGTGTATTTGGGGAGTCCAGCTGAAATCGCATCAACGCTCTATTGGCTTGGAGTTAGTGCCTCAAATAAGCTCTCCGCTTTGTTTGACGATGACGCAGAGGTACCTTTCATTCAGCAGTTTGGCAATTGCTATGATGCCCAGGAATTAGCCGAATTGGCCGAACGTCTGTGTTTGCCCATTTCAGCTCGTAGCGCATATCGCATCATGAATAACGAGATAGCCCCTCTGCCAACGCATCTGGAGGCAATTCTGGGCAAAAAGGAAAGCAAGCCAGCTTCAGATTCTAGAAGGCAGGGGAGTGGCAAGCGTCAGCAAAAGGTTCACCTGTCTGCGCAAGATACCGACCGTTTTCAAGAAGCGGTTGCCTGCGCATATAAAGAACTTGCTCAGGCTTACTACTTGAACCCCGAACCTGAAACCACCATCCGCAACAATGGTCGTGAGCTTATAGTGCGCATTCCCCTTGAAACAACAAGCCTCGAAGGCGACGACTAAGCCTAGGCATCTTTATCTATAACGACAGCATGTTTCTGCTGTTCGTTGTGATTGATTCCTATATAGGAAAAAGATAAAATGATTCTCCATGGCAGCTGTATTGGGCTGCCGCACCGAACTACTAACGCAACTTAATCGCACGAAAGAACGCACCATGTCTGACTCTCCCCGCAACGCATCCCCCGTACCTATGCAGGGCGGTTGCCTGAAGGTTTCTTCCAAGTCTTCTCCTGCTTCTGTGGCAGGCGCAATTGCCGGCATGATGAAGGATGGCGTTCCTGTTGAAATCCAGTCTGTGGGTGCAGGTGCGGTTAACCAGGCGGTAAAGGCTATCGCAATTTCGCGTGGTTTCCTTTCCCCGGTTGGCATCGAAATTGTTTGCGTTCCCTCTTTTGCCGATATCGTCATTGACGGCGAGTATCGCACCGCTATTCGTTTTTCGGTAGAGCGTCGCTCTTATGCTCCTACTGAAACGGATGGCGAACTCACCATTCCGTTTTCCGAATAAAGGCATATTGCATGACCACCAATGAAAAGGCGCCTATCGCGAGCGCTGAAAACAGCTCTTCTCCGCTTACTCATGTATTGGATTGGAGCGACCTTTCTGAAAACAATATTTCTGGCAAAACCTTCAGCATCGTCACCTTCGGCTGCCAGATGAACAAGCACGATTCGGAGCGAATCGTGGGCATGCTCACCGCTTTAGGAGCCGAAGAGGTTGGCTCTATCGAAGAATCGGACATCATCATCTTTGTAACCTGCTGCGTGCGTGAAGCCGCTGATGTGCGCCTCATGGGCCAGGTTGCTTCGCTTAAGAACGTCCCCTTGCGCCCCAATGCGCCGGTGGATAAACGAGTGGTGGTTATTGGCGGCTGCATTGGCCAGCGTGATGGCGAAAAGTTGGTTGAAAAGCTTCCCCATGTAGACGTTGTATTTGGCACGTTTAACCTGGCCAGCTTGCCGCGTCTTATCGAGCAGACTCTCGAAAGCGGCAGTCATGAGGTTGAGGTTTTGAAGGAAGCCTCTGAATTTCCTACCGATTTGCCCAGCGAGCGCGAATCTAAATGGTCGGCTTGGCTGCCAATTTCCATCGGTTGCAATAACTTCTGCACGTACTGCATCGTGCCCTATGTTCGTGGCCGAGAGAAATCGCGCACAATCGAAGATATCGTTGCCGACGCTAAGCAGCTCATTGCAGATGGCGTAAAGGAAATTACTCTTTTGGGCCAAAACGTTAATTCCTACGGGCGCGATTTGTACGGCGAACCCCAGTTTGCAAAGCTTCTTCGGGCTGTGGCCGAAACAGGCATTGAGCGTCTGCGCTTTGCTACTTCGCATCCAAAAGATTTAAACGACGACGTGATTGCGGCCTTTGGCCAGCTGCCCAATCTTATGCCTGCGCTGCATCTTCCCGTCCAGTCTGGTTCGAACACCATCCTTAAAGCTATGAACAGGCGCTATACCCGTGAGCACTATCTTGAAATCATCAAGAAGCTGCGCGAGGTTCGCCCTGATATTGCGCTTTCTACCGACATCATTGTTGGTTTTCCCGGTGAATCTGAAGAGGACTTCCAGCAAACATACGATCTTATTAAAGAAGTTGGATACCACCAGGTATTCACGTTTATCTACTCCAAGCGCGAGGGCACTCCCGCAGCCCGCATGGAAGATGAAACGCCGCGCGAGGTTATTCAAGAACGCTTTGAGCGCCTGGTGGATCTCGTGCAGGAAAACGCTTTGGCGGTTAATCAAGCCGAGCTTGATTCTACGGTTTCTGTACTTGTTGAAGGCGTATCGAAGCGCGATGCAAGCGTGCTTACTGGCCGAAGCCCTAAAAATCAGACGGTTCATGCACCGATTCCCGAAGGCAAAACTATCGAAGAATTGCAGGGCACCATCATCGATGTGCATATCGAACAGGCTCGTGCTTGGTATCTCCGCGGCAAGGTGGTTTCGTGACGCAGCGCGTCATAGCAATTCTTGGACCTACCGCTTCTGGCAAATCGGAGCTAGCCCAGCAGGTGGCTTTGGCTTTGGGTGGGGAAGTGGTTTCCGCCGATTCCATGCAGGTGTACAGGGGCATGGATATTGGCACTGCCAAGTTGCCCGCTTGCGAAATGCAGGTTCCGCATCACCTTATCGACATTCTTGATCCTGGTCAGGCGTTTTCTGCCCAGCTATTTCAGGAGCTTTCCCGAAATGCTTTTGCTGAAATTTTTGCAAAAGGCAAAGTGCCTGTGCTCTGCGGTGGAACCGGCCTCTACATTCAGGCTGCCCTTGAAGATATGCGCTTTCCTAAGGGGGAGCAGCTTCATAACCCAATTCGCCAAAAATACGAGCAGATGGCCAAGCAGCAGGGTTCTGCAGCTGTGTGGGATGAGCTCTATCGGCTAGACGAAGATTCTGCTCATGCCATACACCCCAACAATGTTAGGCGCGTCATCCGCGCTCTTGAAATGCATGAGCAGGGAATTTCATACGCGAAGCAGGTTAGCGGCATGAAAGACTTGCCTGAAGTGGTTCCTTCGCTTCGCTTTGGGCTAGATCGCGACCCTAAAATACTGGCTGATCGCATTAACACTCGGGTCGATGCAATGTTTGAGCTTGGCTTGGTAGACGAAGTAAAGCATCTTCTGGATTGCGGTCTTCGCGCTGCTTTAACGGCGCCTCAGGCAATTGGCTACAAGGAAGTAGTTGCCGCGCTTGATGGTGAATGCACGTTAGATGAAGCGCGTGAGCAGATTAAAACCGCTACCAGGCGTTATGCCAAGCGCCAACGTAGCTGGCTCAGGCGCGATGCGCGTCTTATTCACTTAAACGCCGATGAGCTTTCTTCCGAAGAACTACTTGCTGCGGTGCTCGAAACCTGCACGCAACGAAATGCCATACAATAGGCAATTGAACAACTTAGCTTCCCTTGATAGGAGACTTACATGCAGCTGAACTTCACTAAGCTTCACGGCCTTGGCAATGACTTTGTTTTTGTAGACGACATGGATGAGACCATCAACCTTACCGCTGAACAGGTCGCTTTCTTGTGCGATCGTCATTTTGGCATTGGTGGCGACGGCGTTGTTCTTGTTCGTCCGTCCAAACGCCCCGAATGCGCAGGCTACATGCATTACATCAATTCGGATGGCACTTTGGCGGAAATGTGCGGCAACGGAGTACGTTGCTTTACCAAGTTCTTAGTAGATCATGGCTACGTTGACGCTAATGCCGGCTCTTACATTGCCGACACCAAGCGTGGCCCGCTGCCCATTTCTTTTACGCTTGATAACGACGGGCTTATGAGCATGGCCACAGTCGATATGGACGAGCCTATTCTTGATCCGGCTTTGGTACCGGTCAATCTGCCCGCTGAAGGCGTTTCTGCCCAGGGGGTAAAGTTCGTAAAAGAAGCCGTTGTCGAATCTCCTTGGGGTGAATTCAAGTTCACCTGCGTTTCGATGGGAAACCCCCACGCTATCTGCTTCTTCGATGATATTGAATCGCTTCCTGCCGATTGGTTTTTATCCGAGCAGAAATCCCTTCAATCGTTCGATTTGAATCGCATTGGCGCCTTCTTTGAAAGCAACCCGGTTTTCCCGGCTAAAACCAATGTTGAGTTCATCGTTCCCGCTGAAGACGGCTTGCATATGCGTGTATTCGAGCGCGGCTGTGGCGAAACCCTGGCTTGCGGAACGGGTGCCTGCGCAACCTTGGTTGCTGCTGCTCTTACTGGCCGTTCTGAGCGCTCTAACAAGGTTCATCTTCGTGGCGGCACGCTCAATATCTCTTGGGAAGACAACAACCATGTTATGATGACGGGTCCTGCAACCCAGGCCTTCACTGGCACTATCGAGCTGTAAGCAGCTTTCTTGATGATTGAATTCGAAGACGTAAAAGTTCACGGACCAAAGACGGTAATCGAAAAGCCACGAGAGCGGGCTGTTTTGGTTGGCGTCGAGCGCCCCGAGCAGGAATGGTCGCTTGAATCTTCGCTGGCCGAGCTTGAGCGTTTGGCATGGACCGCCGGTGCCGATATGGTTGCTAAGACCACTCAACGGCTCGATTCGCCCAACCCTCGCACCTTTGTGGGTAGCGGCAAAGCGGAAGAGATTGCCAGTTTGGCGCGTTCTTATGCTGCTGACGTGGTTATATTCGACGACGAGCTTACGCCTTCGCAGCAGTCCAACTTGGAAAAAGTAATAGGCAAAGACGTTAAGGTCATCGACAGGACGGCGCTCATCCTTGATATCTTTGCCCTGCATGCCACCAGTAAAGAGGGCAGGCTGCAGGTTCGCCTTGCGCAAAATCAGTACCTGTATCCACGCTTACGTGGCATGTGGGCCCACCTGGCCTCTAACCGTATGGGTGGCGGTGTTGGCTCGCGTTTTGGCGAAGGCGAAAGCCAGCTTGAGGTTGACCGTCGTCTTATCCGCAACCGTATTACTTCGATTCGCCGTGAACTTACCCAGGTATCAAAAAAGCGCGATTTGCAGCGCAAGCGTCGCAATGAATCCGGGGTGTTCAAGGTTGCTTTAGCTGGCTACACCAACGCTGGCAAATCGAGCCTTCTAAACGCCATAACCGGATCTGAAGTGCTGAGCTATGACAAGCTATTTGCTACGCTCGATTCCACTACCAGGCAACTGGTTTTGCCAGAGGGTAGGGAAGTGACGCTAACCGACACAGTAGGATTTATCCAAAAACTGCCCACCACCTTGGTAGAGGCATTCAAAAGCACTCTTGATGAAATCAACGGCGCACACTTGATTCTGCATGTGGTAGATGCTTCAGATGAAAATGCTGCCAAACAAATCGATACGGTAAATATGGTCCTGGAGCAAATTGGCGCCCAAGAGATTGGCCGCGTTGAAGTGTTCAACAAAAAGGATCTTCTCACCGAAGAGCAGCTTGAGGCGCTGCAAATTCGCTATCCCAATGCGGTATTTACCTCTACTGTTACTCGTGAAGGGCTCCAGGAGCTTATACAACGTGTTGCCTTGGTAGCTTCCGCGCAAGATGAGCTGTTGGAAGTTTTGGTGCCTTACAACAGGGGAGACCTGGTTTCTATGGCGCACCAGCGCTGCACCATTCTGAATGAGGATTACACCGATAAAGGTACTCATTTGGTTCTTAGGGCATCACATCAAGCTGCTTCGAAATTGAAAGAATACGCTGTGTTGGAAAGTTCAGCTGAATAAGCCATATTGCCTGTTGCCTCTTTTTCCGACAGTCTATTTGCCTTTCGGGCTTTTCCTAGCGGGCATATCAGAGTTTGTTTATCATCCGCACGGTTGAACTAAAGCTCAATCCTTTTAGTTTTACATCGTTGATAGCGGGGTAAGAAAAGCCTCCTGGCATTTGAAATGATCCAGGAGGCTTAAATGAGCAAGATATGTGTCGCGGAATTTAGTAGACCTTGCGCAGTACGGCAACTACTTTGCCAACGATTGCGCAATCGCGCGTAATGATGGGCTCCATGGTTGAGTTTTCCGGCTGAAGACGGATATGGTCCTTTTCTTTGTAGAAACGCTTTACCGTGGCGCCGTCTTCGATAAGGGCAACAACGATTTCGCCATTGCGGGCAACTTGCTGCTCTTTAACCACGACATAGTCGCCATCGTTGATGCCGGCTTCGATCATCGATTCACCGTGAACGGAAAGAATGAACGAAGCAGAATCGCCCACAAGCTCGGTGGGAAGCGACATGGTATTTTCGATATTTTGCTCGGCCAGAATAGGCTCACCTGCGGCAACGTTGCCAACCAAAGGCAGCTTCAAATTGTTATCGGAGCCTTCTGAACCAAAAGTTTCGGGCTCTTCATGTTTAGCGGGCAACGAAATGGAGCGCGACTTCATTGCATCGCGCACGATATAGCCTTTTTCTTCCAGGGTTTTAAGGTGAACATGAACCGTGGAAGGGGAGGACAGATTAACGGCTTCCGCAATTTCGCGAACAGTGGGGCCGTACCCCTTTTGGCTTATATAGGATTCGATGAACTCGTAAACACTGCGTTGACGAGAAGTAAGCGGTTTGGACATTGCTACTCCTTATTTCGAACAAATGTTTGTAATTTTATTGACAGGAACGAATGTTCGACTTAAAGTATACACGAACAAAGGTTCTATGCAAGGAGGCGCAAACAATGAATAAGAGCAACGTAACGTATCGCACATCCGGTTCCGCAGCGCTTAAGCCTGAATATCGTAACAATAGTCAATATCGGGCATCCATTATCGACTTCAACCAGGTCAAACCGCGTAAAACTGTTCGTGTATCTCAACCCAAGTCACGCATTCTTAACTCCAGGGTCGTAAAGTTCATGGATAAGAATGCCAAGCTTGGCTCCTTGGAAGATGCTTTTGCCCATCAGCAGAAAGCATCCAAACAAGATCGCAAGGTTTTTGCCTGCACTTTCGTATCGTTTTTCGTGTTTTCGCTGGTGCTTGTACTCATCGGTGCTTAATTTCAAAGGTCCTGGTCATACAAGAACATGAACCAGGACCTTATTTTTAAGCTATTTTCACCATATCTTGTATACTAATGAGGTTATCCAAATCAAAGGAGATCTCATGCGTTGTCCCTCATGTGGCTTTATGGAATCAAAAGTAGTAGATTCCCGACCTGCAGAAGATGGGGCATCAATTAGGCGTAGGCGTGAATGTCTAAGCTGCAATACGCGTTTTACCACGTACGAACGTTGTTTCGAAAACCCAATCATCATCACTAAGTCGGACGGTTCGTCTGAAGCTTACGACCGTGAAAAACTGTTCCGTGGTCTTCTTATTGCATGCGCAAAGCGTCCCGTTTCACCTGAAAAACTCTCTCAGATTATCGACAGCATCGAGCATGAACTTCGTAATGCGCCGCAAAATGAAACTAGCTCTAAAGAGCTAGGTGATATGGCCCTGCGCCGTCTGGCTGACGTCGACGAAGTGGCATACATTCGTTTTGCCAGCGTGTACAAAGATTTTAAGAACATCGACGAGTTCCGCGATGCGTTGAAAGGCCTGTAAATGAACACCATCAATATGCCCACAAAAAAGCTAGCTGATGCTGCTGTAATTCCCGGTAACGCTTATGCGGGCGATGCCGGCTATGATTTGTGCGCAACCGAAGAAGTTGAGCTGCAGCCCTTTGAGCGCGCGCTTATTCCTACCGGGTTGGCTATTCAGATTCCAGAAGGCTATGCAGGTTTTGTTTTGCCTCGCAGTGGCATGGCCATTAAGCAAGGCCTTTCGCTAGTTAATGCTCCAGGCCTTATCGACAGTAATTATCGTGGCGAGCTAAAAGCTATTGCCATCAATTTGGATCCGAAGAATTCTATTCACGTTAACGTGGGCGACCGTATCGCTCAGTTGGTAATCATGAAGGTTGAGAACATCAACTTCCAAGAAGTTGATGAGCTTGATAGCTCAGAGCGTGGCGAAGGCGGCTTTGGCTCTAGCGGAGTCGCTCAAAAATAGGCTAATTTTACCGTTTTCGGTTCAAAGGCGCTCTAGGCCGCAATTTTCCATGAGTTAGTACTCATAAAAACCCAAAACAGGCCCTTAAAACGGCTCTCAGAGCTTCGTTTATAAAACCGCAGGTCAGAGGCTATGTTTTTCGAACTTTCGTGGTTTTGACTAAGATTTCCTGATTCAATGGCCGTTTTTGCCCTGAAACCATGAGGCTTCAACGCCTTTGGACCATAATCATCGTTGGAGCTTTGACCGAATCAAACGGAGCAGTTAGCCTGTCTGATAATTAGTTACTTAAAGACGCATTCTTAGTTTGTGGATGACGCGACAAATTCTTAATCAAATACAAGCTTCCCACGGCATCAACTGCTCATTAGAGATTTTTGATTTGCTGCGGTGCAGCTTCGGAATGAAAGACGATTTGAGCTGAGTAACTGATTGTGGCTATGCGATGCACAAGCAGGCGGGCAGAAGCTCCCGCAGCAAATAGCTAATTCGTTTGCATTGCCGGGTATGTGTGTTTCAAAGAAATCTACGCTACGCGCTCACCTGCAGATTTAAATATAAAACGGTGATAACATATCTTATGTAAACCTAGCATTTATCAAGCAGGAGTGGCTTAGAGCATTCTGACGAAGCCCTCCTTCTCGTTAAGTTAGAGCCCAACAGCAAATTTTGCTGGCTAAATGAAAACCGTGTTTCGGTATGCGCCCATTTATTGGTGCTACCATATGAACTTGTATAAATGCTGCCTGCTTGTTCTGGCGGCAAATCTAACGTCTCAAATTAACCAAGGAGCTAATCAGCATGGCTGAAAACGAGGAAATCGAAAACGATCCGTACTGCAAGGGCGACCGATTCGCTGCTAAAAACAATATTGTTATTACCGAAGTTGGTGAAGACTGGTCGGTAGCTCAGATGGTTATGGATGAATCTACCCTCAACGGAATCGGCATCCCCATGGGCGGCGCTTACTTTACCCTGGGCGATTTAGCCTTTGGTGCAGCGAGCCACTATATCGCTCGTGAAGTGGTTACTCTCAATGCTCAAATCGACTTTATTCTTTCTGCTCACGAAGGCGATACGGTTACCGCTCGCTGTGAAGCCGTCCCCGGCTCTTCTAAGAAGATTCAGCGATATGAAATCACTATCAAGAACCAGGATGATGTTCTGTTGGCATTGATGCATGTAACCGGTTACAAGAAGTCTAAGCGCTAGTAGCCTTTCCCTGGCTTCGATTCTGCGAAGAGCCCTTCAGCATTTGGAGCGCTCCGCCAGCAAAGCAGCCT
>CAVFVF010000021.1:17472-29672 GCA_963625925.1 Eggerthellaceae bacterium | reverse complement strand
CTAGATAGGCAACCAAAATGAACGTGAGAAAACGCGTAGCAGTGCTGCTGCTGGCATTAGCATTGAGCGTTGGCATGCTGCCCTGCCTGGCCTTCGCCGACGATGCCCTGGGCGATGCGGACAGCCCGCAGGCACCCAAAACATCATCGCAAACCAGCCAGGCGTCAGACTCGAGCACAAACGAAAGCTCAAGCGCAGAAGTTAGCGTATCGGAAGATGGAACCGCAGCGAAGATCGAAGGCGTGAACTTCGCCACCACCGACTTCACCCGTGCGCAGAAAGGCTCCGATCGCAAAATTGACGGTGCCTACTACGGCTACACCTACCTAATTGGCCAAGAGCAAGGTGCCTACCTGCAGCTTATTGCCAGCGACACCTATGCAGTGTGCTACGTACCTGCAGGCTTGGCCCAGCGTCTAGAAATAGACATCACCAACACCGCCGATCAAGCAACCTTGAAGCAATACCTCAATAAGCTAGACGACAACCAAGCCGCTGGCTCCACCCCACTTAACAGTATTTCCACCTGGTACTTCACCAGCGATACCACCTATACCATGGGCGCCATCGCCTTCAAATTCGACCAGCAAGTGGGCTCCAATGTATATGCCTGCGTTATTGGCACGGACGGCAGCGACCTTACCGATAGCGAAAATGCCAACTACTTCAAACCCAGTTTTTCTGATAGCACCAAACTGGCTAAAGCAGAAGACGTAACCGTAAACGAAGCAGCCACCGGTATTGCCGCGATGGGCAAGTTCTTAGCCGAGCTGGATTGGAGCCCACTTTGGGTAACGCTTAAAACCACCTTCGTTGCCATTGTGTTCATCTTTATCTTGGGCCTGTTGGCAGCTTATTGGTGCTTGCACCTTTCGCAAAAAGCCAAAAACGTGGCCGATTCTATCTTTACCATCCCCATGGTTTTGCCACCTACGGTTTGCGGCTTTATCTTGCTCTATATTTGCGGCCGCAACACCGCATTCGGTAGCTTCTTTATCGACATTGGATTCCCGCTTATCTTCAGCTGGCCGGCAACGGTTATTGCCGCCGTTGTGGTAGCCTTCCCGCTAATGTATCGAAGCGCGCTGGGTGCATTTGAGAATCTTGACCCCAACATGCTGGATGCTGCACGAACGCTGGGCTGGAGCAACGCACGTATCTTCATTAAATTGATGCTCCCGCTTTCATGGAGCTCCATTGCCGCAGGCACCGTGCTTTCGTTTGCCCGCGCGCTAGGCGAATTCGGTGCAACGCTGTTCTTGGCGGGCAACTACCTGGGCATTACGCGCACCATCCCCATTGCCATTTACTTCGAATGGATGAATGGCAACGATGGCGTGGCCTGGTTCTGGACCGCCATCGTAATTGGGTTCAGCTTCCTGGTTATCCTGTTCATCAACCTTTGGAGCAGCCATACCACCAAGTACCGTAAGGGGGCTAACCAATGAGCCTTTCCGTAAACATTAAAAAGCAGTTCCCCGCCTTTACGTTGGATGTAAACATCGAAGCGGGCGATGAAACGCTTGGCTTTTTGGGTGAGTCGGGCTGCGGCAAAAGCCTTACCATGCGCTGCATTGCCGGCATCGAAACGCCCGATGAAGGCCGTATTGTAGTTAACGACCAGGTGTTTTTTGAGCGCGAAGCAGGCAAAAAGCCCACAGTGAACCTAACGCCGCAAGAACGTAAAACTGCCCTGCTGTTCCAGAATTACATGCTGTTTCCCAACCTTACGGTGGCGCAAAACGTGGCCGCAGGCATAAGCAAAGACACTCCGCGCGAAGAGCGCGATGCGCAGGTTAACGCTGAGCTTAAACGTTTTGGCTTAGAAGGCTTTGGCGAGCGCTACCCCAGCCAGCTTTCGGGCGGCCAGCAGCAGCGCGTTGCACTGGCCCGCATGCTGGCAGCAAAACCTGGCATCCTTATGCTCGACGAGCCTTTCTCTGCCTTGGATGCTCACTTGAAAGGCGTGCTTGAGCAAAACCTTGCCAGCCTGTTCGACGCCTTCCATGGCACGGTGCTCTACGTTAGCCACGACATCGACGAAGCCTTGCGCTTCTGCGACCGCATTGCTGTAGTAGACCACGGCCACGTGATGGAAGTAGGAACCGGCAACGACCTGGTAAACCACCCGCAAAGCACAGCTGGCATCAAACTTTCGGGCTGCAAAAACTGCGCCGAGGCTAAGCGCACCGGCAATAACAGCGTGTTCCTTCCCGAATGGGGCATTACCGTGCAAACCGATACGCCTGTTCCTACCGACGTTAAACACCTGGGCATTCGCGCCTTCTTCCTTGAGCGCGGACAGGCAAACGATACCAATGCCTACCGTGTGCGCGTAGTACGAACCAGCGATTCGCGCTTCGATCGTTCGGTGCTACTTGAGTTCTTGGATCGCGCACCGCAAGCTTACCCTGTGGCCAACCAAACCGAAAACGAAATGGCCTACCTGGAGCAGCACCTGTTCTGGCGCGTAGACAAACTGAAAGTGGCAGAAGAAAACCTACCAGTAAAGGGAGAAGAGCTTTATATCCGCATCCCTTCGGGTAAGGTGTACCTGGTTAATAAATAACGGCTGCAAAAGCCCATGCGCAGAAAGGAGGCCGCTATGAAAGATCAATTCGGGCGCGGCATCGACTATCTGCGCATTTCGCTAACCGACCGCTGCAACTTGCGCTGCATTTACTGCATGCCTGAAGAAGGCGTTGTTTCCCTTCCGCACCAAAACATTTTGCGTTTGGAAGAGTTTGAGCGCGCAGTAGCTTGCGCCGCGCAGCTTGGTATCAAACACATCCGCTATACCGGTGGCGAGCCCACGGTTCGCAAAGGCCTGATAGGGCTTGTAGAGCACACCGCGAATACCCCTGGCATCGAAAGCGTGGCGCTTACCACCAACGCTACCTTGCTGCCCAGTATGGCAGCTAGCTTGAAAGCTGCAGGGCTTTCGCGCGTGAACATTTCACTGGACACGCTCGACGCCCAGCAATACCGCTTCATTACGCGTCGTGGCAATTTGCAAGATGCCCTTAACGGCATTGAAGCCGCCCTGGATGCAGGCCTTCAGCCGGTTAAGCTCAACGCCGTTGTAGTGCGCAGCCTAAACCAAGATTTGCTGGGTTTTGCAAAGCTATCACTGCACAAGCCCTTGCATGTGCGCTTTATCGAGTACATGCCCGTAGGTCACGACGAAGACTGCGGCGGCTGCGGCTGGGGCATTGAAGATGTGGTACCCGCTGCCGAAATCCTAGAAACCATCGATACCCAAGCAAAGGCCGAAGGCTTAGGCGGGCTTGAACCGGTGAAAAACGGCGGACCTACCGGCTGGGGGCCAGCACGTTACTACGCGCTGCCCGGAGCACAGGGAACCATCGGTGTTATCTCGGCCGTTTCCAACCACTTCTGCAATTCCTGCAACCGTTTACGCCTCACTGCCGATGGCAAAATCAAGCCCTGCCTGTTCAGCGATACCGAATACGACCTGCGCGCAGCACTTCGTGGCGGCACCGATGAAGACGTTAAGGCGGTGTTTGCCGAAGCGCTGGGGCACAAACCCAGCGGGCATGAGCATCGCATTGGCACCAAACGAATGATGAGCCAGGTAGGCGGCTAACAGCACCACGCCGCCACTTCCCCACCGCATAAAACAAAGGACCAAACAATGAGCCAACTTACCCATATAGATTCCGAAGGCGATGCACGTATGGTAGATGTTTCTGCCAAGGCAGAAACCAAGCGCACCGCCATTGCCGAAGGCTTTGTTGCCATGCAGCCCGAAACGCTTGCCGTAATTGAAGGTGGCACTGCAAAGAAGGGCGATGTTTTAGCCGCTGCGCGCATTGCCGGCATCATGGCCGCCAAGCAAACCAGCAACCTTATTCCCTTATGCCACCCGCTGGCCCTTACCAAGGTTGAGGTTAAGTGCAACCCGCAGCACGCCGAAGAGCGCGAAGATGGCCGCTTGGGCATTCACATCACGGCAACCTGTTCGCTAGTAGGCAAAACCGGCGTAGAGATGGAAGCCCTCACCGCCGCAAGCGTTGCCGGCCTTACCGTATACGACATGTGCAAGGCAATCGACCGCGGCATGGAAATTGACCAGGTTCGCTTGCTTCATAAAGAAGGCGGCAAAACCGGTACCTGGGACAGGGAATAGCCCAAAGCTGCAAAAAAACTCGCAGCTAAGCCCCACTTTAGGAAACGATCAGGCAGGCTATCTGGGCCTACCTGCCAAACAAACATCGCTTCCCATTGCCGGCAATCACTTACAACGCAAAGAGGCTGCCAATACATGCCGTCTCTTTCAAAGCCGCTGTGAGGCGCGCAGAACGTCTTGGGTGTGTTCGATTCGCACACGTCTCCGCCATTGCAAAACAAAAGGCACCCATCGGGTGCCTTTACTGTTTTAGGATAGCTAACCGAGCTAGAAACGCGGCGTATGCGGCATGGTGAAGCGGGGCTTTACTATTTCGTTGCGGACGCGCTTCAAAGCTGCATCCTCCCCTTCTTCAGCCACCCAAGTGAGCATGCGCTCAAGTAAGATGCGCGTATCTTCATGCATAAGGATTTCGCCTTCGCAGCTCTGCTCCAAATAAAAGTAATCAAGCGCACTGCGATCGGTATAAGCAGCACCTTGGTATACCTTGCTTGCCGCCATGCGGTCGCACATCATTTCCACCACATAGCGCGTGGGCATGGGCTTGCCTTCGAAGTTGGCGTTACGGTTGCCCACCATGTCAATCCAATACTCATAGTGATGACGATTGCGGCCCTTATGGTGCAGCCACGCCGTGGAATAGCCTAACGTGTTGCGCTCGGCCGTATTGGGGCTTCTGTCGCCCTGAAAATACTCAACACCAACACGGAATTCGGTAGGCGAATACTTTGAAAGGTCGTGCACAAGGCCCTGCCAGCGCAGACCCACCTTAAAGCAGTGCTGGCACACCAAAACCTTATGGTGCGAGATGGTTTTGAAATGACGCCAACCGTTGGCAAACTTACCCATACAGCACTGCTCCTTTCCGATAATTTGCACGAGGTTTATCTTATCCCCATTTGCGGCGTATGCCAGCTAAATATCCGGCTCATTCAGCCAATGAACAGCAAAAAGCCCGCAGCTCAAAACGAGCCACGGGCTTGGTAAATGCGAAGCGAAAGCTTACAGGGTGCGCAGGGCAACTTCCTTAAGCTGCTTTGCGGTAACCGCATTAGGAGCACCCGTCATGGGGCACGATGCAGAACTGGTCTTGGGGAAGGCAATAACGTCGCGGATGGACTGCTTGCCAGCCAAGAGCATTACCAGGCGGTCAAGGCCGATTGCAATGCCGCCGTGCGGGGGTGCACCAAGCTCGAGTGCATGGATGAGGTGACCGAACTTCACTTCCATGTCCTCATCGTCTACGCCGCAGCGGGCCAAAACGCGCTTCTGCAGTTCAGCGTTGTGAATACGGATGGAACCGCCGCCAACCTCGAAGCCGTCCATAACGATGTCGTAGCTGTAGCTGCCACAAGTTAGCGGATCGGACTCGATCTTGTCCCAATCAGCTTCGGGAATCATGGTGAAGGGATGATGCTCAGCTGCATACTTGCCGGTTTCCTCGTCCAGCTTGAACATGGGGAAGTCGACAACCCACAGAAGGTTGTGGCCTTCGCGCGGGATTTCCAGAGCTTCAGCCATATGCAGGCGAAGTGCAGAAAGAACAGCGTTTGCAACGTCGAAGGTATCGGCTGCGAACAGGAGCAGGTCGCCTGCCTCTACGCCCATAGCTTCCTTGATCTGGGCATGAACCTCATCGCCCAGGAACTTGATAATGGGGCTCTTTTCCTTGCCGTCGGTGGTGTAGGCAATCCAGGCCATGCCCTTAGCGCCGTTTTCGGAAGCGATGTTGCCCAGCTTCTCGATTTCGCCACGGCTCCAATCGCCTGCGCCCTTGCAGTTGATGGCCTTTACGATGTTGCCGGCTTCAACAGCCTTGGAAAATACGCCGAAGCCGCAGCCACGAACGATATCGGTAAGCTCTACCAACTCCATGCCAAAGCGGGTGTCGGGACGGTCGCAACCGAAGCGATCCATGGCTTCCTTCCAAGGCATGCGCTGCAGCGGGAACTCATGCTCAACACCAGCAGCTTCCAGAACCTCCTGGAACACACCTTCCATCATGTCGATAACGTCGTTTTCCTTAACGAACGACATCTCGATGTCTACCTGGGTGAATTCAGGCTGACGGTCGGCACGAAGGTCTTCGTCGCGGAAGCAGCGGGCAATCTGGTAATAACGCTCAATGCCGCCAATCATCAGCATCTGCTTAAACTGCTGGGGGCTCTGGGGCAGAGCGTAGAACTTGCCGGGGTTGGGACGCGAAGGAACGATGTAGTCGCGTGCGCCTTCGGGGGTGGAGTTAGCCAGGATAGGCGTTTCAACCTCAAGGAACTCGCGCTTGTTCAGGGCGTTGCGCATAGCCTGGGCAACAACATGGCGAAGCTTCAAGCTTGCATACATTTCAGGGCGACGAAGGTCCAAGTAGCGCCACTTCATACGGGTGGTTTCGTCGGTTTCGATGCCGTCTTCAATGCTGAAGGGCGGGGTTACCGAAGTGTTCAGAACCTTAACGGAGCTTGCCAGCACCTCGATTTCGCCAGTGGCCATGTTGGGGTTTACCGCTTCGTCCATACGAGCGCGAACCTTGCCAGAAATTTCCAGGGCGAACTCGCGGCCCAGATGCTCGGCGATTTCAAACTCTTCTGCAGAAACACAATCGGGGTCTACCACAACCTGGGTGTAACCATCGCGGTCGCGCAGGTCAACGAAGATCAGGCCGCCGTGGTCGCGGTTATGCCATACCCAACCGGTAAGCGTAACCTCGGTATCGACGTCGCTGCGACGCAGCTGCCCACAGGTGTGGGAGTGCATGCAGTACTCGTTCATGTAATCGGTCATGGTAGTACTTGCTCCTTTATTTCTATCGTCACTGGCCAGCCCTTGGGCCAACCAAACTTTCAACTTATCCTAAACGCGCATTGCTGCGCGAAAACGGCTTGCTAAGCCAAGGCCTGCGCCACCTGGTTAAGGTGAACCTCCCGCTCTTCATGGGTAGCCATGTCGCGGATCTTGGCAACGCCAGCTGCCACTTCATCAGGGCCCAAAACAACCACGCGGCTTGCACCCAGCTTATCGGCCAGTTTGAACTGGCTCTTCAAGCTGCGCTTTTGGTGGTCGATTTCAATGTAGAAGCCTTCTGCGCGAAGCTCTTGCGCCAAGCTAAACGCCATAGCACGCGTGGAATCGTCTACGCAGGCAATAAAAGCAGCGGGTGCGTTTTCGGCAACCGTCTTCTTGCCCAGCGCCTCAAGCGCCAGCACGCAACGCTCGTAGCCCAAGGCAAAGCCCAAGCCCGGAGTATCGCGGCCGCCCACTTCTTTGGCCAGCTTGTCGTAACGGCCACCGCCGCCGATGGCGTTTTGGCTGCCCATGCCGGTGTCTACCTGGATTTCGAACACGGTACGCGTGTAATAGTCCAGGCCACGAACCAGGCTCCAGTCTTCCACATAGGAAATGCCCGCAGCATCCAAATAGCCCTTAACAGCTTCATAGTGCTCACGACAATCGGGGCACAGATGATCGGTGATTTTGGGAGCGCCCTGCATCACATTGCCGCATTCTTCGTTTTTGCAATCGAAGGCGCGCAGCGGATTGATTTCGGCGCGGTTGTTGCACTCCTCGCACAGCTCGGCGGAATGCTGATGAATGAAATCCTGCACCAGCTGGCGATAAGCCGGACGGCACTTTTCGCAACCCATGGAGTTGAGCAAAAGACGCGTTTCAGATGCGGGAATGCCAATAGCTTCGTAGAAGTTCATGAGCATGATGATGGCTTCGGCATCTACCGTAGGCTCATCGGCGCCCAAGCATTCAACGCCTACTTGGCGGAACTGGCGCAAGCGGCCCTTCTGCGGGCGCTCAGCGCGAAACATAGGGCCTGCGTACATGAGCTTAGCGGGAGCACCACCCTGCGGAACCAGGTCGTGCTGAACAACAGCGCGCACGGTGCCAGCAGTGCCTTCGGGGCGAAGCGAAAGACGGCTCTTGGACTTAAGGTTTTCACCGTTCAAGAGCTTTTCCAAATTGCCACCCGAAACAACAGTGAACATTTCCTTGGAAACAACGTCGGTAGACTGGCCAATGCCACGTACGAACAAATCGGTTTGTTCGAACAGCGGGGTTTCGATGGGCTGGTAGCCGCAACGGCCAAAAATCTGAAACGCGGTGTTGCGGAAATGGTCCCAAAACCGCACGTCTTCAGGCAGAAGATCAAACGTTCCCTCGGGTGCCTTCGTAGCCATATGCTCTGCTTTGCTCACTTTCGCTGTTAGCTCATTGGAATAACTTGACTAGTATAAACCCATACCCCTAAAACCTGTACAGAACCACAAGGAAATCAAGGGAAACAACAACGCCCCCAAACTCCGCGCGAGCTACTGCCAAAAAGCAAGAAGGCCCAGCCTGTTACCCCGCAGCACGCAAGGGTCCCAAGCCGGGCCGTAGCATTTATGCGATTTAAGCGCTTACAGGTTTTCTACAACCAAATTGCCCATAGCTTCTGTGCCCACTACCTTATCGGCGGGAGTGGAGGCATCCTTCAAGTCGGCGCAGCGCCAACCGGCGTCCAAAACAGCGGTGATGGCATTTTGGATATCGTCAGCTGCCTGGCCCATATCGAAGCTGTAGCGCAGCATCATGCCAACCGACATGATCTGAGCCAGCGGGTTGGCAATGCCCTGGCCTGCAATGTCGGGAGCACTACCGTGGCTGGGCTCGTACAAGGCAACGCCATCGCCCAAAGAAGCGCTGGCAAGCATACCCAGCGAACCAGTAATCTGAGCGGCTTCGTCGGAAAGAATGTCGCCAAACATATTTTCGGTAACCACAACATCGAAAGCGGCAGGCTTGTTGATAAGCTGCATTGCCGTGTTGTCTACCAGCAAATCCTCCAGCTCAACATCAGGGTATTCTTCCTCACCAATACGATGCACAATCTCGCGCCACATGCGGCTGGTTTCAAGCACGTTGGCCTTGTCTACACTGGTTACCTTCTTGTTGCGCTTGCGTGCTGCCTCAAAAGCCTGGCGCGCAATGCGTTCGATTTCGTATTCGCGGTACTCCAGCGTATCGTAGGCGCGCTGGCCCTTGGCGCCGTTAGTGCCGGCACCTTCTTCATCGTAGAAACGCTCGCGCTTGCCAAAGTACAAGCCGCCAGTAAGCTCGCGAACAATCATCATGTCAACGCCATCGATAACCTCAGGCTTCAAAGTGGAAGCGTCGGCCAGCGCGTTGAAGATGGTTACCGGACGCAGGTTGGTGTACAGGCCCAGAGCCTTGCGAATGCCAAGAAGGCCCTGTTCAGGGCGAGGCTTAGAAGGGTCGGTAGTATCCCACTTGGGGCCGCCAACAGCTGCCAGCAGCACTGCATCGGAAGAATTGGCGCAATCAAGCGTTGCCTGGGGCAGAGCATCGCCGGTGGCATCGATTGCACAGCCGCCGATAAGAGCATCGGTGCACTCGAATTCAACGTCGTACTTCTTGCCTACGGCCTTGAGCACCTTAACGCCCTCGGCCATGATTTCTGGGCCGATTCCATCGCCAGGCAGCGTGCAGATCTTGTAAGTCTTGGTCATAGCGAAATCCTCTTTCCACTAAATAGATGTCGCAAACGATATTACCGCAGTACGCCCCAAGCGTAGGAATTTAGCTGCAATCCCCCACTTGGGCTTTAGTACCATAGGCACTACAGCACTAAACACCAAAAGATTGCGGTTGCCATGGAAAACAAAGAAGAGCATTCCTCTACACGCCTTAAATACGAAAACCATTTGGACGAAGAGGTATCACGCCCCAAAGCAGCCGTACTGCCCGAGCATCATGCTACGAAGAAGCACAAGTGGCCCAAGCGTGTGGCCTTGGCGCTGCTTGCCGTTGTGATTGCCGGTGCGGTTGGGTTCACCGTTTACGTAAGCGATTACTACCATGCAAGCGAATCGGCCACCCAGCAATCCGAAGCATGGATGGATACCGACACAAGCAGCAATGCCTTTATCGCTGAATCGGCGAGCGTGATTGCTGTGGGCAACAGCAGTGCTGAATACGGAATGGTGTTCTACCCTGGCGGCAAGGTGGAAGCCGCTGCCTACATTCCGCTCGCCTGCGACTTGGCAGAACAGGGTATCTACTGTGTAATTGCAAAAATGCCCTTTAACCTGGCGTTTTTAAATGCCGATGCAGCTAATGCGATAGTAAGTGCCAACCCTAACATCAAGCACTGGTGGATTGGCGGCCATTCCTTAGGCGGCGTGGCTGCGGCCACTCATGCAGCCAGCAACGCAAGCAAGTACGAGGGCATTGCTCTGTTAGCAGCTTATTCCACCAAAGATCTTTCCAGCTCCAACTTAGCGGGCCTGGCGATGTATGGCTCTAACGACCAAGTACTCGACTTAACCGCCTTTAACGAAAATGCTGCCAACCTGCCCGCCAACACCACAATCCAGATAATCCAGGGCGGCAACCATGCAAACTTCGGCAGCTACGGCACGCAAAAAGGCGACGGCACAGCCACCATTCCCGCCGAAGAGCAGCAGCACATTACCGCCGAAGCCATCGCTCAAGCAATGCGCGGCTAGCTGTAGCACCAACTTCGCAAAAGCCAACCCTGCCTAGGGTAGAGGTCGCTGACTGGCTCGTTCCGAGGCCCGTTTTTCAAAGAATTGAATACAGGGCGGCGCCCCAGGTACTTGATCAAAAATTGAAGGGATAGGCTTGCGCCATGCGTCAAGCCATTACCAGCGCCGCCTCCACTTGTCTAAATTTCAATTCTTTGAAAAGCGAAAAAGGCCCAAGGCCGAGCCAGGCAGTGATCTCTGCTCTAGGCAGCCACAGCTGTTCCAGCAACGAAAAAGCGCCCCAAAGGGCGCTTTTGAAAGCTATGCAGCACTTATATTGCAGGTTTGCGCCCTACTCCAGGCCCAGCACCTTACGCGTGCGGTTGATAAGGCCGCCTTGCTGAATGATGTCGGCAATAAACGGCGGGAAAGCCTGAGCCGTAAAGGTTTCACCGGTGGTTACGTCGGTGATGGTGCCGGTTTCGGTATCAACGCTTACCGTATCGCCGTCTTTGATGGCGTCAACAGCAGCCGGGCATTCCAGAATAGCCAGACCGGTGTTGATGGAGTTGCGATAGAAGATACGAGCAAAGCTCTTGGCGATAACCGCATCTACACCCGAAGCCTTAATAGCGATAGGTGCATGCTCGCGCGAAGAGCCGCAGCCAAAGTTTTCTTCAGCCACAATGATGTCGCCCTGAGAAACCTTGTTAACGAAGTTGGTGTCCAAGTCTTCCATGCAGTGCTTGGCAAGCTCTGCCGGGTCGGAAGTGGTGAGGTAACGAGCCGGGATAATTACGTCGGTATCGATGTCGCGGCCGTAGCGATGTGCAGTTCCCTGATAATTCATGCGCTTCTCCTAATTAATCAAGGTCTTCGGGAAGGCCGATGTGGCCCAAAACGGCGCTGGCTGCTGCCACTGCCGGCGAGGAAAGGTAAACCTCACTGGTGGGGTCGCCCATGCGGCCTACGAAGTTGCGGTTGGTAGTTGCAATAGAGCGCTCACCTGCAGCAAGAATGCCCATATAGCCGCCCAAACAAGGGCCGCAGGTAGGCGTAGAAACTGCGCAGTTGGCGTCCAGGAAGATGTCCATAAGGCCTTCGTGGATGCACTGGCGATACACCTGCTGGGTAGCAGGAATAACGATGCAGCGAACGTCCTTGTGTACCTTGTGGCCCTTAAGTACGGCTGCAGCCTGGCGCATATCTTCGATACGACCATTGGTGCAGGAACCAATAACCGACTGCTGAATAACAATCTCGCGAGAGTCGGCAGCGGGACGGGTGTTGGAGGGCAGATGCGGCCATGCAACGGTGGGCACGATGTCCTGAGCGTTGATGTTGTACACGTGGGCGTACTCAGCATCGGGGTCGGAATGATATTCAGTGTAAGGACGCTCGGTGCGGCCGTTCATGTATTCGCGGGTTACATCATCGACCGGGATAAGGCCAGCCTTGCCACCTGCTTCGATTGCCATGTTGGAAATGGAAAGACGCTCGTCCATAGTAAGGCTCTGAATTGCGCTGCCGCGGAATTCCATTGCCTGGTACAGCGC
>CAVFVF010000021.1:0-17411 GCA_963625925.1 Eggerthellaceae bacterium | reverse complement strand
GTACAGCGCACCGTCCACGCCGATCATACCGATGATGTGAAGGATGATATCTTTGCCGGTAACACCAGGGCGAAGCTCGCCTTCGATGTTGAACAGCAGGCTTTCGGGAACCTTGAACCATGCCTTGCCGGTTGCATAACCAACGGCAGCATCGGTAGAGCCAACGCCGGTAGAAAATGCACCAAGCGCACCATAGGTGCAGGTGTGGCTGTCGGCACCAATGATAAGGTCGCCTGCGCCCACAACGCCCTGCTCGGGCAGAAGCGCATGCTCAACGCCCATGCAGCCAACCTCGTAGTAGTGCGTAATGCCCTGTTCACGAGCAAAATCGCGCGTCATCTTGGCCTGTTCGGCGCTCTTGATGTCTTTATTGGGAACGTAATGGTCGGGTACCAGAGCGATTTTCGTCGGGTCGAAAACCTTGTCTACGCCGATCTTCTTGAACTCCTTGATTGCCACCGGTGCGGTAACGTCGTTGGAAAGCACCAAATCGAGGTTGCACTCGATAAGCTGGCCAGGAACCACTTCTTCGAGACCCGCGTGGGCCGCGAGGATCTTCTCAGCCATGGTCATGGGACGTGGCATGTTCTCTCCTTCACTGCTTGCTAATATACGTGCCCTCAAGTTTAACACCGCCCAAGGCAAGCTGCGCCTGTGCGCTGCAAAAGAATAGGCCCCGCATTTTGCGAGGCCCAAAGATTACATCTTTTTGATTTTGAGAATGCGTTGCACGCAGCGATACACGTTTGATATGTCAAAGCCCACCGAGCACGCAAACAGGATGGCCGCAAATATGCCAATTGCGGCATCGGCACCTGGCGTGAAGATGATGGCCAGCATGGCAAAGGGCACCAGGAATATGAGCGAAAGAAAACTCAGGCGCTTCCAAATGCCCTGACCAATGGAAATAATCGTGTACAGGAACACACCTGTGGCAGGCGCACCAAGCAAAACCGCAAGTGCCAAAATGGCCGCCTTCACCGCAATCAAGCAAATATCTAGGCGAAGGTCGCCCTTGGCTTCGGCGAGCAGCTCTTCTTTGGTTTTGGGCGTGTTGAAAAACGAATTGAACACGGCATCCACGAAAGGAGAACCGGTGCTGCCTGGGCGCTGTTGGGCCGAACGGAACGGATCGGTCCAGGCAAAGGGATTTTCTGCACCGCCCGCAAAGGGGTTTGCACCCGTAGCGGTATAGGTGGTTTTATTGCCGTTTTCATCCCAGCTGGTCCACACAAAGGTTTCAGACCCAAAGGGCGTGCCTGCAAACGGGTTTGCCCCGCCCTGAGCTTGGCCTGCACCAGGATGGGTGGCTGTATAGGGATTGTACGAAAACGGAGCGCCATACGGGGTACCCTGAGTGGAGTATTCGGGCTCCCACGAACGGTTAAGCAAAACGTCGCGCGCTTCGTTGATAAGCTTGGTTTTCTCTTCAGCCTGTGCGCGCGCTTCGGCATCCTGACCAAACTTGTCGGGATGGTTGGCAATAACCAGCTTGCGATGGGCTTTCTTTACTTCATCGTCGGTAGCGCCGTTGGTTAACCCAAGCGTTTGTAAGGCTTCGGATTTTTTCATTGCTAGAACAAGATGCTTTCAAGCGAGCGCTTGGGAACGTAGTGAACCATGTCGGCATCGCGATAGTACTTGTAATCGCCGTCTTTCATATCAACGATGCGGATGTCTTCAATAGGACGGCCAAGCGCCAAAACCAACACCGGCTCAAGATTTTCGGGGATAGACAGCGCTTCTTTGAGCTCCGCCTTCTTAAACGACATAATCATACATCCGCCAAAGCCTTCTTCGGTAGCAGCAAGCATGATGGTTTGGGCGCAGATGCCAACATCAATCTGGCAGGCTTTGGGGCTGCACAGGTTAGTATCTACCGCCATAACAATGTAACCGGTGGGGCGCTCCCCTGCTTCGGGGCCGTCCCAATCGGTAAGGTAGCCTGCCCAGGCAAGCGTATCGAATACCTTGGCGTTGGTTTCTGCATCGGCAACCATGCGATAGCGCAAGGGCTGCAGGTTTTTGGTGCTGGCGCAATAACGCGTGTTATCTACCCACTTTTCCATCAGCGAAGGCGTAACCGGAAAGTTTTCGCGGAAGCGGCGATAGCTGCGGGTGGTGTGGGCAAGATGCTCAATAAAGCTGGGCATGAAGATACCTTTCTTATGGGGGATTTTTACTTTGGGGAATTTACTTGTTCGGGTTCACGTTCAGAGGCCTGTGGGCAATCGGCATCCTGGCCGCCTGCAACATTGCCGTCGGCATCCTGGCCATCAGCAACCTGGCCGCCTTCGTCCTGGCCGACTGCATCCTGGCCGTCGGCATCGCTGCTGCCAGTAGCCTGGCCCCTTAGGCGAGCATGGAATTCCCTGTGGCCGGCTTTAATGCGCTCGGCCTTGGCTTCCATTTCGTCGCGCTGGCGCTGACGATTGAAATTCTTATCGGGAACCTTTTCCTTCTTGCCCTTATCGGGGCGGAAGGTTTTAGTGGTTTGAATAAGGATGGCACCAATGATGAAGGGCATCCAGAATACGATGCCGCGATACACCATACTGATGGCCATACCAGCGGTGGCGGTTTCGCCGAATGCCGTGAAGGCAACGGTAACCGCAGCTTCTACAACACCCACGCCCTGCGGCGTAAACGAAACCATGGCAAACAGGGTGGCTACCACATAGCCGCACACCAAAGGCTCGGCCGATTCAACGCCAAATGCATAACCTACCAGGCAAAATGCCGAAAGCTCACAGCAGCTGGCAATGAATGAGCAGCCCCATGCCTTCGCAATGGTTTTGGGGTTCTTGCTCAACAGCTTGGCCGCTGCGCTGAAGCTTTTAACCGTAGGCTCAACCCAAGGCTTAAGAGGCTCTTTATGAAAGCGAGTCAACACGCGGTTAATAAAGCGCGAAATGGGATTTAAGATACGGATAACCAGCGCTGGGTTTTTATTACCCAGCACCATAATGCCAACCATGGCACCAACCAGCACCAGCACGATGCAGCCAAAAACAACCCAGATGGGAGACAGGCCCACCGTAAGCGAAAGCAAGCCAAAGCCCATGATCATGATGCTGGCAAAAGCAGAATCCACCGTGATCTGCATAAGCAGCGCGGCCGAGGTTGCCTTGCCGGTAGGAATGCCGCGTCGGCGCGCATCGTCTACCACCAGTGTGGTACCAGCAAGGTTGAGCGAAGGCATTACCGTGTTTAGGAAGAACGTGCCAAACACCAGCGGTAGCGTATTCTTCGGTGGCATGGTTTCGTCCACGCTTTTAAACGAAAAAGTGTAGGCAAAGCTTTGAGCGCAGTATTTGCCCAGCTGGACCAAAATGGCTATAACCAGCGGGATCATGGCACCTTGAGCCATGGTTTGCGCCAGCTCGTTGATTTGGTCGCCACGAAGCAGCACCACCGCCAAAACGATGATGATGACCAAACCAGCCAATAAATTTCGGATGCTGAGCTTCACCTAATTAACCTTCGAAAAAAATATCCTAGTGACGGAAGTGGCGATGACCAGTGAATACCATAGCAATGCCATGCTCATCGCAAGCCTGGATTACCTCTTCGTCGCGGATGGAGCCGCCAGGCTGAATGATGGCCTTAATGCCAAACTCAGCCAGCGTGTCGATATTGTCGCGGAACGGGAAGAATGCATCGGATGCGCAAACCAGGCCATCGGCCGGAACGCCAAGGCGATTGCACACTTCATGAGCGCGCTCGCAAGCAAGCTTTGCAGAATCGACGCGGTTAGGCTGGCCAGGGCCCATGCCAATGCCAGCATGATTCTTGGAAATAAGAATTGCGTTCGACTTAACGCCCTTGCAAACCTTCCAGGCAAACAGCATTTCGTCCAGCTGTTCGTCGGTGGGCTTGGCCTTGGTGGGAACACTAAATTCGTCGGGCGTTTCGGTAACGCGGTCTACCTGCTGGGCAAGCATGCCGCCGTCGACCGAACGGAATTCCATAGCAGCCGGAGCATCCACACCGCCGGTAGCCAGCACGCGCAGGTTCTTCTTCTGCTGCAAAAGCTCAAGCGCATCAGCGGCAAAAGAAGGAGCAATAAGCACTTCAACAAACAGGTGGTTTGCGTTGATGTGCTCAACGAATTCCTTGGTTACCTCAACGTTAGCAGCGATGATTCCGCCATAAGCGCTCTTGGGGTCGCACTCGAAGGCTTTATCGAATGCCTCTACAACAGTAGCCGCCGTAGCCGAACCGCAGGGGTTCTGGTGCTTCAAGATAACTACCGCAGGTTCGCTGAATTCACGTGCCAGCGTCCAGCAAGCATCCGTATCAAGGATGTTGTTATACGAAAGCTCCTTGCCGTTGAGCTGCTTGGCGTTAACCAGCGAATGCTCGGTTGCAAGCTCGGGAACACGGTAGAACGCCGCATCCTGATGCGGGTTTTCGCCATAGCGAAGGCCCTGCTGCTTGGTAAGGTCGATGGAAAGCTGCTCGGGGAACAGCTCGCCTTCGCCCAACTGGCCAGCAAGCCATGCAGCAATAGCACCGTCGTAGGCGTTGGTGGTTTGATACACGCGCAGCGCAAGCTTGGTACGAGTAGCAAGCGTGGTTGCACCGTCGTTAGCGCGCATTTCATCCAAAATGGCGTTATAGCTTTCGGGCTCGGTTACCACAGCTACGCTGGCAAAGTTCTTTGCGGCAGAGCGCAGCATGGAAGGGCCGCCGATGTCGATGTTTTCGATGCAGGTGCCAAAATCGGCGCCGGACTGCACGGTTTTTTCGAAGGCATACAGGTTTACAACAACCATGTCGATCATTTCGATACCATGCTCGGCGGCTTGGGCCATGTGCTGCTCATTGTCGCGCTTGGCAAGAAGGCCGCCATGCACTGCAGGGTGCAGGGTCTTAACGCGACCGTCCATCATTTCGGGGAATTGGGTTACCTCGTCGATAGGAGTAACGGGAATGCCAGCTTCGGCAATTACGCGAGCAGTGCCGCCCGTGGAAATAATCTGAGCGCCGAATTCTTCAGAAAGAGCGCGTGCAAAATCTACCACGCCCGTCTTGTCGGTAACCGACATAAGAACACGCTTTACCTTAGGGTCTGCCACCTGGTGCCGCCTTTCCTAGAGCTTGATTAATTGGTTAAAAACAACGTTTAAATAGTAGCAGGGTCGCCCGCGATTCGCACGGTACGCTGCACCGCATCGACGGTTACCCTACGTTCTGCCAAAAGCTGTACAACATGCGGGTACAGCTCATGTTCAACTGCATGGATGCGCTCTTCCAAAGTGTCCACGGTGTCGCTTTCGCGAACTTCAACCGCACGCTGCGCAATGATGGGGCCTTTGTCGTAATCGGCGTTGGCAAAATGCACGGTAACGCCGGTTACCTTTACGCCAAAATCGAACGCATCTTGAATAGCGTGCGCGCCCTTAAAAGATGGCAAAAGCGCAGGATGCAGATTCACCACCCTATCGGGGAACGCATCCAAAATTTCGGCGGATACCATGCGCATGTAACCGGCCATGATTACGTATTCAGCACCGGCTTCTTGCAAAGCATCGGCGATGCGCTTGTTGGCCGCTGCAGTATCTGCATACGCTTCGCGGTTCATAACCAGCACAGGAATGCCGGCCTTTTTGGCGCGTTCGATGCCGTAAGCATCGGGGCGAGAAGAAACCACCAGGCTGATGCGCGCATCAAGCGTGCCTTCGGCAATATGGTCGATAAGCGACTGAAGGTTAGAGCCGCTACCGCTAATGAGCACGCCAATATTTAAAGGCTCATCCACATGTTGCATTGCCCTCTCCTTTCGAAACGCAGGCGGGGCTTGGCCCGTCAAAACTCACTAGGCGCACAGCGCGCCCAAATACAATGCGCATACGAATGCGCAAACCCGGGCTACAAGTTGTGCCCTAAATAAAGAAGGGCGCAGCGAGTTTTGCCGCGCCCTTCTAAACGTTTATTCCTCTTCGGCCTCTTGTTGGGGCTGTGCAAACAAAAGCTCCTGGTCAACATAGGAAACCTCGCCCGTGCCAGAAACAATACGGCCAACAACGGTGGGCGTTTCGCCCTCTGCTTCCAAGATGGCCATAACATCGGCAGCCTTGTTGGGATCAACCACCAACACCATGCCCAAGCCCATGTTGAAGGTTTTCAGGGCTTCTTCTTCGCTCAGGTGAGCAGCATGGCAAACAAACGGAATGATGGGAGGCATATCCCAGGTGCCCACGTGAACTTCAGCGTTAACCGTTTCGGGCAAAGCGCGATTCAGGTTTTCGGTGATGCCGCCGCCGGTAATGTGAGCCAGCGAACGAACAGCGCCCGGCATCTGGCGAAGCACCGAACGAACAGGCTTTACGTAAATACGGGTGGGCTTGAGCAGTGCATCGAGCACGCTTTCGCCGCCCAAAGATTCCTGGGGCATGCGCAGTTCGTAGAGCGTCTTGCCATCGGTAACAACCTTGCGCACCAGCGAATAACCGTTGGAATGAATGCCCGAAGAGGCCAAGCCGATAAGCACATCGCCTTCTTGCACCTTGGCAGGATCCAGCATTTCGGGACGGTCGACCACGCCTACGCAGAAGCCGGAAAGATCATATTCGTGCGGATCCATAACGCCAGGATGCTCGGCCATTTCGCCACCAATGAGAGCAGAACCGCTCATTTCGCAACCATCGGCAATGCCAGATACAATTTCGGCCACGGCTTCGCTCTTAAGCTTGCCAATGGCAATGTAGTCCAGGAAGAACAAAGGCTCGGCGCCAGTGGCCAAAATGTCGTTTACGCACATGGCAACCAGGTCGATGCCCACGGTGTCATGCTTGCCGGCAAGCTTTGCCAGCTGAATTTTGGTGCCAACGCCATCGGTGCCGGAAACCAAGATAGGGTCAACCATGTTCTTGGCAACGCCAATGCTGAACAGGCCGCCAAAACCGCCGATATCACCGCGAACTTCGCTGCGGTACGTGCGATGCACGGCATCTTTAATGGCGTCAACCGCGCGGGCGCCTTCGGCAGTATCTACGCCTGCCTGGGCATACGTAGTTTGGGAGCCCTGGGAAGTCCAGCTGGGCCACTTGGTGTTGTCGTTGTCCAAGGCGTTTACCTTAACGCGATCAGTCATAGCATCTCCTGCAAATCATGCCCTGCGAAAAGGGCCGTTTACTAACAAATCAAAGCCGCTTTTCACGGCAAAACCTAGTCGAGAACCGCCTTGCCTTCGGGCAGGAAGCTCTTGGCTTTCATGGTATCAGGAATCTCTACCGGGTAATCGCCCGTGAAGCAGGCGTCGCAGAAACCGGGATGGTCGCACTGCACGGCAGAATGCAAGCCCTCAACCGAAATAAAGGCCAACGAATCGCAGCCAATGAAGTCGCACATTTCTTTGTTGGTCATATTGGCGGCAATAAGCTGATCTTGCGTGTCGGTGTCGATGCCGTAGAAGCAAGGCCAACGCGTTTCGGGCGAAACAATGCGCAGGTGCACTTCTGTGGCGCCGGCATCGCGCAGCATGGTTACCAGCTTTTTGGAGGTGTTGCCGCGCACGATAGAGTCATCGATAACAACCAGGCGCTGACCCTTGATTACCGAAGGAAGCGGATTGAGCTTCAAGCGAATGCCCAGCTGGCGCATTTCGTCGGTAGGCTGAATGAAGGTACGGCCAACATAGCGGTTCTTAACAATGCCGTTGGCATAGGGAATGCCGCTTTCGAGCGCATAGCCCATAGCAGAAGGCAGACCCGAGTCGGGCACGCCTACAACCAAATCGGCCTCAACAGGCGATTCTTTGGCAAGCACACGGCCCATCTGGCGACGCGACACATATACGCTCTGACCGTCCATAACGGAGTCGGGGCGAGCAAAGTACACCCATTCAAAAATGCAGCTGGCGCGCTTCTGGGGCTCAACACCCATTTCAGAAACAATGCCCTCTTCGTTGAAGCGAACAATTTCGCCCGGAGCCACTTCACGCAGGAAAGTAGCGCCCACAATGTCCAAGCCGCAGGTTTCAGAAGAAACCACCCATCCGCGGCCATTGGGAAGCTCGCCGATTACCAACGGGCGAATGCCGTTGGGGTCGCGAAATGCATAAAGTGCGCTGGGGCTGGCAAGCAGCATGGCATAAGCGCCATCGATCATCTTCATGGCCTTGCGAATACCGCGGCGCAGCGAATGGGTAACCTTGGTAACCTCGCCCACGATTTTTGCCGCAGCTTCGGAGTCGGTGCCAGCGCGCAGATGCACGCCGTATTCGATGATCTTGGCCTTCAGGTAGTTGGTGTTAACCAGCGTGCCGTTGTGGGCCAGCGCAACCAAAATATCGTCGATAGCAGAAATATGGGGCTGAGCAGCCTCCCAGGCATCTACACTGCCGCTGGTTGAATAACGAACGTGGCCAATGGCCAAATCGCCCTTCAAGGCCGAAAGCGCGCTTTCGTTAAAGGCCTGGGTAACCAAACCCAAATCTTTGTAGGCCATGATGGTGGCGCCATCGCCCACTGCAATACCGGCCGATTCCTGGCCACGATGCTGCAGCGCCTGAAGGCCGAAGCACGTCATACGCGCAACGTCTTCACCAGGAGCGTAGATGCCAAAAACACCGCACTCCTCTTCCATCCTGTCGGGGCGCTCTCCGGGAAACACCGACGTGCTCATGTTAGTTGCCTCCTAGGGGTTATTGGTCTAGGGCCGTGTTGGTATCGGCCGAAAGGCTGGTGCTTGCTTTGGAGTTGCCCGTAAGGTACGGGTCGTTGGTTGCCGTGGTTTCAACCACAGCAGCAAACAAAACCGATCGACCATCGTTTTGGGTGTACTCACAGGTGCTGAACAGCATCGACTGCTTAATGTCCGAAGCAGTGAACACTTGGCCGTTCTGCTTCACCTCGCTACGGTCGAGCTTGTCCTGCACGTAAGCACGGTAGCTGGAATCGTCGGAGAAAGTCGTCTGAACGATGGCGTCTGACCCAACGGTTTTCACAACCGCAAACGTCTCAAGACGGTAATTGCCCTGAGGCGTAAGCACATAGATTTCGCGATGCTCGTCGAAGGTGGTTTGATCGACGAAATCGGCCAAGGCCGCAAACATAGAACCATCGTTCATATGGTGGCCGTAGAGCGCATTGTTGCGGTCGGTAAGAAGCGAATTGTTGGTGGAATCAAGGAAGATAGTGCCGGCGCTGGCAAGCCAACCGGTAGACCCGTCGAAGGCCTTATGCAGGTACTCTTCGTTATCGACACCTTGCACCACGGGGTAGTTGATTACCGTACCGGGCACATAAATCCAGGCAACAATATCGGGGTTGATGCTGCGAAGACCGTCCCAGTCCACCGTGAGGCTGGCAAGCGAAACATTGTTGCCTTCCTGCATCTGGGCATACTTTTCAAGATCGGAATAGGCGCGCTGCTGGCTGTAGTACTGATAGCCAATTGCACCCAAAGCCGCCAGGGCGCCAACAAGCACCACGATGGCGACAATAAACACCACGCGCCAGGGGCCGCCGCCCTTTTTGGGGCTGCCGTTGCGTCCGGCCGATCCATACGAATTACGGGAATACTGGCCAGAGCCAGAAGGATTGTAAGCGTTGGCGCCTTGAGCGCTATATGCGCCTTGCTGCTGGCCGTATGCTGCAGGACGCACCCCCTGAACTGGGGTGTAAGCGCCCTGGGCGTGTGCGCCGTTATGGTTGCCGTTTGGCATGTTCCACCTTTGCAGCTAGGTTCACAAAAACAAGCACCGGCGCAGCGTTAAACGTGCGCGCAATGCAACTTATCAATAGTAGCAAAAAACACCGCTGCAACCATTGGCGCAGCGGTGTTTGAACGCAATCAAAACAATTGTTAAAACAGCGGCTTAGAACATCCCCAGGCGCTTTTCCAAAGCTTCGTTGATGATGCGCAGAGCCTTCACGCGGGCGTAATACTTGTCGTCGCTTTCAAGAATGGTCCACGGCGCATGACTGGTAGAAGTTAGACGGAACATGTCTTCTACAGCGGCACGGTACTGCGGGTACTTGTCGCGGTTGCGCCAGTCTTCTGCGGTGATCTTCCACTGCTTTTCGGGGTTGTTTTCGCGCGCTTCGAAGCGTTCCAGCTGAGTTTCGGGCGAAATATCAACCCAGAACTTAAGCAGAATGGCGCCCCACTCAACCATGTCGCGCTCGAATTCGTTGATTTCTTCGTAGGCACGCGTCCACTGGCTGGTGCTGGCAAAGCCTTCAATGCGTTCTACCAGAACACGGCCATACCAGCTGCGATCGTAAATGCCAACGTGGCCAGCCTTGGGAAGACGCGTCCAGTAGCGCCACAGGTGCGGGTGCAAAAGCTCGGGCTTGGTGGGTGCCGGGCTCGGGAAGATGGTGTACGAACGAGCATCGAGTGCCTGGGCAACGCGCTTGATGCTGCCGCCCTTGCCTGCCGCATCCCAGCCTTCGTACATGATCATCATGGGAACACGGTGGATATACATTTCCAGCTCCAGGCGGCGCAAGCGCTCCTGCTCGGCCTTGAGCTGCAGCTTGTATTCTTCACGCGTAAGCGCCAACGTATGGTCCACTTCGTCGAGCGAAGGAATGGTTTTGCTGGGGCTAAAGCGCGTCATAAGCGGAGCCAGGCTGCTGGCAATTTCGGCTTCCTTTTCGGCCTGAATGCGCAACTCCTCGTTCTGCTGGGCAGTGCGCTCACGCTCATCGCCAACCACAACACCGGTGGTGGCTGCTGCAGAATTTTCCTTAGCCTTCTTAGCAGCTTCTTCTGCGGCGGAATCGGAAGGCTTGTGCAGTTCCTTTTCGAGTGCATCAACGATGTTCTGCACCACTGCCAGGTTTACGCGGCGCTTGTCGGTGCCGTCGAGCATGATCCACGGCGCAATCTTGAAGTTGGAGCGCTTGAGCATTTCATCGTACACACGATAGGTTTGGTTGTAGCGATCCATCTGCTCTAAGTCTTTTTCAGACACACGCCACTTGGTGGTGGGATCGGAGTACAAGCCGGTAAGGCGCTCGCGCTGCTGCTTTTCGGTGATGTGCAGGAAGAATTTGATTACCAGGTAGCCGTCGTTGCGCAGCTGGGTTTCGAAATCTTCTACCATTGGCGCAGTCATGCGCGTAACCGTTTCGATGGCCAAACGGTCTTTCTTGGAAAGCTTGCCCTTGGAAGGAAGCTGATTGGTGATGTGCTGAGCAACTTGCGAATACCAACCGCGATCGTAGAACGTCATAGAACCGCGAGGGCCTAGGCTCTTCCAAAACTCCTGCATAACAGGGAAATAACCCGTTGCACCAAAGTTAGGGTCGCGCGTGAGCTCCGCTTCTTCTTCATCAAGATCTTCGGTTACGTGAACCGTGGTGTCGCGTGCATCCAAGTTGTACATAAGGTCAGAAATGCGGCTGCCCTTGCCGGCGCCCTTCCAACCCTCAAACAAAACCACAACGCCCACTTCTTTGCGTTTGGCTTCTTGCTGAAGCACCACCAAACGGCCGATAAGCTCCTTGAATCGGGCCTTGTATTCCTTCTTCGAGATTTTTTGCATGCCCATGTTTACGTTTTCAAGCATGGCTACCCCTCCCCCACAAGCCGCCCCACGTTTAACGGATACACCGCAAAACGCCCCTAAATGGCGACTAACTAGTAACTGACCAGGTAATACTTATCGTACCCCGAACAGAGCCAATCGCGCCCTTAAAATGTTAAATAATGTGTCATAGCGCATCCGCGCTACGAGCAAGATGGCTTATATAGTTAAATCAACCATGTGGCCTTTGCCGCATAAGGCGTGCGCTGCAACCCGCACCCACGCGCCCGCGTTTGCCAACCCAAGGAGAAAACATGGCCCGATACGGCATCATCGACCTCGGATCCAACACCATCCGCCTGTGCATTTACGAAGTAACGTGCAAGGCAAACGAACCGCTGCGTTCGAAGGACATCAAAACGCTGCTCAACTACAAGGCCATGGCCGGCCTGGCATCGCATGTAGTAGACGGAGCCATGACAAAGCAAGGCGTTCGCCGTGCGGCCAAAACCATCAACGCACACCTGGTGCGTGCCAGCCATTTCAACTGCGACCGAATCGACATCTTTGCCACTGCGGTACTGCGCAACTGCGCCAACTCCCACCAAGCAACCGCCGATATCGAGCAAGCCGTGGGAAAGCGCATCAGCATCCTTTCTAACGAAGAGGAAGCCCACCTGGGTTACTTGGGCGCGCGCCTAAGCCAGGTAATGATGTGCGGCACCATGGTAGATATTGGCGGCGGCTCCACCGAGCTCACCCACATTAAAGATGGCCTTGACCTGGCCAAAGTAAGCCTTCCGCAAGGCAGCCTTTCTTCTTTTAGCAAATACGTAAAAGGTATCCTTCCTACCAAGGAAGAAATGACGGCGATCGAAACCCGTTTCAAGGAATTGGCCAAGAACGCCGATGCTGAAAGCTACCGCGAGCCGCGCCTGTACGGCATTGGCGGATCTATCCGCAGTGCCGCCAAGGTGTACGGCGACTTGTGCAACGGTGGCGAGCGCTTCGACTTCATCTTGCCCGAGCACATCGATGCCATCTTGAACTTATACGCTGAAGACCCCGATGCATTTGCGCACAACGCGCTTCGCACCGTGCCCGACCGCATACACACCTTCTTGCCGGGCTGCCTCATCATCAAGCAGGTGTTCGCCCTTACCCATGGCGAGCGGCTGGACATTTGCAAGAACGGCGTGCGCGAAGGCTACTTGGCCGACCGCGTTTTAGTAAAGCCGGTAGGGTCCGCTTCGTAGCAGATAGGCCGCCTAACTAAACATATAGACGCCACCCGTTGAATTGTTCTCTATTCATTCGCAACGAAGTGGCAAAACATGGCGTTTACCTGCGCCAAAATACCAGGCAACGTTTACAATGGAATGCAGGGGAAATTTGGCCCTTGCGGCCATATTCATACAAATCTATATCCGAGGGGGATCAATGGAAGCAAAGGAAAAATCTGCCAACAGCGGCTCCGCAAAGAAGCTTGCCAAGCAGCAGGCCCGCGAGGCCCGTCATGTGCTTCCCTACATGCAGAACCGCGAGCTTTCTTGGCTCGAATTCAACAAGCGCGTGCTCGACCAAGGCGAAGATCGCAATGTGCCGCCGCTGGAGCGTTTAACGTTCGTATCCATCTTCTCTAGCAACCTGCAAGAGTTCTTTATGGTGCGCGTTGGCAGCCTTACCGACCTTTCGCTGGTCGATAAAGACATGCGCGAAAACAAAACCCAGATGACGCCCGACGAGCAGCTGCTTGCCATCTACGAGCGCTGCCACAGCCTGTACCCAGAGCAGGAGCGCATCTACAAAAAGATCCAAAGCCAGCTTTCCGATTACGGCATTCGCCAGCTTTTGCCCGAAGACCTTTCGAAAGACCAGGCAGCTTACCTGCACGCCTACCTGCAAGAGCGCGTGGTGCCCTACCTTTCGCCGCAGATCATCAACGCACGCCACCCCTTCCCTCACCTGGAAAACGGCGCCCTGTACGTTTTGCTGCGCCTGGACGAAGAGGCCAACCGCGAAGCCAAAAAGGCAAAGAAGGATGCCAAGCCCGGCAAAAAGGAAAAGAAAAACGTCGGCGCCGATGATGCCACGTTTGGCCTTATCCCGCTGCCGCACCAGGCCAGCCGTGTAATCAAACTGCCCGGCGAAGGTACGCAGTTCATCCTGCTCGAAAACGCCATCAAAACCATCGTTGATGAAGTATTCAGCATGTACACCACCAAGCGCGCCAGCGTTATCTGCGTAACGCGCAACGCCGATATCGACCCCAACGACGGCACCGAAGAGGACATGGATTACGACTACCGCGAGCACATGAAGCGCATGCTAAAGAAGCGCGCCCGCCTGGCTCCGGTACGCCTTGAAACCGACACGCCGCTTTCGGCCGTAACCGAAAAGTTCTTGCTCAAACGCCTTAAGCTGAAGCCCTACCAAACCTTTGTTACCAGCGTTCCGCTGGACATGGGCTATGCCTGGGGCCTGCCCAGCTTGTGCGATTCCGAGATTGCGCGCGAGCTTACCAGCGAGCCGTTTACCCCGCAGTGGCCGGCCGTGTTCGATAAGAAGCGCCCCATCCTAGACCAAGTACGCGAGCGCGACGTGCTGCTCATGTACCCCTACGAAAGCATGGATCCGTTTGTGAAGATGCTTTCGGAAGCTGCCAACGACCCAACGGTGTTCAGCATCAAGATCACGCTGTATCGCCTGGCCAGCCAGTCGCACTTGGCCGAGGCTTTGGTCCAAGCCGCCGAAAACGGCAAGGAAGTTACCGCGCTGTTTGAGCTGCGCGCCCGCTTCGACGAATCCAACAACATCGAATGGAGCCAGCGCTTTGAAAGGGCAGGCGCCAACGTAATCTACGGCTTCCACGACTTCAAGGTTCACTCCAAGATCTGCACCATTGCCCGCCATACCGAAACCGGCGTTGAGTACATCACTCAGCTGGGCACGGGCAACTACAACGAGAAAACCTCTAAGCTCTACACCGACTTCAGCTTCATCACCTGCGATGAAGGCATCGGCAAAGACGCTGCCGAGTTCTTCCGCAACATGAGCCTCGAAAACGCATCGGATGGCTACCAGCATCTTTCGGTTGCGCCGCTGCAGATTAAGCCCATGATTTTGCACAAGATCGATGAGCAGATTGCGCTTGCCAAGAAGGGCGAGCCCAACGGCCTTATGTTCAAAACCAACTCGGTTACCGACAAAGACATCATCGATAAAATTGCTGAAGCTTCGCAGGCCGGTGTTAAGTGCACCCTGCTGGTACGCGGCATTTCGTGCATCGTGCCTGGCGTTGAGGGCTACACCGACAACGTTACCGTGGTTTCCATCGTTGGTCGTCTGCTGGAGCACAGCCGCATCTACGGCTTTGGCCCGCGTGAAAACCGCGAGCTGTACCTTTCCAGCGCCGACCTTATGACGCGCAACATGGAAAAGCGCGTAGAAATTGCTTGGCCCATCTACCAGCCCGCACTGCGCGAGCGCATCAACAGCTACATGGATGTATTCCTGGCCGATACCGCCAAGCTGCGCATGCTCAAAAACGACCTTGAGTACACCCCGCTGGAGTACTTCGTTGACGAAGAGGGCGAAAACAGCCAGCCCTTCGATTCGCAGGCATACCTTATCCAGAAAGCTCGCGACGATTACCGCCGCGCTGTCGAAAACCAGGAAGAAGAAGCCGCCCGCAGGTCTACCATTGCCCGCGTTGAGCGCATGAAGGCCGCCGCCAAGGAAGAAGCCGAAGCGCTTGCCGCCGCTGAAGCCATAGAGGCGCAGGCCACAGCAGAAGCTTCCGAAGCAAAGGTACCGGCCGCAGAAGCTGCGCCCAACAACGCAGAGGTTCCTGCCGAAAATGTAGTGGCCACAGAGCCCGCCGCAGCCGCCGATGCTGCCGCTGAAGAGCCCGCCGAAGCTGCCGCCGCAGCCCAGCCTGCCGAACAGGCAAAGGCCGCACAGGATGCAGAAGGCCACGGCTTTGGCATCGAAGAGGTAGAGCCGGGCGTTGCTGGCCCTGCCGCATTCAGCGCCAAGCCGGTTGTAGCCAACACCCCTGCAGCACCCGAGCCCAAGGCCGAGGTTCTTCCGCCGCAGGAAGAAGCAAAGCCCGCCGATGATTCCAAGGCAATTGAGCTTGTTCCCAAGAAGGCAAGCCTGTGGCAGCGCATTAAGTTCCTGTTCACTGGCCGTATGTAGCCACTAGGTTGCCCTCAACACAACAAAAAGAAGCCCGACATTGTCGGGCTTCTTTATTTATAAGGTGGCTTTTTGAGCTATGGGACAAAAAGTGTGTCTGAAAAAGGGGCGCTGAAGCAGGTCAGCGCCCCTTTTTGATGGCCATTTTTCTTGCGCGCTTAGCCTATGCCTGCATGCCTTCAAGCAGCTGGGCAACTTCATTTTCAAGCGCAGCAATAAGCTGGCGGTTAACTTGCAGCACCTTTTGTAAATCTTCACTGCTGGCGTCTTCTACGTGATAACCCGTGCTGGCGCTGCAGGGCATATTAAATCGAGTTGCCAAAGCTGCAGCAATATCGTGAGCAGGGATTTCGTCGCGATGACACGGCACCGCCAACAGGCTTACCGTTGCCGTGCGCCCAGGCTCAGGGCGTGGAATTGCCTGTGCCGTTGCACCCACATGAGCGTATTCGGGAGTGCAGGCAAACACTACAATGCCACGCGGCGTTACCGTTGCAACGGCTTCCAATTTGAATTTGCCCTCGCCCGCCTGTACGGTTGCGGTTGCATATGCCATATCACTTGCCCCCTAAATAAAGCAGGCCCTGCGCTGAGCCAAGGCCTGCCATGCATTGCGTTTACGCGCATCTACATTATGAACGTTTTGCACGGTTGGGTTTAGCCGTGCGCTGAGCATTGCGCCTACGGTTGTTTTTATTGGCGCCACCCTTATTGGCACTGTTGCCCTTGTTGGCGTTGCCACCCTTATTGGCGCTGCCGCTCTTCTTAGAGCCTTGGCCAGCTTGCTTGCCACTTTTCTTCGCAGCGCCCGGGCCGCCCTTGCGTCGGCTGCTCTTCTTGCCATTGCCGCCCTGTGCCGGACCACCAGAAGAAACCATATCGCGAATACCAGAAGAATGAACACCGGGGCGAAGCTTGGGCTTAGGTGCTTCAACCGCCGCAACCTCAACCATGGCCTTGCGCTTGCCTGCCTTAGGCTTAGCCTTCTTTGCGGGCTGTTGCTTCTTGGCCTTTTTGCGCTCCTGCGCTTCAAGCTCTTTGCGAACAGCTTCAACTTCAGCATCGTAGTTTTCACTTTTGCGCTGATTTGGCTTAGCCTGGGCAACCTTACGCTTGGCACTACGGCGCTTTTTCTTGGCCTTCTTGCTGGGAACTTTGGCGGCAGGCACACGGTCGGGGTCGATGTAAACCGGATTTTCGCCCAAATCTAGGTTGCCCGCATCGTAGAGTTCCACCGTTTTGCCCATAAGGGCCTCGATATCGTGGAATTCGTCGATATCCTGCTCGGTAACAATGGTGAGCGACCAGCCCACATCGCCGCCGCGGCCAGTGCGGCCAATGCGATGGATGTAATCTACCGGATCTTCGGGAACATCGAAGTTAACCACGTACGTTACGTCGGTGATGTCGATGCCGCGCGCCAACACGTCGGTGGCAACCAACACGTCTACCTCGCCATCGCGAAAGGCCTTCAGGGCACGCTCGCGCTGAGCCTGCGAACGGTCGCCATGAATGGCGGCACAGGAAACACCGGCGCGGTTAAGGCGCTTGCGGCACGCATCTGCACGGTGCTTGGTGCGGGTGAACACGATTACGCGCTCGGTTCCTGCCTGCTTAAGCAGCTGGGCAAGCAAACCATTTTTGGCTTCCAGCGAAACCGGCAGCGCGTACTGTTCAACGGATTCTGCGGTAGAAGTAGCCGGCGCAATCTCGATGCGTGCAGGAT
>CAVFVF010000020.1:0-30329 GCA_963625925.1 Eggerthellaceae bacterium | reverse complement strand
AATCTACCCGCTGCGTCCCAAAATCCCGAACCGATGGCGCGTTTTTTGCCATAGTGAAGCCTGAATCTGGTTTTGGGACAGGGTCAAAACCAAAAATCGGGCCTCCGTTGTCAAAAAACCTGCCTTGTGAATTTTTCAGCACCGGATTTAGCGGAATTCATGTACGGAACGAGAACATCTGTGGCGTAACTCGTATGAAGTTCAAGCTTAAAGCGGTTTACGGCCCGTTTTTACCCCTGGATTTAATTCTTTTGGCGGCTTATTTGACACAAAAGCCTTCAGATCTGGTTTTGGCCTCTCCGCATCAACGAAATGATGAAGAATTGCCGCTTGTACCACTTGCTTGGTATTATGTTTTTGCACATTGTGTTCATTAATGGTCGCGTTGTTGAATGAGCCCTTTAGCACGCGTCCATGGGGGAGAAGAGGATTCGTGGCCACTGCCAAAGCGCATATGCCAAGCGCCGCCGCGCCCGCTGGTCGTGCGGGCTCTAGCTCTGCTGCGCCCGCAACTCGCACTGCTGCGCGCGCAACTCGCACTGCTGCGCCCGCAACTCGCGCTGCAGCGCCCGCCGGTCGTGCCACGGCGGCAATCAGCGCCGAAGATCGTCGCATCACGCGCAGCAAGAAGGCGCTGCGCTCGGCGCTTATCACCCTCATGGAAGAAAAGGGCTTCGACGCCATCACCGTTAACGACCTTTGCTCTGCAGCCGACCTTAATCGCGGCACGTTCTACAATCATTTCAACGACAAAGAGCACCTGCTGGCCACCTTCGAAGACGAAGTCATGGCCGATCTAGCTCGCGCCCAGCAAGCAATGGAAGGGCTAAGCGTTAAAGACGTTCTTTCAACCTGCATGCTCAAGCGCCCGCTGCCGTTTTTGGTAGAACTGTTCGATTACCTGCGCAAACAGGGCGCATTTTTGCATGCCGTCCTGGGCCCTGGCGGCGACGCTGCCTTTGGCCCGCGCCTGCGCGATTCGGTGTGCACCCACCTTATTCAAAGCGTGCTTCACGAAAAGTATCGCCAAAGCAGCGATCCGTTCGTGGAGTACTACACCGCCTTTTACGCATCGGCGTACCTAGGCGTAATAACCCATTGGATCGAAACGGGAATGAAGGAAAGCTCCGAAGAAATGGCGCTTATTGCTATGCGCTTGCTTTTCATCAAGCCCGGCGAGCCCATTCGAATGTGAGGAGATTCACCATGGCAACCAACGAAGGCGCAACGGCACTTCACTTGGGCATAGACGTGGGATCCACCACGGTAAAAGTGGCCGTTTTGGACGGCAATGACCAAATTCTGTACAGCGTTTACCGCCGTCACCATGCCGACGTGCGCGCAACCGTGCTCGAAGTGCTGCGCGAAGCCGCGGCCCAGTTCCCCACGCAGGAAGTAACCGTGGCCATCACCGGTTCGGGCGGCTTGCTGCTTTCCCAGTGGCTGGGGCTTGAGTTCGTGCAGGAGGTTATCGCCAGCAAAACCGCTGTTGAAACCTTCATTCCTAAAACTGATGTTGCCATTGAGCTTGGCGGCGAAGATGCCAAGATCATTTACTTCGACAACGGCATCGAGCAGCGTATGAACGGCACTTGCGCCGGCGGCACTGGTGCGTTCATCGATCAGATGGCATCGCTTTTGGACACCGACGCAACCGGCCTAAACGAACTGGCCCAGCACCACACCGTGCTGTATCCGATTGCCAGCCGCTGCGGCGTATTCGCCAAGACCGACGTTCAGCCGCTTCTCAACGAAGGGGCCAAGAAGGAAGACATCGCGGCTTCCATCTTCCAGAGCGTGGTTACCCAAACCATTTCAGGCCTGGCCTGCGGCCGACCCATCCGCGGCTATGTTGCCTTCCTGGGTGGCCCGCTGCAATACCTGCCCGAACTGCGCAAACGCTTCTACGAAACGCTTGAGCTGGACGAAGAGCACATCATCGTACCCGATAACGCCCACCTGTTTGTTGCAAGTGGCTGCGCGCTGGCTGGCTCCAAGGCCAAGGCTGAGCTGCTGGGCGACGTGGTTAACCGCTTGGAAAACCTGGGCGATGTGCAAGGCAGCGAAGTAGTGCGTCTGCCTCCGCTGTTCAAGGACGAAGCCGACCTGGCCGAATTCAAAAACCGTCACGATCAGGAAAAGGTGCGCCGCGCCGATTTGGCAACCTATGAAGGCACCGCCTACTTGGGCATCGATGCTGGCTCCACCACCTTTAAAAGCGCGCTCATCAGCGAAAATGGCGAGCTTCTGTGGAGCAGCTACGTAAACAACAAGGGCGACGTGCTGGGGTGCGCCAAGCGCGCCGTGGCTCAGCTGTACCGCGAACTTCCCACCGATGAACTGGGCTTGCCCAAGGTGAACATCGGCCATGTAACCGTAACCGGCTATGGCGAGCACCTGCTGCTTGAGGCTCTGCGTATCGACTCGGGCGAAATCGAAACCGTTGCCCATCTTCGCGGCTCGCAGGAAATGCTACCGGGCGTGGAATTCATCTTGGATATTGGCGGCCAGGACATGAAGTGCCTGCGCGTTAAGGACGGCGTTATCGAGCACATCATGCTCAACGAAGCATGCTCTTCTGGCTGCGGCAGCTTTATCGAAAGCTTTGCAAGCGGCCTTAACCTGGACGTTTCGGAGTTCGCACAAACCGCCATTCAGGCAAAGAACCCGGTAGATCTGGGCAGCCGCTGCACCGTATTTATGAACAGCCGCGTAAAGCAGGCTCAAAAAGAAGGCGCAACCGTGGGCGATATTGCCGCTGGTTTGGCCCTTTCGGTAATTAAGAACGCCCTGTTCAAGGTTATTAAAATCCGCGACCCACGCGAAGTGGGCAGCAAGGTTATCGTTCAGGGCGGAACGTTTTTAAACGATGCTGTTCTGCGCAGCTTCGAGCAGCTGGCCGAAACCAAGGCCGTGCGCCCCGACATCGCGGGCAACATGGGTGCCTTTGGCGCTGCTCTGCTGGCACGCGACCGCGCTCACCTGGCCGAAGCTCAAACAGGCGTACCCGCGCACACCACCATGCTGGGCTTAACCCAGCTCGAAGAGCTTGCACCCACGCACCGCAACGTGCGCTGCAAGGCATGCAGCAACCACTGCCTGCTTACCATCAACGACTTTGGCAAGGATGAAGCCACCGGCAAGCACCGCCGCTTCATTACGGGCAACCGTTGCGAAAAGGGCGCTGGCATGGCCCAGGAATCCGCCAAGGTTCCCAACCTGTTTGAATACAAAACCGAGCGCATGTTCAACCACTACACGCCGCTTAGCAAAGAAGAGGCCACGCGTGCAACGGTGGGCATTCCGCGCGCCCTGAACATGTACGAAAACTACCCGTTCTGGTTTACCTTCTTCACCAAGCTGGGCTTCCGCGTAGAAATATCGGATCCCAGTACCAAGAAAACTTACGAAGCGGGTATCGAATCCATGCCGTCGGAGAGCGTGTGCTACCCGGCTAAGCTCAGCCACGGCCACATCATGAACCTGCTAGAAAAGGACATCGACTTCATTTGGATGCCCTGTGCCAAGTACGAGCGCCAGGAAGACGAAACCGCAGGTAATCACTTCAATTGCCCCATTGTTATGAGCTATTCCGAGGCGCTTAAGCTCAACGTTGACGCGCTGAACGAAACTGATATCCAGTTCTTAAACCCCTTTGTGCCGTATCACATGAAGGACAAGCTGGCCGAGCGCCTGTATGTTGAACTGGTAGAAAAGCATCCCGAGCTTATGGGTGCGGGCAAAGCTCCCACCAAGGCCGAAGTTGAGGCTGCGGTAGAAGCTGCTTGGGCCGAAGACGAGCAGGTGCATGAAGACATCCATAACAAGGGCATGGAAACCCTGCAGTGGATCGAAGAGCATGGCGTACACGGCATTGTGCTGGCTGGCCGCCCGTATCATGGCGACCCTGAAATCAACCACGCTATTCCCGAGCTGCTTACCAGCTTTGGCCTGGCTGTGTTCACCGAAGACAGCATTGCCCACATGGGCCAGGTAGAGCGCCCGCTGCGCGCGGTTGACCAGTGGATGTATCACACCCGTCTGTACCGCGCTGCTAAGGTTGTTACCCAGCGCGACGACTTGGATCTTATTCAGCTGAATAGCTTTGGTTGCGGCCTTGATGCGGTTACCACCGACCAGGTTCAGGAAATCTTGGAAGGCAGCGGCAAGATTTACACCGTGCTTAAGATCGACGAGGTTTCCAACTTGGGCGCCGCCCGCATTCGCGTGCGCAGCTTGCTTGCTGCCTTGAAGGACCAGGCCGATGAGCGCGCCGAACAAAATGCTCTGCAGGGTGGTTGCCCGGCATGCGGCATCGACGCCGAAAAGCTTGAAGCCGACGTTGCTGCGCGCGAAGCTGCTGCAGCCATCGATGCCAAGACCGGCGCCACTGAAGCCGAGGCCGGTGCCGCGGTAGCCAACGCTCTTAGCGGTGAGCATGCCCGCGATGCCGAAAGCACGGCGTTCCCCAAGGTGCAGTTCACCCAAGAAATGAAGGACGCCGGCTACACCATCCTGTGCCCGCAGATGGCGCCCATTCACTTCGATTTGCTGGTGCCCATCTTCCAAGCCAACGGCTACAACTTGGAACTTTTGCCCGCAGTTGACCACGGCGCTGTTGATGCTGGCCTCAAGTACGTTAACAACGACATTTGCTATCCCAGCATTCTGGTAACTGGCCAAATTATGGAAGCGGTAACCAGCGGCCGGTACGACACCGACAAGCTGGCTGTAATCATCACGCAAACGGGTGGCGGTTGCCGCGCAACCAACTACATTTCGCTTATCCGTAAGGCGTTGAAGGCTGCAGGTCTGCCGCATATTCCGGTTATCAGCCTGGCATTCAAGAAGCTGGACGAAAGCAACCCGGGCTTCAAGGTAACGGCCACCATGCTGTACAACGCCATCTTCGCGCTGGAATACGGCGATGTGCTTATGCAGTGCCTGTATCGCACGCGCCCCTACGAAATTGAGCCGGGCAGCGCAAACCGCCTGTTCGATTATTGGATGGCCAAGTGCAAGAGCCAGGTGTCCGAAGGCGAAAAGTTCAGCCGCTACAAAAAGACGGTGCGCGCCATTGTCGAAGATTTCGATAACCTGCCGCTGCAGGGCGAAGGCACCAAACCGCGCGTTGGCGTTGTGGGCGAAATCTTGGTTAAGTTCCACCCCACGGCTAACAACGAAGTGGTAAAGGTTATCGAAAGCGAAGGCTGCGAAGCGGTTGTGCCCGGCCTTATCGAGTTCTTCCTGTTTGGTATTGCCGGCAGCATCTTCCAGCAGGAAGGCGTGGGCAAGTCGAAGAAGGGCGCAGCAGGTGCAAAGGCGGCGCTTAGCCTTATTGCCAAGCTGCGCAAACCTGCCAACGAAGCGCTTGAGCACAGTGCTCGCTTTGAAGCGCCTACCGATATTTTTGAGCTGGCAAGCTATGCCGAAGAAATCCTTTCGCTGTGCAACAGCATGGGCGAAGGCTGGCTGCTTACCGCCGAAATGGTAGAACTCATTCGCAACGGCGCCCCCAACATCGTTTGTGCTCAGCCCTTTGCCTGCCTGCCCAACCACGTTGTTGGTAAGTCGGTAATCAAGGAACTGCGTCGCCGCTACAAGGGCACCAACATTGTTGCCGTTGACTACGACCCCGGCGCTTCGGAGGTTAACCAGATCAACCGCATTAAGCTGATGATCAGCGTTGCTAAGGCCAACCTGGAAGAGCAGCGCCAGCAGGAGCAGCTTGAAGGTAGCACCGAAGAATTCAACACCGAAAGCGAAGTGAAAACCACCAAAGCCTAAATAGGGAAGTGCACCTGCTGTTTTGAATGCGCCTGCTGCTTAGAGTGCTTGCTGCTAAGAGAGCGCCGGTTGCTTAGCGCGCCTACTGCATAGAGTGCAACCTACAACCATTAATGAAGCGGCTCCAATTGGGGCCGCTTTTTTATTGGCACAGCGCAGCGAATTAGAGCGCCCGTTGTTGCCTATTTGCGTTGGAGTGAACGTGTTATGCGAGTACACTCCTTTGCGTTATGGAAATGGCAGCAGAGTTAATACAAAATGTTTTTGGCGTAGCCCCGTGGGGGTTGGGCGTAATTCTGCTGCTGGTATTTTTGGCGGGTTATGTTGATGCCATTGCCGGTGGTGGCGGGCTAATCAGCTTGCCTGCGTACATGATTGCGGGCTTGCCTACGCATTTGGCCATTGCCACTAACAAGCTCAGTAGTTCAATGGGCACGGCTGTGGCCACCTTCCATTACGCTAAAAGCGGCATGATAAACCTGCGCTTGGCGCTGCCTAGCATTGCGTTTGCTTTTGCGGGCAGTGCGCTTGGGTCAAACCTATTGCTGCTGGTAGATGACGGTTTCTTAAAGATATTCCTCCTTATTGTGCTGCCTCTAACGGCTATTTACGTAATGCGCTCCAAAAGCTTTGATGCTCAGGGGTTGGAAAGCTTTACGGTAAAGAAAACGGCAGTGCTGTGCATGGTCATTGCTTTTGCGGTGGGTATTTACGATGGCTTTTACGGCCCTGGTACGGGAACGTTTTTGATGCTGTTGCTAACGGGCGTTGCACACCTGCGCCTTGACTCTGCGGCAGGTGTAACCAAGGCCATTAACCTAACTACTAACATTGCTGCCCTTGCAGTGTTCTTGCTCAACGGCCAGGTAATTATTCTGCTTGGTTTGTTGGCGGGCGCTGCAAATATGGTGGGCAACTACTTGGGAAGCCATAGCTTTACCAGCAAGGGTGGGGCAGTGGCACGGCCTATTACCATCTGCGTTTTGTGCATCTTCTTCGTGAAGGTTATTTACGACTTTGTTGCTTAGCGTGCATTTTTGCTTCACGCGTCTGGCCTGCAATAATGGCAATTTTTGCGCCTAAAGAATTTTTCGAGCGGTAGCGATATGTTCCTGATAACAAACGAGTCATAAAAGGTGCCGCGCGTATCCGGGCAGCATCTTCGATTTTTAAGGTCGGGCTAGTTTAAGTTTTGGAGCCCGGCCTTATCTATTTAACTACTTTGAAGGGGTTGCTCTCGCGCTTTTCGGCAGGGGAGCAAAGCGCTGCTTCGGCGGCAGCCTCTGAAATGCGGCCAGCTTCTACGGCTTTGCGCATTGCAAGCCCCGCATTATAGCCTTGCTGGAGTGCTTCGAGTAGCTCCTTGTTATTGCTTTCAAGGTGTTTGCTCTTTGAAAGGCCCTTGATAGTGTACGGGGTTACAACGCCTGCCTCTGCTGCATCGGAAAGCAGGTGTTCGGAATTGGTTGCCCGCTGATTATTTTGCGTCTTGCGTCGAGCTTTAGCATGGTTCTGGCCGTTACTACCGCCGCCGCTTTCGCTGCTAGAAGTTTCACCCTTTGCTTCGGTTGTATTCTGGGCCGCATCGCTTTCGGCGTGAGCCTGGGCGTTGGACTGAGCCTGGGCCTGAGACTGAGCCTGGGCCTTGGACTGGGCCTGGGCAATGATTTGCTCTACGGCTTCTTCTTCGGAGAGCTGACCTTTTTGAACAGCTTCGCGCAGGCTGCGCCCCTGGGCGTAGCCGTGGTTTATGGCTTCTATTGTGTCTTCGTTAAACATAGCTGCCTTTCAAAAGTTCGCGGGTGCTTGGCCCGGTTAAGTACAAACAAGGCCCAAGGAAAAATCCCTCACGTCTACCCCTGCGTGAAGGCTTTTGCGTGCGAGTGGTTAGGAGAAACTCTGCGCAAGAAACCCTAGGCCTTGTAACTACTGTATCAACCTGGGCTTTTGCGCCTGTACACCAAAATGGACAGCTAAATGAAAATATCTTGCTATGTTGCGATTAGTTCATGCGTGCATTTGTTTATGCAAAAGTGCATTACATCTGCCATACTTCATTAAAGGGAAAGGGGAGGTCAAATGGATTTCAACGAGGCTAAGGCGAAGGCATTGTCATTTCGCGATGACCGCGATTGGACGCAATTCCATAACCCTAAAGACGTTGCTATTTCTATTAGTTTAGAGGCCGCTGAATTGCTTGAGGTGTTTCAGTGGTCGGGTACCGACCTTGAAGCTGTACAAAAACGCAATCAGGCAAAGGAAGAACTTGCGGATGTTTTTATCTATAGCATCTATATGGCTGAAGCACTTGGCGTAGATATTCCTGATGCTATTAGCGAAAAGATCGACAAAAACGCAGCAAAATACCCCGTTGATAAGGCAAAAGGCAATTCAAGGAAGTATACCGAGCTTTGATTTCGATACCGACAGAGGCGCATGCAGAGACACCTTCCGGTGCCCCATTTATTGTTGATAGATGCCCTTTTAAACCAGGTGAGCAATTTGACTACGCAATGCTGGATTTGGCTGAAGACAAGATAGTCGATTGGCCAATGGTGTATATCCTGGCAAACAATAGTGAAGCCTATGTCGGACAAACGACTAGTGTTGCAAAGCGCATGAATCAGCACAGCGCAAATGAAGAAAAGGGCGCATTCGATACTGCGAATATAATTTTCAACGAGGAATTCAACACCTCCGTTATAACCGATTACGAGCATCGCTTGATTGGCTATATGCACGCTGATGGCAAATACCGTTTAACTAACAAGAACGACGGTATGACCAATTCGAATTACTTTTCTAAAGATGCTTATTCGAAGATGTTTGATGAGCTTTGGGGCGAACTTCGTAACCTCGAACTCGCGGATCATTCGATCGACCAAATCGAAGAATCCGAAGTGTTTAAGTATTCTCCCTTTAAGGGCTTAAACGCTGATCAACGAGTTGCTTTAGACAAAATTAAGACGGCTATTGATAGGGGGCTGGATCAAGCGGGGCCTATCGTTGTTGAGGGTATGCCTGGTACAGGAAAGACCATTCTTGCGATTTTCCTTCTGAAAATGCTTCGAGACGATGAGCGATACAGGGATTTGAACATTCGCATCATTGAGCCAGTAACTTCGCTGCGAAATACCCTTCGCCGGTCATTGGCAAACGTTACGGGGCTTAACAAGGAAGATGTGATTGCTCCGAGCGATCTTGTTAAGGCAGGTCTTGGCTACAAGCCCGATAACGGTCCATCGTTCGATATCGTCCTTGTAGATGAAGCGCACAAACTTAAATGTCGCACCAATTTAGGAACCCAATTTGCCAATTACGACAAAGTTAATCTTGAACTTGGTTTGCCTAAAGAAGCTACTCAGGTTGATTGGGTTCTAAATCAAACCAAACTCCCTATTTTCTTTTATGACCCGCTGCAAAGCATTGGGCCTTCTTGCGTAGGCGCTGCTGCTATGCAAGAAGTGATCAGTAAATCGAGTTTTACGCCTATCTCGCTCGAGAGTCAGATGCGGGTTAAAGGTGGCGCAGAATACCTTTGCCATGTCCAAGAGGTGCTTAATGGCACTTGTTCTGCTAAACGAGATTTCCCAGAATATGATTTAAAGCTTCATACGGACTTTCAAGGATTCATTTCTAGCTTTGAAACGAATTATCAGAACCATAATTTGAGTCGCCTAATCGCAGGTTATGCCTGGAAGTGGATTTCGAAAAAGGATAAATCCGCTAACGATATCGTTATCGACGATATCGGCTTACGTTGGAACTGCACCTACGATGACTGGGTAGGCAAGGGTGTAGATAACACCGAGATTGCGCATGAGGTTGGATGCATTCATTCCATTCAGGGGTATGACCTTAGCTATGCATACGTGATTGTAGGGCGCGACTTGGTTTTAGACCCTGAAAGCGGTAACCCGGTTTCCGATAAATCAAGCTATTTTGATCGCAACGGTTTTGCCACCGCAACTAAAGAAGAGCTTGATCGGTACATCAAGAATATTTATTACGTGCTTCTTACGCGTGGCATCCTTGGTACGCACGTTTATGTCGCTGATCCCGAATTGCGCAATTACTTTGCCAAATATTTGCCGCTAGCTGAATAGAAATTCTTGCTTGGGTTGCGCAGGTTGCGATTCTTGGCTATTCCGTTCACGCGCAAATATAACGAGTGGCGCAATACAATTACTCAGACGTTTAGAACCTCGCTTCAATACAAGAAAAGCACCGTCGTATTCGCTCCGGTGGAGAATTGCTTGAGCCCGTTTGCTGGGTGCGACTAAGGCCTAATTCATCTGGCTTATAAGCTGTTTGCAAATTTGTAATCAACGTTTTGGATTGGGGCGGATATTTTTCCTCGGTTCGCGTTATAGTGTGTAACAGCATAAATGTGAACGTGTTCATTTCGCTGCTGCTGTACTTCGGCGGCGAATGTTTTGCCAGGGGTTGGGCCTGGCGCTAACCGGAGGGACAAAGCAATGAAAATCAACAGCGAAGATTCCATGGGAACCTGCCCTGAATGCGGCAAGGCAGTAGGAATTCAGGTAGAGCTCGCGCAAGACGAAGTTCGCTATCACGGGCATTGCCCCGAGCACGGCAAGTTCACTCGCCTGCGCGACCGCATGGACATGGCCGAATTGGGCAAGAAAATCTCTTCCACAGTAGGCATTAAGGGCCAGAAGCATTCCGTTTAACTGGTCGCCAACATACCAGCTCCGCTGCCTGCGGGGCGCAACAGAAAAGCCCGCGTGTGCGGGCTTTTGCTTTTACTTACGAAGCTTTGGCAACATGCTTGCTGGCTGCTTCGCTTTGCGCTTCTTCGTCTTGACCGTATCTGATTGCCCCGCAGGGGCACAGGCGCAGGCACCCGAAGCACATGAAGCATTTAGGCTTTATCCAGGTGGGATGACAGTCTTCTATGGCAATAGCCTGCGCGGGGCAGATGCTTTCGCAGTGTCCGCAGCCAACGCAGGCATCCCTTACGCTGAAATTCTCGGTGCTTTTGCAGCGGTCAATATCTACGCGGGTGTAGAACTCCGCCGCGCTTTTGGTTTTGCCGTCGGCCATAATTGCCGCCCCCTTGCATGTACCGTCCCCTTCGGTAACTCTGCTTCTATTGTAAAGCGCCGCCGCTAAGCCAGGCATGAATTCTGCGGCGCAACGTATGAGCCAGCTTCATAGATGGGGCGGCTGGTTGGTCTTTGGGAAGAGGGGAAAGTTGGCGCTTTAGCGGGGAGGGTTGGCGCTTTGGGCTGGTTGGCTTAGACCTATGGGCGCGAGCCGGTCAGCCTGTGCGGCACCCGCGCGGCAGATCCCAATTCGCCCGAATGGCACCCGCGCAGCTGAGCCCAATTCGCCCGCGCGGTACCAGCGCGTCTTCGCCTAATTCGTGCTCGCAGCCTAGCGCGTCCTTGCCGTGCGCCCAGGGTGGCCTTAGCCTGCTGCAAAACTGCCCCGTGTTTCCCTTATGAGCGGCACGTATTCGCGGTTGCGTTCCGCTATAATTACCTGGTTACACATGAACTAGAACTAGGAAAGGCAACACCGTGGCAAACAGCTACAAGCAAACCATGAACCTTCCGCGCACCAGCTTCCCCATGCGCGGCAACTTGCCCGAAAACGAGCCTAAGCGCCTTCAGTACTGGAACGATATCGACATTTACGCAAAGGTGCTGGAAAAGAATAAAGACAACCAGCCCTTCATCCTGCACGATGGCCCGCCGTACGCTAACGGCCCTATTCACATTGGCCATGCCTTCAACAAAATCTTGAAGGACTTCATTGTTAAGTACAAAACCATGCGCGGCTTTTACGCCCCGTATGTTCCCGGTTGGGACTGCCACGGCCTGCCTATCGAAAACAAGGTAGAAGAGCAGCTGGGCGAAGAAAAGATGGCCAAAATCGACACGCCCACCTTCCGCAAAATCTGCCGTGAGTACGCTACCAAGCAGCTCGATGGTCAGCGCGAAGGCTTTAAGCGCCTGGGTGTTCGCGGCGAATGGGAAAATCCTTACCTTACCTACCTGCCCGAATACGAAGCCGGCAATATTGAAATTTTCAAAAAGCTGTACTTGGACGGTTCGGTGTACCGTGGCCGCAAGCTTACCTTACCTACCTGCCCGAATACGAAGCCGGCAATATCGAAATTTTCAAGAAGCTGTACTTGGACGGCTCGGTGTACCGCGGCCGCAAGCCTATTCACTGGTGCAGTCACTGCCATACTGCTTTGGCCGAAGCTGAAATCGAATACAGCAACGAAGTAAGCCCTGCTATCTTCGTTCGCTTTGAAATGACCACTGTGCCCGCTGGCTTGGAAGCCTACGAAGGCAAGTTGGATGTTGCCATCTGGACCACCACCCCCTGGACCCTTCCTGCCGACCAGTGCGTAATCCTGCACCCCGCAGCTGAATACGTTGCCGTTGAAACCGGCGGCCGTGCCTACATTGTTGCGCGCGATTTGGTTGAAAAGTGCTGCGAGCGCTTTGGCTGGGAAAACAAGCTTGCCACCTGCGCCGATGGTAGTGAATGGGCTATGACGGGCGAACAGCTTGCCGGTAACGAATACAAGCAGCCCATCTTTGCCGACCAGGGCGAAATCGGTAAGTTCATCTACGCCGACTACGTAACGCTTGAAGACGGCACCGGCATTGTTCACGGTGCTCCTGGCCATGGTGTAGACGACTACAATGCCGGCATGAAGTTCGACATTCCGGTTGTTATGCCGGTAGACGACGATGGCAAATTCTACGTAGGTGAGGGCATTGGCTACGGCGGCCCCTGGGGCGGCATGGATGTTAACGAGGCCAACCCGGCTATCATCGAATGGCTGCGCGAAAAGGGCCTGCTTATCCTGCACGAAGATATCGACCATAGCTACCCGCACTGCTGGCGCTGCCACCAGCCGGTAATCTTCCGCGCTACCACTCAGTGGTTTGTTTCTATGGACAAAACCGGTATTCGCGAAAAGGCCAGCCAGGCTATCCAGAACGACGTTAAGTGGTTCCCCGGCTGGGCTAGCAACCGTATTGGCTCTATGGTGGCCGATCGTCCCGACTGGTGCATTTCGCGCCAGCGTTACTGGGGTGTTCCTATTCCGGTGTTCACCTGCGATTCTTGTGGCGAAACCGTTGCAACCGAGGCAACCTTTGATGCGGTTATCAACCTGTTCAAAACCGAAGGCGCCGATGCTTGGTATTCCAAGAAGCCGGCCGAATTCCTTCCTGCCGATACGTGCTGCTCTAAGTGCGGCGCAGGCGTTGACCACCTGGTTTCCGACAAAGACGTTTTGGACGTTTGGTGGGAAAGCGGCGTAAGCCACACTTCGGTGTGCGAGGCTCGCCCTTACCTGCAGCGCCCGGCCGATGTGTACCTGGAAGGTTCCGACCAGCATCGCGGTTGGTTCCAGAGCTCGCTGCTTACCAGCGTTGCTGCTTACGGCATTCCGCCGTACAAGAACGTTGTTAGCTGCGGCTTTACCCTCGACAAAGATGGCAAGAAGATGTCCAAGAGCTTGGGCAACACCATCGATCCCAGCGATGTTTCCAAGAAGCTGGGCGCCGAGGTTCTGCGTATGTGGACCAGCTCGGTAGACTACGGCCAAGACGTTTCTATTGGCGACGAGATTCTGCAGCGCACGTCCGACACGTACCGCAAGTTCCGCAACACGTTCCGCTTCCTGCTGGGCAACTTGGACAACTTTGCTGCATCCGATTGCGTTGCTTGGGACGCTCTTGAGCCCATCGACCAGTACATGATGGTTAAAACCGCCAACATGCTGGAAGAAGTTACTAACTGCTACGAGGAATACCGTTTCCATGGCGTTTACCGCGCAGCGTACGACTTTGTAACCGACCTTTCCAACGTGTACATGGACGTTGCTAAGGATCGTTTGTATTCCGAGGCTCCCGAAAGCCCGCGCCGCCGTGCGGTGCAAACCGTGCTCATGAACATCCTGGATGTTCTGGTGCGCGTGCTTGCCCCCATCCTTACCTTCACCACCGAAGAGGTATGGCAGAACTACCCCGAAGGCTTGGCTGCAGCAGCCGGCCGCGAAGAGTCGGTACAGCTGGCTAACTGGCCTGAGCGTGCTGGCTTTACGCCCGCATTGCCCGCCGACACCGCGCAACTTGAAGCCCAGTGGGCAACCATCATGGAAGTGCGCGACGTGGTAACCAAGGCCCTGGAAGAAGCTCGCGCTGCTGGCCTTATTAAGAAGAGCCAGGAAGCTGCCGTTAAGGTAAGTGTTCCTTCGGCTGCTTTGGCTGTAGTCAACGGCTTTAATGCAGAAGTATTCGAAGAGCTGTTTATTGTTGCCGGCGTTGAATTTGCCGAAGGCGCCGAGCTTGCTTGCGAAGTAAGCGCAGCCACGGGCGAAAAGTGCCCCCGCTGCTGGAACTTCCGCGAGCTGGGCGGCAACGCTAACCATGCAGATGTCTGCAAGCGCTGCGGCGATGCCCTGGATGCTATCGGCTTTACTGAAGCGGAGTAGCAGCAAGCGTGAGCGAAGCTAATTCAAACAACAGGGCTGCCGCCAAGAGCGGCGGCCCATGGGCGCGCAACCTGGCCATTTGGGTGGGTTGCGCGTTTTTGTGGTTCGTGTTCGACCGCGCTACCAAGGCCTACTTCGACGGCTTTAACGTGGGCTCGGTTGTTTGGCAGGGCATTCCTGGTGTGCTGCAATTCAGCCTGGTGCATAACGTGGGCATTGCCTGGGGCGCTTTTGCCGGCCAGGTTTCTACCGTAAGTATTTTTACTGGCATTATGTGCATTGGCATTGCGGCGTTTTCTGTTTATTGGGCGCGCAGTGCCGGTAGGCTAGAAATGTTTGCGCTGGGCATTCTGTTTGCCGGTGGCATTGGCAACCTGTTCGACCGCATTGTTAATGGCTACGTGGTGGATTTCATCACACCGCTGTTTATCAGCTTCCCAACGTTTAACGTGGCTGATATTGGCGTTACTTGTGGCATTGCTTTGCTGGCTATTATCTGGGTAGTGCAAATTGCTGGTGAAGGAAAACAGAGCAGTTCCGATGCGCCTGCACCCAGCGAAGCCAAACAAGCAGAATCCGCAGACATTAATTCAGCCGAAGCCGATTTGGGCAAACCCGGCAATTTCGAAGCGGTCGAACCCACTAAAGCTGATCAATTCGAACCCAGAAGGGCTCATCAAAGCGAACCCGCTAAACGCAACACCAACAACCAACGAGGGGAGTAGGCCCATGGCGCGCAGCCTTTCAACTACCGTTACCGAAAACTACAACGACATGCGCCTGGATTCTTTCCTGTATGAAAGCGGCCTGTATCAAAGTCGCAGCAAGGCGGTAAAGCAGATCGAAGCTGGCAAGGTGTTTGTTGGTGGGCAAACCCCTACTAAAAAGACCATCGTGCACACGGGTGATTTCATTGTCTACGAAGAATTCGAAGACAATACTCGCGTGTTCTTAGAGCCCCAGGATATTCCGCTGGATATCTATTACGAGGACGACGATATGGCCGTGCTGAACAAGCAGGCAGGGCTCATTTGTCATCCAAGCCCGGGCCACCCCGATGGCACACTTTCCAATGCGCTTATTTACAAGTATGGGCGCGAAAACCTGGCTCATATCCAGGGTGACGACCGCCCTGGTATTGTGCATCGCTTAGACGGCGACACCAGTGGCCTAATGCTGGTGGCCAAAAACGATGAAGTGGGCTATCAGCTGCAGGACGAAATTCGCTCCCGCAACGTTAATCGCCGCTACCTGTGCTTGGTGCATGGCAACATCGCTAGCGACACGGGTTTGATTGATGCACCAATCTTTCGATCCGATAAGGTGCGCACCCGCATGGAGGTTTCGGACAAGCCTCAGGCGCGCAGCAGCGTTACCACCTTCAAGGTGCTTGAGCGTTTTGAAAGCTCCAATAAAGACAACGGCTTTAGCCTTATTGAGTGCAAACTGTACAGCGGTCGCACGCACCAGATTCGCGTGCATATGGAATACATTCGCCATTGGTGCGTGGGCGACCCTATGTATGGCACACCCGGCAAGGCCGACAACCTAGGTCTTACGCGGCAGTTCCTGCATTCCTACTTTGTAGAGTTCGAGCACCCGCGTACGGGCGAAACCTTGGAATTTTTGGCTCCAGTGCCAGAAGATTTGCAGCAGGTTTTGCGCAAACTTTCCAACCGTCGTATTGGTCTTACCGAATTTGGCAGGGAAGTGCTGCTGAAGTACTGCACTGAAGGCCAGGGCCTGCAGTTGCCAGAGGGCATGGCGCCCGAAGAGGTAGAGTCGTTCAGCTTCTTGTAAGGTGCGAGCCTAAGCGTGGTGAGCGATGGCTTATTGCGGACAGCTAACCCCTAATGGGTGCAGCAATCTGCTTCTTGCGGGCTGTGCGCTCGTGCGGGTGCAGCAATCAGCTTCTTGCTGGCTGTGAAACCTAACAGGTGAAGCCGGCAGCCCCCCCCTATAGGCCGTGTGTTTGTTATTGCGAGAAAGTTTATAAATTTCTCTTTGCAATAGGCGGGGTTTGCGTTAAGATAATCGAGCTGCTTGAGCAAGGGCAGCTCAAACGAATCGGGTTGTGGCGCAGTTTGGTAGCGCACTTGACTGGGGGTCAAGGGGTCGCAGGTTCGAATCCTGTCAACCCGACCATTCGAAATCAACCGCTGGGTTTTAGCCTAGCGGTTTTTTTGTTCCTACGGGCTTTTCTGCTGGGTTGTTGCCTGCGAGGTGCACTACGGGGCTGTTGCATGTGATGCTGCTTCGAAATAGACCGCTGCTTATAACCCGTTGCATATAGGGGTAGGTGCCTGCAGGCCCTCGGTATTTTCGTTGTTGCAGAGCAGTTTTAGCTCAGCGCTTGCAGCGGTTTTGCTTGTTTTTGGATGCATAGGTCCGCTTAACAGCGCACCGATATTTCTAGCATTCTGGGGTATATAATTTCCTCAACAGGAAAGGAGGCCCGCATGAGCTTAACCGAATTATGGCTTGCCAACTTGGCGCCCATTGTGGGTTTGTTCTTCCTGTTCCTTATCCTGTTTCGCAGTCGTACGCTGGATAAGCGCACCCGTTACTTGTTTTATGGGGTGTGCGCATTAGAAACGCTTGAGATAGTTGCTTATAACCTTGAAGCGTACTTGGGTTTCTTGACGTACCCTTCGCCTCAGCGCAACTTGTGGTCTGCTATTGGTTACACCATACGCCCTACCATTCTGGTGTTGTTGCTGCTTATTTTGGTAAAGGGCAAGCGCAACGCTACCGAAACAGCCCTTATCTATGTTCCGGTGCTGTTGAATGCCGCGGCGGCTTTTTCGGTTTTCTTCGCCGATGTGGTGTACACCTACGATGCCACTAACCATTTCCACCGTGGTCCGCTGGGCTACATTTCTTTCGTAGTTATTGTTTACTACCTGATTTTCTTCATTGTGCTGCTCGCAAAACGTCGTTCCGAATGGACGCGTTTTGACTGGCCCATTCTGGGTTTCGTGCTTGTATACCTGACTGCGGCCATGGTGGGCGAAATGTTTTTTGGCTTGGCCAACTTGGTGCGCACGGCAATGGTGTACGGCACCCTGTTCTACTTTTACTTGTTCCAAACCAGCCAGCTGCAACAGGCTCTGGATGCCGAAAAAGAAAACGAATCACTAAAGCGTGCGCTTGAAGAAGTTGAAAAAGCGCGCGATGAGCTTGAGCATAATCGCACTATCGCACAGGCTTTGGGCGAAGATTACGTTTCTATTTTTTTGGCCGACCTTCGCAAAGACACGGTAACCATCGAAAAGCACAACGAACTGTTTGTCGATAGCGATACCTACCAAAAGGTGCTGCACGGAATTCCCTACAGCATTGTGGTGTATCAGTACGTATCGCGCTTTCTTGTACCTGAAGAGCGTGAGATGTTCTTAAAGGAATTCAGCCGATCTACTCTGCATCAGGCTTTTAAGACTGAGCAGAGCGTTGTGCGGCGTTATCACTTCACTACAAAAGATGGCCGCACCACTGCCATCGAGGTTCATGTTAGGCGTATGTATACCGATAATCCCGATTTGTTGGTTGTGGGCCTGCGCAACGTGGATAACGTGGAACACGCCGAAATTGAGCGTATGAACGCGCTTATGGAAGCAAAGCGTACAGCAGAAGAAGCCAATGCCGCCAAGAGCCGTTTCTTAAGCCGAATGAGCCACGATATCCGCACGCCGCTAAACGGTATTATCGGTTTGCTGGAAATTAACCGCACTCACGCCGAAGACAAAGAGCTGGTGATGGAAAACCAGCAGAAGATGCGCGTGGCGGCAGATCATTTGCTTGCTCTGATTAACGACGTGCTGCAAATGAGTAAGCTCGAAGACGACGCTATTGAAATCGGTCATGAGCCCAGCGACTTGGCCGAAGTTACCTTTAGCGTTGGCACTATGATTCAAAATAGGGCTGCTGAAGCTGGCTTGCATATGGAAATGGGCAAGCAGGACGTGCCTGTGCGCTACGTCTACGGCAGCCCCTTGCATTTGCGCCAGATATTCATGAACATCTACGGCAACTGCGTGAAGTACAACAAGCCCGGCGGGTCCATTTACTCCAGCTGCGAGTGCCTGCACAATGATGGGGAGCATGTAACCTATCGCTGGACCATATCCGATACCGGCATAGGCATGGACGAAGAATTCCTGCAGCATATCTTCGACCCGTTTGCGCAAGAAGGCGGCGCCTCCGATGCGCGTACGGTGTATCAGGGTACGGGTCTTGGCATGAGCATTGTCAAAAAGCTCGTAGACAAGATGGGCGGCACTATTGAAGTGCAAAGCGTTAAAGGCGAAGGCTCTACCTTTATTGTTACTATCCCATTTGATGTTTCGCCTAAGCCCGAACAGGCTAAGCCCGAAGAAATTGTGGGACGTGGCATAGAGGGCCTAAACATCCTTATGGCCGAAGATAACGACCTGAATGCAGAAATTGCTATCACGCTCATAGAAGATCAGGGCGCTCACGTTACACGTGTCGAAAACGGTATTCAGGCTGTGGATATGTTCCAGGAGCAACCTGTTTACACCTTTGATGCTGTGCTTATGGACGTAATGATGCCTCAGATGAACGGCTATGAGGCTACTGCAGCAATTCGTTTGTGCGGTAGGCAGGACGCCAAAGAAATTCCCATTGTGGCCATGACCGCCAACGCCTTCAAGGAAGACGAACAGCAATGTTTGGACGCAGGGATGAATGCGTTTATTTCTAAGCCCATTGATATTGTGCGTGTGGTTCAGGTTGTGTCTCGTGCTGTTGGTGAAGGCGCTGCTAAGAAGTACGACGCCAACCATAGCAAAGTTGATTCCTTGGCAGAAAAGGCGCAGCGCCAGAGTTAGCGCGCCAGCATTAGTGCGTAGTGGCCTACAAATTAGGGCTACTTTAATGCGTGAGCAGTAGCGCTGTATGGGCGGCGATAGTTAGAGCTGCAGCGCCTTTGTAAGAATCACATCGGCCAGCTGGGTTTTAGGGGCAGGCTCAATATGCTCGGCGCCTTGGGGCGTAACCAGCCAAATTTCATCATCGTCTTTGCCAAAGGTTTTGTTTGCGCCAACTTCGTTGGCAACAATCATGTTGGCACCCTTCTTTTCCAGCTTTTTAGTGGCGTTTTCTACCACGTCGTTGGTTTCGGCGGCAAAGCCAACTACAACTTGGCCAGCAGATTTTTGGTGGCCCAAGGTTTTAAGGATGTCGGGGTTTTCGGTTAGCTGAATGGCCGCAAGCTCAGCATCGTTGATGCCCTTTTTCAGCTTCTTTTCGGCGGCATGGGCAGGGCGCACATCGGCTACTGCAGCCGCAAACAGCGATACATCGGCGGTAGGGAAGGCCTGGCTGGCAGCTTCTAGCATTTCCTGGGCTGTTTCGACATAGCGCATCTCAACGCCGGCAGGGGCAGGGAGGGCCACAGGGCCCGAAACGAGCGTTACCTTGGCACCGCGCTTGGCGGCTGCAGCGGCTAGGGCGTAGCCAAACTTGCCGGAGCTTCGGTTGGTTAGGTAGCGCACTGGGTCGATTGGTTCGGCCGTGGGGCCCGCCGTTACCATTACACGCTTGCCGGCATAGTCGTTTGCAGGAACTTCGGCATTTAGCAGCTTCAGCGCTTCGGCAACAATGTGCTCAGGCTCAGCTAAGCGGCCCTTGCCAACATCGCCGCAGGCAAGATATCCAGAATCAGCTTCTACAAAGTGAAAGCCGCGAGAACGCAAGGTTTGCATGTTGGCTTGCGTTGCCGGGTTTTCATACATGTGCACATTCATGGCGGGAGCTACCAACACCGGGTTGGTACACGCCAAGATGGTGGTGGAAAGCAGGTCGTCGGCCAAGCCGTGGGCAGCCTTGGCCAACACGTTTGCGGTACAGGGGGCAAGCAGCAACAGGTCTGCTTCCTGTGCAAGCGAAATGTGATGGATGGGGTCGCTTGGGTCGTCGAACAGGCCCACAGCAACGGGTTCATGCGTTAGAGCGCGGAAGGTAGTGGGGTCTACAAAGTGGGTGGCGTGCTCGGTCATAATAACCTTTACGCGCACGCCTGCTTTTTGCAGACCGCGAAGAATCTCGCACGATTTGTAGGCGGCAATGCAGCCGCTTACGCCAATTACTACGGTTTTTTGTTCCGCGTTGCTCATAGGTTCCCCTTACGCGTTGGCGGTTTCTGTTTCGGATCTGGGTTGGCCTGCCTCGGCATTGCTTGCCTTGGTTTCGGCTTTGGATGCGTTTGCGTCCGCGGTAGCCGTTTCTTGGGCATTGCTGTTTGTAGCGGCTGTTGCGGCAGAGCTGGCGCCTTCTTCGGCGCTATTGGCCATATCGATTGCTTCGTCTTCAGCCATTGGCGCTTTGCCTTCTACCGTTTTGCTGCTTACAACCAGCGGGCCATCAACGGTCTTGTCCTTAGGCAAAGCGAAGGAAAGCACAACAGCGGCCAAGAAGGTAAGGGCAACGCTGTTGCCCACAAAGATGTTCTGCAAAAGCTCGGGGAAAGCAACAAAAATGTCGCTTACCTGGGTAAAGCCAATGCCCATTGCCAAACTGATTGCGGCAATGGTGATGTTGCGCTGGGTAAAGCCTGCGCTGGCAATCATCTGGAAGCCGGAAAGCACGATGTTGCCAAACATCATGATGGTGCAGCCGCCCAGCACTGCATCGGGCAAAGAGCTGAACACGGTGCTGATAGCAGGTACAAATGCGGCAATTACCAAGATGGCCGCACCGCAGGCAATTGCGCGGCGGTTAACAACCTTGGTCATGGCAATAAGGCCAATGTTCTGGGCAAACGTGGTAAGTGGGCTGCAGCCAAAGCAACCGGCAATGCTGCTGGTAAAGCCGTCGGCGGCAACAGCACCGCTGAATTCGCGCTCGGTAGGTACGCGCTTAAAGCCGATGCTTGCAAGGGCGGCGGTATCGCCCAAGGTTTCGGCTGCGCTTACCAGGTACAGCAAAACCACAGCAATAATTGCGCCGGGGTGGAATTCAGGGGCAAAGGGCATAAACTGCGGAAGGCTAACTACACCAATTCCCGCAAAAGCGCTGAAGTCTACCTTGCCCATAAAGATAGCAACAACATAGCCAACTACCAGGCCAAACAAAACAGAAAGCTGCTTGGTGCTGCCTTTGGCCAAGCCTTGGAACACCAGGCAGGCTACCAGGCTGATAAGACCCAAGGCCAAGTTTTCGGGGCTGCCAAAGTCGACTGCGCCCGAACCGCCGCCAAAGCTTTCGGCACCAACCGAAAGAAGGCTAAAGCCAATAGCGGTAACCACAACGGCACTAACAATTGGGGTAATAAAGCGGCGCCAGTACTTGGCAAACAGACCCAGTACGCCTTCGGCTATGCCGCCAACAATTACTGCGCCAACTGCGGCTCCGTAGCCATAGGTGGCGGCAATGCCGCACAGTACGGTTACGAAGGTAAAGCTCACGCCCATAACGATGGGCATCTTTGCGCCGATGCGCCAAATGGCAAACAGCTGTACAAACGTGCCAATGCCTGCAACCAGCATGGCGTTTTGGATAAGCATTGCGGTGGTTGCTTCGTCAAAGCCGGCGGCAGCCGCAATGATGGCGATGGGCGCCAGGTTGGCCACGAACATGGCCAGTACGTGCTGCAAACCGTAGGGGAAAGCGCGAGCGATGCTTATTTCGCCATTGAATTTGGCAAGCTCGGCTTGCACGGCTTCGTCGGTTTGCTGGGTGGGGGTGGGGGATTTCTTTAGTTTCATCGGAAAGTGATTACTCCAGTTTCGGGGTCCATTGCATCCACGATAGCCAGCGATTCAAGCTGGTAGCCGCGCTGGCGCAGCTTTTCGCCGCCTTCTTGGAAGCCCTTTTCGATTGCAATGCCAATGCCTTCGATGGTGGCGCCGGCATCTTCGCAAACTTCAATTAGGCCGTTCATGGCGCAGCCATTTGCCATAAAGTCGTCAATGAGCAGCAGATGGTCTTCGGGGCCTACAAACTTTTTGGAAACAATAACGTCAAAGATCTTGCCGTGGGTGAAGCTCTGAACGCGGGTGGCGTAAACGGTGCCATCCAGGTTGATGCTCTGAGCCTTTTTGGCGAATACAACCGGTACGTTAAACACACGTGCAACGATGGCGGCAATGCCGATGCCCGAAGCTTCGATGGTAAGGATCTTGTTGATGTTTTTGCCCGCGAACAGGCGCTTCCATTCTTCGGCCATTTCCTCGAACAGAGCAATGTCCATTTGGTGGTTAAGGAAGGAGTCTACCTTCAAAACGTCGGCGGTTTTAACAACGCCGTCTTTTTGGATTCGCTCTTCGAGCAAACGCATGCGTGCGTCCTTTCTATAGGCCGGTTGCCCAGCGGGGTGGGTACAGATGCTATTCAGTTTAAACCTTTTGCAAGCGGCTATTGGCTTCGTTGCAGAATTTAAAACAGAGCGTTTTGCGTATGGGTTATATGCGGTTGGCATTGTTGAATAAGTGCGTACGGCAGGTTTGTCTTGGTGTTGGTTCCTGCCTTAATTTAGTCGGATGAGCATGTTCAGGCTGGTATAGTCGTTACCGATGACTTTTATCGATAACAAACAACAAGCTAATTCGGCTATGGCAAGCGGCGAAATGCCCGCTGTCTCTGGTGCAGCCAGCACGAAAACGCAGGCTGGCACCGAAGCGGATGCTAGCGAAGCACAAGCCTTGGGTAGTGCTGCTACAAGTGCCCAGGCCGGCTCCACGGCGGATGCTTCACCGGTTGCTGCTGCAGAGTCTGGATCGGCGCCCACGCCTTCTGATGTTGCCCATAAGCTGTTGGGCAGTGTTGCTGTTCGCTCGGTGCGCGCTCAGATGGCCCCAGGGTACCTCAACCTAAATCTTTTCTTGATGGTTTGGCTGTTTGTTCTGGGCTCTTTTTTGGGCTTAGTGCTTGAAGACGCCTTCCATATTGTGGTGTATGGCGAATATGAAAGCCGCGCTGGCCTTGTATGGGGGCCGTTTAGCTCAATCTACGGGCTGGGTGCTGTGGTGCTAACTCTGTTCCTGAACAGGTATTACTACACGCACGACTTAATTATTTTCTTAATTTCAATGGTCTTAGGCGCTGCGCTTGAATTTGGTGCCAGCTGGATGATGGAAACGTTTTGGCACGCAATTGCCTGGGATTATACGGGCACATTTGGTTCTATTGGCGGGCGCACTAACTTCTTCTTTGGTGTTATGTGGGGCGCGCTCGGCTTGTTCTGGGTGCGCTTTGTAATGCCGGTTATCAAACGCGTGCAAAAGTTCTTCCAGGCTCGCCGGGGTAAAAAGCGCGGCAAAGTGTTTGCCGTTGTTACTTGGATTGTGCTCGTGTTCATGACGATCAACTGCATCTTTACGGTTTTGAGCATTCACCGCCAAGGCGAGCGAGCCATGGGCATTCCGCCCAAAACTCAGATTGATGTAATGCTTGATGTGGCTTTCCCCGACGAATGGCTGGAAGCGCGCTTCCATAACATGACAGTTTCTTCTTCGGTGGGCAACAGCGCATCTTCTGATGCTAATGCTCCAGCTGCGCAGCAGGGTAGCGCAGGCCAGGACGCTCCAGCTTCGCAGCAGGGTAGCGCAGGCCAGGATGCTTCCGATTCGCAACAGGGTAGTTCAGGCCAAGATGGCAGCGCGTCGAATGACCCCGCTAATCAAGGCGCGGCGCCAAGTTCCTCCCAAAGCAAGCAATAAACGCATTATGGCAAAACAGGCAGATAAAAAGACCAATGCTATGCGCGAGCTTGAGCGTGCCAAGCAGCCTTACGAGGCACATTGGTTCGAATGCCCCGAAGCGGTTTCGGGAGTAGAGGTTGCTCACATTTTGGGCGAAGACCCCGATGTGGTATTCAAAACGTTGGTTACCGTGGGCAAGAGCGGCGAGCACTATGTGTTTATGGTGCCGGTTGCCATGGAACTAGATCTTAAAAAGGCTGCAAATGCGGTGGGCGAAAAGTCTATCCATATGATCAAGTCGAAAGAGCTTTTGGGCTTAACCGGCTACATTCACGGCGGATGCAGCCCGTTGGGAATGAAGAAGTTCTTCACTACCACCATCGATGAAACAGCCACGCTGTATGAACGCATCATTTTCAGCGGTGGGCGTATTGGCTGCCAAATCGAAACCAGCCTTGAAAGTTTGAGGGCTGCTATTCCAGTGCAGGAAGCCGACATTACTGCGTAACTGCCTTGCTTTCGGCTACAACAATGCCCCGTCGGAAGCACCAGCGGGGCATCGTTGTTTATATTTGTGCGGTCGCGCTCTGCTTTTGCCTCTTTGCTTGCGGGCTTGCTGCGCTTTCTACGTGGCTAGTACCTCATCTCCGCGATTCTAGGTTGCGTGTTGCGCACTGTCGGAACTTTTGCGCAAGGGCCCGATTGGTTGCTAGCGCAAGGTTACGCCTTCGGGCAAATCGTTGGGATCAAAGCCTTCATCTTCTTCCTGCTCTTCGGTAGGAGCTTCTTCAACTTCGGGGGCGGGTGCACCAAAGGCTTCGTCGAAGGCATCAAAATGCACGCGAGGTACGGCAAATACAATGTTGGGAATAGCGCCGGGGTGTGCTTCGATCCACTTTTGGAACAGCTCTATAACCTGTGCAGCCGGGAATCCCTGGCGGCCTGCGCCAAACGCGCCAACAATCAAGGTTTCGGCACCGTTTGCAGCGGCAATGCGTAACAGGGTTTCAATGCGATTTACCAGGCAGCTATCGCATTCCTTCTCGGAGCGATTGTTTTCAAGTGCGCGCTGACGATTAGGCTCGGGCAGCACGATAACGTCGGCATTGCGGATGGCTCCGTCGCGATTAAACACCACATCGGTTAGGTAGGCTGCACGGTCGGTAAAAAGCTGGCCACGTGCAAAACCGCGGTTCTTGCGGTGGTATTCGTTATAGATGCCCTGCAGGATAGGATACAGATTGCTTTCGGAACAAAGCACCTGCTCGGGGCCAAATGCGCCCTCTTCGTAATTGCCGCCTGCTCGGGTGAAAGATGCTGGGTCTACCATGACCACTTTGCCGTGCGCGCGATGAAGGGCTGCTACAGCAAATTGCGTGGTTACCGAAGTAGCGGTTTCTTCAGCAGCGGGCTCGGGCAATGGCAGCTCGCGGCCTTCGCCATCTTCGTAAATGCGTACGCTCTCGATTGCTGCTTGGGTTTCGCTAGGGAATAAGCCCTTTACAAAAGAGAGGTGCTTGGCGGCTTCGGCCTGACGTTGTTCTTTGGAAATTGGCATGATGACTCGATTCGCGTAGTAATTTTATAACGCGTTCATTGTACGGTATGGCCTTCTTTTGCGGTCTACGTGTAACCAACCTGGCATTTTGTAAAAAGCTCAGGCCATTTTGGGCTGTTTATTCTGCTAAAGTAGAGCCACGTCGAAATTGCACCTTAAACACCACAGAAAGACGTCACTAATGCGAGAAGAACGCGCTAATTTCAGATTCTTAGTCATAGCAGCCGTATTACTGCTTATTGCTGTTGCCGTTTCTGTTCTTGCACTTACTTCTTTGGTTCACGCCAACAATAAGCAAACTGCCACTGCTAGTACTTCGCTGGTAAGCATTTCTCAGGTGCACGATCTGCCGCAAGATGAGCAGGCTACGGCTAAGAATAATTCAACTAATGCAGACGAATAGCTTGTAATGAGTTTCGCTTGCGCGCTTAAGCTGCTGCGGCTTCGTGTAGTGCGTCGAGCTTGCGATTGCGGAAGTACACCGCCCAGTTAAGGCCTAAGAAAATCAAATTCAAGAAGTACACGGCAAGTACCCAGTTAAGCGAATCGCTTGCCAATTTGGCGCCTATGCCGCACAGGTAGCCCACCGTAATAAGCATGATGAACTGCCAGCTTGATCCTGCTGCGGTTCGCGCCTTGTAGCTTTTGTATGCGTTAAGCGGCCAGGAAAGGCCAAAGCAGATGAGCATTGCGGCTTCCAGGATTTGCGCGAGTATCATGTTCGATTCTCCTTGAATGAGCGAGCCTTGGCACGCTCGTTGTGTAGGCCAGGCAGCACAGCATGTTCGGTAGGCGCCGCTTAGGTGTGCGCTTCTGGCCTTGGTGGGGGTAGTTCGCATACGAACCTACTCCCGTATAGATTGCTATTCAAGGAAAGCAACATTTCTTTGCAGTTTGTTCATGTTCTAGGCGCTGCGCACAATGGTGCCCCTGTACGCATAGCCGCCGCTCATCGCCCAATAATGCAGTTTTATGAATGATTTCTTCAAAACCCTTTAAGTAAGCCTAAAATGCTTAAAGCTCTTACTCTTAAATATTTGTGTTAGGTACCAGATGGAACAACTTACTGAATTCCTAAACGCTGCCGATGCTGCCGTTTGGGGCCCGCCCATGATCATCCTGTTGTTGGGATGCCATATTTACACCACCATTCGCACCAAGTGCATTCAGCGAAAGCTGCCTTTGGCGTTAAAGCTTTCTGTTACTAAAGACGATGGAGCCGAAGGCGACATTTCCAACTTTGGTGCAATGGCAACCTCGCTTGCCTCTACGTTGGGCACGGGTTCAATCGTAGGCGTTGCTACGGCTGTACTTTCCGGTGGCCCAGGTGCTGTTTTGTGGATGTGGCTTACCGGCATTTTGGGTATGGCCACCAAGTACACCGAGGTTTTTGCTTCTATGAAGTACCGCGTAAAAGACTGGCGCGGCGAAATGATGGGTGGCGCTCATCATGTTTGGGAGCAGCGCTTTAAGCGCGAAGACGGTACTGTGCCTTGGTGGGCAAAAATTGCCGCTATTTGGTTTGCGGTTATGGCTTGTTTCACCATCTTTGGCATTGGCTGTGCCGTGCAAACCAGCGCTATTACCAGTGTTGTGAAGGCCAATTTCGACATTGATCCGGCAATCATCGCGGCTTTTGTTTGCGGTAGCGCACTGCTTATTATTCTGGGTGGCCTGCAAAAGGTTTCCAGCATTTGCGAAAAACTGGTGCCCTTCATGGGCGGTGCCTATATTTTGGGTTGTCTCTACATTCTTGTTTGCAACTCTGGCTATCTTATTGAAGCGTTCCAGCTCATCTTCGAATGCGCTTTTACGCCTCGCGCAGCCTTTGGCGGTGCGGTTGGTTCTGGCATTATGGTTGCCCTGCAGTTTGGTTGTGCTCGAGGCCTGTTCAGCAATGAAGCTGGCTTGGGTACCGCTCCATTGGTTTCTAGTGCCGCAGCTTCTAAGAACCCGGCTCGTCAGGCCTTGGTTGCCATGACCGGCCCCTTCTGGTGCACCGTGGTAATTTGCTTGGTTAGCGGCTTGGTTATTGTGTCTACCTTGTGCGCTCACCCCACGCTTATTGCCGATGCCGGCGTAACCGACGGCGCAACGCTCACCAATGCCGTGTTTGCCACTATCCCCAACATTGGTACTCCGGTGCTTATGCTGGGCATTATCTGCTTTGCGTACTCCACCATTTTGGGTTGGAGCTACTACGGCGAGCGAATTACCTTGTACCTGTTTGGCCGCCGTTGGGTGCCCCTGTACATCGGTTTGTACATTTGCATGGGCTTTTTGGGCGGCATTGGCGTAGGCGACATTGCTTGGACTGCAACCGACATCGCCAACGCACTTATGTCCATTCCTAACATCATCATGGTTTTGCTTATGACGGGCGTGGTTGCCAAGGAAACCAAACATTACGTCTACGAAGGCAACATCGAAGAAGAGTGCAACGAGCCCATTCCTACTTTGGAAGAGAAGTCGGTGTTCTTGCGAAAGAAAGCCTAATGCCCGCCTGCGCGGGTAAATAGCGAGGGGCGTAAGCCTTTCTAGCGTAAAAGGGCGGGCTACAAGCTCGCCTTTTTGTTGTGTGGGGTTGCTACGTTTTGAATGGGCTAGTTCTGCCGTTTGCTGTGCGGTAGGGCAGACGGGCTATTTGTTTTAGTTGTTAAGTACGTTGAGGCTACTTCAAGAAAGCAAAAAGGGCAGCTTGATGCTGCCCTGCAATTCTAAGCCGCTTTAGTGGTTAACTACGTCCTGCGTTATAGAAGGTAATTACTTTCTTGCCATGGTTGGCTGTGCCGCCGCCAATGAGGCCTTTGTAACGCGCAGAAGCATCGTAGCTCCAATTAACGTAGCCATTCTTGTGGCAGTAGTGGAACCACCCCTCGGCACCGTAGTTATAGCCTTGTGCTACTTGGGCTACTTTGTCGGTGTCGTTAACGTCGATGGGCCCAAGCCAGCCTTCCCAAAGTTCAACGTTCTGTTTGGTTTCAAGCGCGCCTGCGTAAATTGAGGCGGTACAAGTTTCGCCATCGAAGCGGATTGAAGAAGTGTAACCCCAAGCCTCTAAGGCAGAAGATCCTCGTTGGATCACATTGCGTTTACCCGTATGGGTACCAGCTAGGCCCTCGGCAGCTTGCATAATGTCGTGGCTTACTCCGCGTACGGAATAAATGCCAGGGTTGCCGCCCGATTCGGTTTGCATCATGGCCAAGATGGTGTCTACCCACTTTGTGTCCAAGTTGATATCTTTGCAGGCGGTTTCGACGGTGCCGCGCCACTTTTCAATTTTTTCGGGGAAGTTGCCGCTCTTGCCGGAGCTCGCAACCGGGGTGCTGGTGGCGCCAACAGTGCTTACTGCGGTTGCGGCAGCGGGGGCTGCAAATGCCAAAACAGCAACAATCAGCACACCGATAAGAGCCCAGGCGGCAAACCAAGCGGGCTGAACTTTGATGAGTCCAAAAGTGGAGCCTTCGGCTGCTGCACGGCGTGTAACTTTGGCGTGGCCAGTTTTGGCGTTCTTTGCGTGGGGTGCATTGGTGTTTTTAGTTCGTCTGGCGTTAACACTTTGAGCGCGGCAAGTGCCAGTACTCTTGGCGGCTGGTTTCCTGCTGGCGCAATTAGCTGCAGGCTTTTGTGGAGCTTTGCGCTCGGGCGCTTCTGAGCGGCCTGCAGAGCTACGAGTTTTAACTGTGTTGCGCTGGGGCCTGCCGCGCCCAACCTCGCTTTCTACATGCGAGGCATTGCTAGTAGTGCGCTGGGGCCTAGCGTGCTGTGTCGAGCTCTTGGCGCCTGATTCTTTGCGGGCTGCGGTGGCGGTATTGCGTTTTGCTGAAGGACGGCTCGAAGAGCCAGTACGCCTAGCCTCAGTTGGCTTTGCGCTAGCTTTGGCGCGTGCGTGCGCAGGCTCCTTGGGAAGTTCGCTGTTGTTAGTATGAGGAGCGCTAGTAGCAGTGCTGGAGGAAGAGCCGTGCTCGGCTTTGCGGTGTTTAACCTTTTGGTTTGTGTTTGCTTGGGCGCGTTTGGCAAACGTGTCCTTCTTGGGGTTCAAGTCGTTTAAAGCCACGGGTTCCTCCTTTCTTCAAAGCGATCCATATGAGTGCAGTTTACGGGTTGCAAGTGCGGCAAGGCTTGTAGCCCTGGTTGACGATATCCGAGCGCTGGCCGGTCCATTCCTTTTTGTGGTCGGCATCGATGTCATTAACGCCAGAGCAAGTAGGCTTGTGGAAGCGCAGGCTCTTGGTGTTCAACACGTAATCGTGCGGCTGCCAGTCTTCGGTGGTTGCGGTGCTCTGCGCGCTATCGCTAAGCCAGCTTTCACCATTGGAGTAATTGATGTCTACGCCGGGCTGATTGTCGTAGCAATACACGTTGAAGCTCACGCCTTGGCCGCTGTCTTCTACGGAATAGGCTTCCATCTGCACGCCGCTGGCAACTTCGTTATCGCCGTCAAATACAGGGGTTACGCGGTACAGAACGTGGTTGTTGGTTTGGTGCACGTAATCGGCCACTTCGTCTTCGAAGGGCAGCATGCCGTCTACGTTCAAGTATCGGGTGCCGGTAATAAGGTTTTGTTTGTTTGCGTTTTCGCCAGTGAGCTGATAGCCAATTAGGTGGCATCGGTTGTACAGGTACTTGCCATCAACGCAGTCGTACTTAACCAAGTGCCAGCCTGTGGGTTTAACCGATCCAATGTTGCCGCGCTTTTCGGTGGGCATGGTTTCTTCGCCCACCAGGGCAAATGCAGTGCCGCAGCGGCCTTCGCTGTCAAGTTCGGAATAGCTTTCAAAGGTAGACCGCTGTTTGTCTTCGTCGGTAAAAGTAGGTTGATTGTTGTTGATTT
>CAVFVF010000019.1:28991-31478 GCA_963625925.1 Eggerthellaceae bacterium | reverse complement strand
GATCACTTTAACCACCTCAGCCACTTCGGGGGCCAGCTCATCGCCCACGCCAAAAGGAGCAATGGCCACTGCTACCAGCGTATTCATTTATGCCTCCTCAACCTTGAACGGCCAAGCGGCAATGCTGGCCGGCGTTGCTTTGTACAGTTCGTCGATAAAAGCCACCTTGAAGCTAGCCGGGCCGTTTGCCTGGCCGTGGGCGCGGCTGCCGGCCAAATCGTAGGCAATAGTGCCTGCAAGCGCCGCCGTAAGAGCATCGCCGCAGGCTGCATACACGGCGCATACGCCGCCCAGCGAACAACCCGTGCCCGTAATAAGCGGCATAAACGTGCTGCCACCTTCAACCCATACAACCGATTGGCCATCGGTGACCATGTCCGCTTCGCCCGAAACTGCCACGGCGCCGCCGGTGAAGCGCGCCAGGGCAACTGCGGCCGCACGTGCGCTGGCAACAGAATCGGTGGAATCTACGCCGCGCACGCCGCTAGCATCTGCCGCTTCAAGCCCCCACAGGCTAGCCAAGGCAATGGCCTCGCTCGCGTTGCAGCGGATAATGGCGGGCTTTCCTTCTTTGCAACATTCCAGAAGCTTGGTGCGCAAGCTGCCAATGCCCAGCCCCACGGGGTCGAGCACCCAAGGCGTGCCCTTGGCGGCAAGTGCCGCAACGGTGCGCGGAATGGTTTCTTCGTACACAGGCATAAGCGTGCCGGCGTTGAAGTACATGGCCTGGCTTGCTGCCACCTGCTCGCCTTCATCGGGCATGTACACCATGGCGGCGCTGCCCCCTACGGCAAGCTGAGCATTAGCCACAAAGTCGATGGTTACGAAGTTGGTGATGCTGGGCGCCATGGGGTTGGTTTCCTTAACGGCGGCCACGCAACGTTCCAACTTATGGCGCAATTCCTGCTCTATGTTTTCGGTGCCCATGCTTCCTCCTTAGGCTCAAGCGCAATTGCGGGTTTTGCGGCCCTGCGCATTCTTCCAAATAAAAAGCGCCTGCCGTAGCAAGCGCCCAAGAAAAACCGAGGAATGCTCCCTACGCCAGCATTAACTGACAGGTTCAAAGGGTTGAGCTAATGCCCTCTCAGCCAAGCTGCCGTTTGCGCGGCGCAGGCACCCCCGCATCGAATCTGTATTTTGCATTGTGAAGCGCTCCTGCGTTGTGCGCAAGAAAGCATTGGGCAGCGGCTAGCAGGAGGGGGCGAACGCTCCGCGAGCCTAGCGTGCCGGGCGGTGGCGAACGCTCCGCGGGCCTAGCGTGCCGGGCGGTGGCGAACGCTCCGGCGACGGACGCCCCGCCAGCGCCGGACGCTCCGTTGCCGAGCGCTCTGTTGCTGAGTGCTCCGCCGGCCAACCGCTGCTGCCGAACGTGCCGGCGCCGGACGCTCCGTTGCGTCTGGCTGCTCTAGCGCCGCCGTGCAGCGGCGAGCCTACTGCTGCTGGATTCTGGCGGCCTCGATTTCATCGGTACCTTTATTCAGCAAGTAGCAACCGCCCACAATTAGCACCAGGCCCACCGCGGTAAGTGCAGTAAACGGGTCGCCCCAAACCAACACGCCAACCAACATGGTTACGGCCGAGCCCACGCCACCCCAAATGCCATATACCAACCCAAGCGGCAGGTGCTGCAAAATCTTCACCAACAAAAAGATGGAAAGTGCATAGCCCACCACCGTTGCCAAGCTGGGCAAAGGCACGGTAAATCCCTGCGATGCCTTTAGACAAATGGCGCCCGTAACCTCGCTGCAAATGGCGATAGCAAGCAGCAAGAAATAAAAGCGCTTGGTGCGGGCTTTCTCTTTTACGGCGACGCGCTGTTCTTCTGCAAACGGCATTGACTACACCCCCAGCTTCAACAGGGCAACACCAACGATGATGGCAATTAAGCCCACGATCTTCTTTAGATTCATGCCCTCGGCCCACAGCACGGCACCCACCACGGCGGTAAGTGCAATGCCCAGGCCCGTCCATGCGGCATACACTGGGCCCAAAGGCAGCACTAAGAGCACCTGCGACATCATCCAAAACGAAACCGCATAACCCACCACAACACCCGCAATGGGCAGCTTGCGGCGAAAGCCGTCGGATACCTTCATCATGGTGTCGGCAAACACCTCAAACACCACCGAAACGCAAATCATCAAATACGGAAGCATACAAACCTTTCAAAGAGCGCAGCAAGTCGCGCTCCCCTACCTTGCCACAAACAAACGCAACGTGCAGCGTTTCGCCCAAGCACGCACTTGCCACAACGTGCAGCGGCGAGACTCCCTCGGCAGTGCGCCACCCCGCAAAACCAGGGCTACTTGCAGCGCGACACGCAGGAGGAGCTTGGCGCCTGAGTGGGCTTGCCGAAGCAACGCACGCATGATGCTCCGCAGCAACGAAACGTCTAACTGCAACGCACGGTTTGTCGCAGCGCACATCGACAAGGCCCTCGACGCCAAAGCGTCCAGCAACGGGGTATTCAGCAGCAACGCGCGACGC
>CAVFVF010000019.1:0-28746 GCA_963625925.1 Eggerthellaceae bacterium | reverse complement strand
TTAGGAAACAATAACGTTAACTTTGTTGCTTAATTCGCCCAAAATTAATTCCGATGACGCGTTTTTTGCCAAAAGCACCCCGTTTCGTGGTTTTGGGCGAAAAACAAAGCCTCTCAGCGGCGATGCAGCACTGCAACAGACCAGCCAACAGCAACGCGCGACGCGCAGGCGCATCCCTGCAGCAATGCGCGACGTGCAGGCGCATCCCAGCGGCAATGCGGCCTTGGCCTGGCATCTCGGCCTGCGTTCCCTTTCCCATCAGCCACCTCAGGAAGGCCTCGAGCTCGGTCGCGCCGCCATCGTCGCGCCCCTACCGCGCCCGCCCACAGCGCCTGCAGCAACGCGCCCCTGCCGCGTCCGCCCACAACGCCCTACCGCGCCCGCCCACAGCGCCTGTAGCTCCCGCAAACAAAAAGGCCCTCCTGGAAATTCCCAGGAGGGCCAGCCGCTAAGCAGAAATTAGAAGCGCAGGGAAAGGCAGCTCAAGCCGCCATCGATCTTGCGATACTCGGAAGTATCAACCGTCAAGGTCTTATAGCCCAGGTCTTGCACAGCCTTCAGCACAGCAGGGTAACCCTCGGGCACAATAACGGTGCCATTCACCCAAATGCAGTTGGCGGCATAAGCCTCATCTTCAGGGATTTCGACGCGATTGTACTTTTCAAAGTCGGGCTTGGTTTTAAACTCGCCGGAAACAAGCATGTTGTTATCTTCCAGATAGTTAACGCCCGTCTTCAGGTGAAGCACGTACTCCAGCGGCACTTCACTGCCGCTAAGGCCCCAGCCTTCCAAGATCTCGATAAACTGGCGAATGCCCTCTTCGTTGGTGCGGGCGCTGCGGCCTACGTAGAAGTGATCGCCCACCATCATCACGTCGCCGCCTTCCAGGGTTCCCGGAGCGGTGATGTGAGCAATGTGGTCGTCGTCGAAGAACTGGCGAATGGTGGGCTCCATCTCGGCTGCTTCGCCATTGCGGGTACCAGCACCCGGATTGTCGATAATGGCACCACAACGGGTAATTACCGCGGTGTCTTCAACAAAGCAAGCATCGGGGTACTCTTCCAGCGCCGGAAGCACGGTAACTTCCACGCCGCACTGCTTTAGCGCTTCGATATACGCATCGTGCTGCTGAATTGCCTTTTCGTAAATGGGCTTGCCCAGCTCAGGAGCGCTGGTAATACCATCGCACAGCGACTTGCCGGGACGGCGAACAATAACGTGAGAAAACTTAGCCACAAGTATGCCTTTCTATAAATTCTTACAAACAGCCGCCGCATGCTCACGCGACGGCGAAAGCTCAAACTCTTGTCTTCCGCCAAAGGTGGCGCTGGCTGCCAAACCGCATAATCGCGCGGTAGCGAAAGCTCAAACTCCGCTATTTTAGCGCCGCAGCGGCAAACCTCCAAAAGCCCAGGAAAAGCAAGACCCCCTGGACTTCCATAAATCCAGAGGGCCGCTCGTCTACAGGAACGCGCCGCTAAATAACAGCAATCTGCCCAGTGGCAATGCTATAGATGCTCACCACAAAGAAGATGACAATAGCGGCGGTTACCACTTGCTCGATAGGCTTGCCCAGCATGGTTTCGCCACGCTGGCGCTGACCATACAGGTACAGCAGAATGCCCGGAGCATACAGAATAGTGGTAATCATCAGGCCCGTAAGGCCACCCGCGTAAATTAGGAACACGCTGTAGAAGAAGCCCAGCACGGCAATAACGCGGTAGAACACCAGCTTGCCGCCCGAAACATTCTCAAAGCCGTCCTTCTTGGCAACGCACACCAGCATAAACAGCGTGCTGAAGAAGTACGGAATAAGGATCATCGAAACCGAAACGCTGTAGAAGAACTGGTAAGTCTGCTCGGAAGCAACCACCAAAACCAGGAACACCTGGATGATTACGCAGGTAACGGTAAGGGTAACGATGGGTGCGCCATGCTTGTTCTTTTTGGCAAAGACCTTAGGGAATACGCCCTGGCAAGCAGCTTCGTGCGGGCATTCGGAAGAAATGATGGTGTAACCCAGCATTGCGCCCAAAAGCGAAAGCGCAACGCCCAGGTTAACAAGGGCTGCGCCCCACGGGCCCACAACTGCTTCGAGCACGCCAGCCATAGAGGGGTTGGAAAGCTCGGCCAATTCAGCACGCGGCATAACGCCCATGGAAAGGATGGAAACCAGCAGGTAGATGACCAGAATGCCAACAAACGCGATGATGGTGGCACGGCCAACGTCTTTGCTGTAGCGCGCACGGCCGGAAATTACCACGGCACCTTCGATGCCCAAGAAGATCCAAACACTTACGCCTACCATGCCAACTACCTGGTCGAACAAAGCCGGGCCATCGGGCTCGCCCCAGAAGTTTTCCATGAAGATGGCAGGGTCGAAGTGCATGCTGAAGATGATGGCAACGATAGCCACAAACAGCGGAATGATCTTGGCGATAGTGGTAAGAATGTTTACGCTTGCCGCTTCCTTAACGCCGCGGCTCACCAAAAACCAGCACACCCAAATAATCACGCTGGCGCCCACGATAGATTCGACGTTGTTGCCTTCGCCGAACAGCGGGAAGAAGAACGCCAAGCTGGCAAACAGCAACGTGGTGTAGGAAACAATGGCCATAAGGGCGCTGATCCAATAGCCGTAGGCCGAAAGGAAGCCCATATATTTGCCAAAGCCCGCACGGGCATAGCTGTAAATGCCGCCGGTAAGTTCCGGTTTATAACGAGAAAGCGCAAAGAAGCACATCATCAGGCAGAAGACGCCCAGGCCAGAAACTACCCAGCCAACCAGCACACCGCCGGTGTTGGCGCCGGCAGCTGCCATATCGCCCGCCATGGTGAATACACCGCCGCCGATAACAGCGGTGATAACAGCCGCGACCAAATGCGGCAGGGACAATCCGTTTATGTCATTTATCTGGGACGAAGATCCCTTTTGCTGAGACATGTATACCAGCTTTCAATTCCGCGAAATCCAAACCTCCAATAAGCCCACCCTCGCGTCAGGCAGACCAAGGCATAACTTGTTTAGGGTACTCCACTTCACAAAGAAAGACGGCGGCAATCAGGCTCAAGAGCGAAGTTTCCAAAGAGCCCCGCAACCAGAACGTTCCAGACATAACAAAAGCGCCCGAGAAACTCGGGCGCTTTTAAAGTGCTGTGGCAAGCAGCGATTGGCTTACGCGTAGCCGCCGCGGTACATAACCTCAATCGGAATACCAGGGTGCTCGGTTACGTACTTACCCTTGATGAGCATCTTCTTGTACTCAACAGCGTAGTCCTTGGGGCCGATCATCCTGATCTCGGGCGCAGGATAGGCCTCCAGGAAGGACTCCATCTCGCGCATGAAATCGGCGGGCTTGAAAGACTTCTCCGAAATTGCAGTGCCGGTCTTGTCAAGCGCTACAGCCATAAAGTCGGCATTCGGGAAGCCCGCGATAACCACGTAATGTACTTCTTCTGCCATAATTTCCCTCTCCTCCATAGTAGAAGTGATCCCTGAAAAGCATTTTACGCTAAATGTGTTTCTTCAGTCCACTAAAGCGTTAACACCCGTCAGCACAAATGAAACCGCAAGAATTCATAGGGGCTTGCAAAAACGGCAACCGCCCGCATTTACTGGTCCTCGCCCTCTTTGATTTCCTTGGAAGCTTCACGCTGCTCCTCGTAGAAACGAGCAGCATCGCGCTTTTCGGCATAGGTGGCAACCTTCTTTTCCACAGGCTGGTTTACCACTACCTGCGGGAACGGAATGCCAATATCGTGCTTGTCGAACAGCAGCTTGATGGCGCGGTTCAAATCGCGCTCAACCTGCGCACGATCGGATTCGGCGCACTGAACCATAATGCGGATGTTCACGCTGTTGTCGCCCAGCGAAACCACGCCCTTGTAGAACGGGCCGCCGATAATAGCCGGAATCTGCTTTTTGATATTGGGCAGCTCGTCGGCCAAAATATCTTCCACGCGCTCCAAGCTTTCGCTGTACTCGATGCCAACATCCAGCCAAGTAAACGTGCTCTGCTTGGTCATGTTAACGATATCGGTAACGTTGCTGTTGCGGATAACCTTAATGTTCTGCGCACCGTTCATGATCTTGGTGGTGCGAATGCCAATTTCCACAACGGTACCGCGCCAGCTGCCCACCGTGATGATGTCGCCCACACGGAAGGCGCCTTCAAAGATAAGGAACAGGCCGGAAATAATATCAGCAACCAAATCCTTTGCGCCAAGCGAAATAGCAATGGAAAGAATGCCGGCGCTGGCCAGCAACGTAGTGGTGTCTACACCCAGCAGAGCCAAGCAGTAATACACCATGCCAATAATGGTGGCGTACTTAACAAAGCTGCCCAGCAGGCGGCAAACCGTTTCACCGCGGGAATCCAAAGTCTCGGCCAAAAGCAGCAACAGCTTCTTCAGCACGGTTGCTACCGTCATGGCAACGCAGGCGAACATGATGCTTGCCGTAAGGGCAAAGATGTTCAAGCCGCGCTCCCAGCCACCGCCAAGAATGTAGGAAAACAGCGAATTGCTACCAAAAATGCTATCGCGGAACAGCACGGCAATAAACACAACCACTACCGAAAAGCCCACGAGCACCTTCATCACAGCGCCCACCTTCTGTTCGGGCGTCTTACCGTCCCAATCAAAGGAGCCGAACAAGAAGCGGCTTGATACCGACTCGGTGCGCACGCTGCGGCCGGTAGGCATGGTGATGTCGAAGTGTCGATCGTCTTCTACTCCGGCTTCGTCTTCTTCCTTGGCAAACGGATCGCGCTTGCGCTCAAAGGCCAAAATCACAAAGATGAGCACCTGGCATACAAGCGAAACCACAGCGGTAGCCAGCATCAACGGGCCACGCTCGGCCATAAGCTCGCCTTCGGTGCCGGCAACATACAGGTAGTAATCGCCTTGCTCAACCGAAGCGGCATAGTAGGTTTGGCCGCCGATGGTCACATAATCGTTGTAGCCATCCTTGATCTGGTTTTTAGTCATGCCGCAATCGGTGGCGGCCTTGCCGATCATCTTGCTGTTGGGGTAATAGGCAAACGTGCCATCGTTCTTGTTAATGGCGAAGGCAAAGCCGTTGGCGCCAACCTTCACGCCATCAAGAACCTTGTCAATCTGCACGCTTTCAAGCAAGTCGGCCAAACGGCTGGGGCGCACGTTGATCTGTACAAAGCCGTTGGGGTTGCCGTCGGCATCCTGCAGCGAAACGCCAATGTACTGACGCAGCTCGCCCGAAATCTCGTCGGTGCGCGCATCTTGCACCACATGATCGACACCCTGCAGCAGGCGGCGGAACTCATACGATGCATCTTTGCTATCGGTGCTTAGGGTGTAGCTGGAATACGTGGAATTGGTAACCGACATATTGCCCTGCTCGTCGAAGATATCCACGTACTGAACCTGCAAAACATCGGCCAGGCGCTGCAAGTCGGCCTTGTTAGCCAGCTGCGGGTTGCGCTCAAGCACATACGCAGCAACCTTTGCTTTGCTCAAATAACGCTCAGAGTACTGGGAACGCAACGAATCGGCGCGCTCGTCGGTTTGCTGAATGGTTGCAGCCAGCTCGGTGGCACGCGAATTATTGGTTACCGACTGATTGGAAAGCGCAAACAGCGTTTGCATGTAGAAGGCAATGCCCACAATAGCCACAAAGCCAACCAGCGAAAGCACGGCGCCCTTTTTGGCAATAGCCTTGTTGATGCGATGATTCTGACCCGCATCAATATAGGCGGCTTCTTCTTCCTCGGGCTTAAGGCGCCTGCGCTCGTTATCATGCAGCACGCAAATGCCATACAGCACAACCATGGCGGTAACCGCCAAGAATACAAACAGAATTACGCCCGTGGTAACCGTACGTGCCGAAGAAATGTCAGATTCGGGAACGGCAGCAACGTAGTACATGTCATCGACCTTGGTTACGTTGCAGTACATGCTGGTGCCGTTGAACTTCATCCAGTTGTAGGTGCCGTCTTCGAGGTCGGCAACATCGAAGCCATAGTTAAGGGCATCGCCGCCAATAAGAGCAGCGTTGGGATGATATTGGATGGTGTAATCCTGCGCCGAGATGGCAAACATGTAGCCGGTCTGACCGATGGTGATGTTTTTCAGCACAGCTTCAGTTGAACCAGAATCCTTCACCAGCTGGTTAAGCTCTTCGGGGTTCTGCTCGATAACCACCATGGTGGAGTCGTCAATCTTTGCGGAATAGTAGCGCTTGTACCAGTTCTGTTCGGCCGATTCCACCTTTACCGCATCAGATGCCTTGCCGTCGTCAAACACGGCACGAAGGCGGTTGAAGCGGCTAGAGGTAAAGTCGGCCTTGGTGTCTTCAGCCTTGGCAACCACGCTGCCATCACGCGAAACAATCATTACGTTGTCCACACCAAGCAAGCTCTGATATTCCTGCATCTTGGAATTCGTTGCCGTATAGCCGGTGTTGTTGTTTGCCATGAAGGCAACGCTTTCGGCCTTCGACTGATAAATCGCGTCGAAGTTCTTAGTGTTCAGCTCGGTTTCGTCTTTAGCCTCGGCCAGAAGTGCAGGCAAAGCATCGGCTTCCTGCTGCATTTCCTGGGTGTAGTTTTGCAGCGTAAGGTTGGTCTGCTTGGCAGAAACCCACACACCCATGGCAATCATGCCAACTACAACAATGCCAACAAGAATGGCTAGTTTAAGTTTGAGCCTTTTAGACATGTGCTCCCCTTAATCCCACTTATCCGTGAGCGAGGCAATGGTGCCGTCGTCGATCATTTGCTGGATGGTATTGGCAACCGGCTGGCTAAGGGCCGAATCTTTCTGGGTTGCCACGGCGTAGCTTTGGGCCTGGCCGGCATAGCTGAGCAGCTGGCGGTTGTCCTGCATATAGGTCTGCGCAATGCTGCCGTCCATAACCGCAGCATCTACCTTGCCAACCTCAAGCGCTTCAGAAAGGGCCTCGTACGATTCGAACTGCAGCAGACGGAAGGTGTCGAACTGCACATCGGAATTGTCTTCGTTTTTAGAAAGCACGTTGCCCGAAGTGCGGCCTTCCTGGGTAAGCTGCTGGGTAATTTGAGCAGCGGTGTTGGTACCCAACATGGTGCCAATGGTTTTGCCCTTCAAGCCTTCGATGGAAGTAATGAGCGAGCTTTCCTCAACCATGAACACGGCCGCATCTTCGTAGTATGCGGGCGAAAAATCGAAGTTCTTTTCGCGGCTTTCGGTAACCGAATAGCAGGCAATCACGCAATCTACCTGGCCGTTTTGCAGCATTTCTTTGCGATTATCGGGTGTGACGGTAATAAGCTCGGCCTGCTTGTAGCCCAAGCGGGTGGCCACTTCGTTAGCGATGTCTACCTCAAGTCCGTAGTACTTGCCGGTATCGGAGTTGTAGTAACCAAAGCCCACAACATCGCCGCGAACGCCCACTTTAAGCGTTTGGCTGTTGGTGGGAGTACCGCTTTGGCTGCAGCCCGAAAGCCCAACCAATGCGGCAAGGGCAAAAATTAGCGCTGCAAAAAGCGCTACCCCAACCCGTAATCTTGCTGCCATACCTATTCCTAACCACCCTAACCAAGGGGAAAGCGGCTGCGAAAAAGCACAGGCCGCCCCGTATATCTCTAACCTGTTAAGAATAAAAAAAGAAACCCCTCGCTTCAAGCAGAAACGAGGGGTTTCGCGGGCCAATGGACGAATAATCTGGCAGCGGAAATACGCCAGCGCCAAGAAAGCGAGGAGCCTTTCATCGGGCCTTCCCGATGGTGCGAAGGCGGCATGCCTCCGCCGGGCGCATCGCAAACTAGAAAGCGCGGAACCTTTCATATCGCTGATCGCGCAATTCATCTGGCGTCATGGTGTAGAGCTCATGCAAGCTGCGCGCCACGTATTCCTTTACGTTTTCGGCAGCCTGCTTGGGATTTTCATGCGCAGGGCCATCGCCTTCGCTTACCACTTCTTCGATGATGCCCATCTCGCAAGCCTCGGCAGCGCTCATCTTCATAACAGCCGCAGCTTCAGCTGCACGAGTACGATCCTTCCACAAGATGGAAGCAAAGCCTTCAGGCGAAAGGACGGAGTAAACTGCGTGGTCTTGCATGGCAACACGGTTGCCCATAGCCAGCGCTAGCGCGCCGCCCGAACCACCTTCGCCCAAAACAATGCTTACCACCGGCACAGTAAGGCCAGCCATAGCCACCAAGTTATCGGCGATGGCATTGCCCTGGCCGCGTTCTTCGGCTTCCATGCCGCAGAAAGCGCCTTGGGTGTCTACCAAGCACACGATGGGTCGGCCAAACTTTTCGGCCTGGCGCATAAGACGCAGGCTCTTGCGATAGCCCTCGGGTTGAGGGCAGCCGAAGTTGCGCGCAATGCGCTGCTTTAGGTCGGCGCCCTTTTCTTCGGCCACTACGGTAACCGGGATGCCATCGATCCAGCCAATGCCGCCAACAATAGCGCCGTCGTCGGCAAAGCTTCGGTCACCGTGCAGTTCAAAAAAGCCTTCCACCATATAATCGATGTAATACTGGCTGGTGGGACGGTGAATATTACGCGCCATGGTTACGCTATCCCATGCCGGGTTCTCCGAATCAGATGCGCTCTTAGAAGTTTTCTTCATGGGCAGAACCGAAGGGGCGTCGGCCATACCGCGCTTGCGCATAGCGCGGTTCATAGCAAAGCTACTCGGCGCCTTGCGAGCCTTATCCACGGTGTCAGCCAGCATGGCAAGCGGGCCATCAGCCTGACCGCTGGATGCTTCGCTGCCGCCCAGCTTGGCAGCAACGGCGCTCTGTGCCGCATGAATAACATCACGTACAGGAGCAGAAGCCGAAACGCCTTCACCTTGTGCAATTTCCTGCACGTTTTCTGGGGCACTATGCAAGGCAAGAATGCGCGAAAGCACTTCTTTAAGCTCGCTGCGCGGCACGATGGCGTCGATCAAACCATGTTCCAAGGCAAACTCTGCGGTTTGGAAACCTTCGGGCAGGGTTTGCTTGATGGTGTCTTGAATAACGCGGCGACCAGCAAAGCCAATGAGGGCATGCGGCTCGGAAATGATGATGTCGCCCTGCATGGCAAACGAAGCAGTAACGCCGCCCGTAGTAGGGTCGGTGATAATGGAAACATACAGCAAACCTGCACGGCTATGACGCTCGATAGCGGCGCTGATCTTGCCCATCTGCATGAGCGAAACCAAGCCTTCTTGCATGCGGGCACCGCCCGATGCGGTAAAGATGAACAGCGGCAGGCCTTCGGCGGTTGCACGCTCAACAGCGCGGGTAATCTTTTCGCCTACAACTTCGCCCATCGAACCCATCATGAAAGTAGATTCCATGATGCAAAGGGCCAGGCTTCGGCCATCCAGCTCTACCTTGCCAGTACGCACACCTTCGTTCAGGCCGCTGCGACTACGCTGCTTTTCGATAAGGTCGTCGAAATTAGGAAAGTTGAGCGGGTCGGCTTCCTCCATAACGGCATCCCACTCTTCAAACGTGCCTTCGTCGAAGGTAAGGTTGATGCGCTCGGTAGAGGTAAGACGGTACAGCTCGTGGCACGTGGGGCATTCGCCGCCCGCCTTAAGCACAGGGGCTTCATCATGGTAGAGCTTGCACTTGGGGCAACGGCGCCATACCGGGTCGTGGGTACCAAAATCTGGGTCGGGCTTGCACTCGCACCATAAATCGTTGGTGCGGTCTTTTTCCATATGGGTTAGCACGCACATGCCCTTTTGATAGGCAACCATGCGCAGCAGCGGATCGGCAGCAAAGTTGGGGTCAACCACCAACAGCGCACCGGCATTGCATGCCTGGGCGGCCTGCATTACTGCATACACGTTGGTAAACAGGCGAGCGTCGAATTTATCGCCCAGCATGGCAACCTGTGCGGCGCCAGAGCAGGCAAAACCGCGCTCTTTGTCTTTAGTGCCCGTAACCCAAATCTGGGCGATTTCATTTTTAACGCAGGCACGAACGCACGCTTTCATGGGCGAGCCGTATCCCACCACCAAAAGCGGAGCCCCGCCAATAGCCTGCTCCAAAAGGGAAAGCTGATAAATTACCGCGGTATCTTCCGCTGCTTCCTTATTGGGTCCCATCCCCTATTCCTCCTTCTTATCGCGCGCCATGACGTACTTTTGCACGGCCTGGGCGCAAACCTCGCCGTCTACGCGGGCCACAACCTCGGCGGCGCACATACGGGAGTTGTTTTTTGTGATGGTGGCTTCAAGCTCCACCGTGTCGCCGGGCAACACCATGCGACGGAACTTCGCCTTGTCGATAGAAGCGAAGTAACCCACATGCCCAGCCTTATTGCCCTGCGAAAGCAAACAGCACGAAGCAGCCTGCGCCAAGGCTTCCATAAGAATCACGCCCGGCAAAACCGGCTGACCAGGGAAATGCCCGCGAAACAGATCTAGATCAGGGTCAACATCAAGCTCAGCCACCACATGCACACCAGGCTCGCAGCTCTTAACGCGGCTCACCCACACAAACGGATCGCGATGGGGCAAAAGCTTCAATACACCTTCGCGCTCACACGGAAAGGTTACCGGGCATTCATTCTGTTCGGCCATGAACCTTACGCCTCCTTGAAGGGGCTGATGGCCAACGTTGCGTTGTGACCGCCAAAGCCCAGAGAATTGGAAAGAACAACCTTTTGCGGCGCGTTGGTAATGGCCGCAGTGGGCACGAACACATCGCACTCAGGGTCTTTTTCGGCATAGCCAGCCGTAGGCGGAACCACGCTGCGAGCAGCAGAAAGGCTAGCGATTACCGCTTCAACCGCACCGGCTGCACCTAGCATATGGCCCGTTACGCCCTTAACGGAAGTAACAGGGATCTTGGTTGCCAATTCATCACCCAAAAGTGCATGCCATGCATTCGATTCAACCGCATCGTTTACATGTGTTGCAGTGCCATGAGCGTTCAGGTGGCCAATGTCGGAAGGCTCAAAGCCGCCTTCTTCCAAAGCCTGACGCATAGCGCGCACCGCACCTTCGCCAGAAGGCTCGGGCGAAGTGATGTGGTAAGCATCGCCCGTCGAACCAAAGCCGGTTACCTCGGCGATGATGTTTGCACCGCGAGCCTGAGCATGCTCCAGCGATTCAAGCACCAGGGCGCCTGCTCCTTCACCGGCAACAAAGCCAGAACGGCGAGCATCAAAGGGCAAGGCAGCAGCATTCGGATCTTCAGCCTTGGTGTGCGCGCCCAAGTTGGCAAAACCGGCAAGCGACATGGGGCTGGTGCCTTCTTCGCTACCACCGGCAAGCGCTGCGTCAGCCAAACCAAAACGAATAAGACGATACGCTTCGCCCACGCAATGGGTGCCCGTTGCGCATGCGGTAACAATATCTAGGCAATCGCCTTTAAGGCCATAACGAATGGCCAGGTTGCCCGAAGCCATGTTGGAAATCATAGTGGGGATGAACAGCGGGCTTACGCGCTTGGCGCCCTTGGTGTTAAGGTTTACCGCCTCACGCTCGAAGATGCCCATGCCACCAATGCCCGAGCCAAAAACGCAGGCAAAACGGTTGCCGTCTTCAGCTTCCATATCGATGCCAGCCTGCGCCATAGCTTCGTCGGAAGCCAGGATTGCATACTGCACAAAGGGGCTGAAGCGGCGAGATTCCTTTTTGGTAAAGCCCAGTTCAATGGGGTCGTAATTGGGAATAGAGCCAACCACGTTAACACCCAGACGCTCGCGCTCTTCGCTGGGCAGAAGGCTCAGGGCACTTTGGCCGGCCACTACTTTTTCCCATAAGGCTTCGGCGCCGATGCCGGCAGGCGATACCGCACCCAGACCAGTGATAACTACGCGTTTAAAGCCATTGTTAGTGGTGTTGCTCATATAGACATTCCTCCGTCGATAGCCAAAACCTGCCCGGTAATGTAGCGAGCCTCGTCGCTGGCCAAGAAGGCCACTGCGCTGGCTACGTCTTCGGGCTTGCCGAATTCCTTCATAGCAATGCGGTCGCGCACTGCTTCGATTGCCTTTTCGCCCATTGCCTGGGTCATGGAAGTTTCAATAAAGCCAGGTGCCACCGCGTTTACGGTAACGCCTCGCGGCGCGAGCTCCTTAGCGGCGCTCTTGGTAAGGCCAACAATGCCCGCCTTGGAAGCAGAGTAGTTAACCTGACCGGCATTGCCGTACAGGCCAACCACGCTAGAAACATTTACGATACGGCCTGCGCGCTGCTTCATCATGATGGGAGCAACATGGCGCACGCAGTTGAAGGCGCCCTTTAGGTTTACTTCAATTACCTGGTCAAACGCTTCTTCGCTCATACGCATAAGCAAGCCATCGCGCGTAATGCCGGCATTGTTTACCAAAACATCAATGCGGCCCCACTTTTCCATGATTGCAGCGGTCATTTCCTTAACTGCATCAAACTGCGAAACGTCTACGCGAAAGCACGCGGTTTCAACGTTGAACTTGGCACCGATTTCCTGCGCTAAGGCCTCTGCTTCTTTTAGGCTGTTTTCGCTGGAGCAATTAAGGGCAACGGCATAACCGCGCGCTGCCATTGCGCGCACCACTGCCGCGCCAATGCCACGGCTGGCGCCAGTTATCAGAGCAACTGGAAAGCCTGCCTTATTCGTAATCTTTGCCATGGGTTATTCCCCCTTGCCTTGCTGGCCCGTGAAGGCATTCCATTCTTCCAAGGTGCCCAAACGCACACGGGTGGCGGGCTTGTAAATGCGGCGCACCAAACCATTGAGCACAGCGCCGTAGCCAACCTCGATAAATTCGGTAGCACCGTCTTCGACCAAAGCCTGTACGCTCTGTTCAAAGCGAACCGGGCTTACCACTTGGGCCGCAAGACGTTCGGCGGCATGGGAAATATCGAAAGGCAATGCGTCGGTATTGCAGATTACCGGGCACATAGGCTCGTGCCAGGTAAGCTGCTTGGCCTTTTCGAGCACCGCCTCAGAAGCGCTTTGCATTGCTGGGCTATGGAAGGCACCTGCGGTATTAAGGCGTGCGGCGCGCTTGCCGCCATGTTCTTTCCAAACCACTTCGGCTCGCTCGATGGCTTCTACACTGCCCGAAACCACTACCTGGCCAGGCGAATTGTAGTTGGCACACACCAACAGGCTGCCCTGGGCGGCTTCGTCGCACACGGCCTGAGCCTGCTCGTGGCTGGCGCCTAAAAGCGCACACATTGCGCCAGGGGTTTCAGCGCATGCTTTGGCCATAGAACGTGCGCGCACGTCCAGCAAAGCAAAGCCATCGGCATCGCTTAGGGCGCGCGTGGCCATAAGGGCACTTATCTGGCCCAAAGAAAAGCCCAGTGCTGCCTGCGGGCGAACATCGCGGCTTTCCAACGCATGGGCCAAACCCACCGAAAGGGCAACGGCCAGCATCTGTGCGTTATATGCATCGTTGATTTCGGCTTCGCTTCCTTCGCGGGAAAGCTTTGCCATATCTGTTCCGGAAACCTCTGAAGCGACGGCAAAAGCTGCCGCAACTTCGGGGATTTCCAGCAAATCGGAACCCATGCCGGGCGCCTGGGCGCCCTGCCCGGGAAACATGAACACTGCCATTTAGTGCACCTGGCCTTTCCAAGCGCGAGCAGCATTGGCATCGAGCATGCGCTGCAAGCCCTCGCCTGCCCACTGCTCGGTTTCAGCCACCAATTGGGCAAGAATCTGCGCCGCCGGCTTTTCGTCATGAACCAAGCACGCCACCTGGCCAGACATAAGCGAGCCGTTTTCAACATCGCCCGCTACCGCACGACGAAGCGAGCCGGCCAACTGTACCTCGGTTTCAGGGTCTTTAGTGGGATCGGCCTCAGCGCGGCGCACAGCGCGCGAAAACTTATTCTTCAGCTGGCGTACCGGATGTCCACCAGGACGGCCGGTAACAATAGTGTCGGCGTCCTTAGCTGCAATTACCTTCTGTTTGTAGGCAGCATCGATGCAGCACTCGGTTGCCGTCAAAAAGCGCGTGCCCACCTGAACGCCTTCGGCGCCCAGGGCGACAGCGGCGGCAAAGCCACGTCCATCGGCAATGCCGCCCGCTGCCAACACCGGGATAGATACCGCATCGCACACGGAAGGAACAAGCGCCATGGTGGTGAGCTCGCCAATGTGGCCGCCGGCTTCGCAGCCTTCCGCCACAACAGCATCGGCCCCGCAACGCTCCATGCGCTTTGCCAGCGCAGCAGAAGCCACAACGGGCACCACCTTGATACCGGCTTCCTTCCACATATCAACGTAATTGCCAGGGTTGCCGGCGCCCGTAGTTACCACGGACACCTTCATTTCAGCCGCAAGCTTTGCCAGCTCAGGAGCCTCGGGGTTCATGAGCATGATGTTCAGACCAAAGGGCTTGCTTGTAAGGGTGCGAGCCTCTTCGATCTGCGAGCGAACCCAATCAACAGGGGCTGCGCCACAGGCGATAATGCCCAGGCCGCCAGCGTTGCTTACCGCAGCGGCAAGCTTGGCATCGGCGATGTTTGCCATGCCACCCTGAAAGATAGGCTGCTCGATTCCCAGCAGTTCCGTGATACGTGTCTTCATGCGCTACGCCTCTTTCTAAATCCGTGCGCTTCGAATCAAATGGCCTTACAGAGAGTCGATGTACTCTACCAGGTCGCCAACGGTTTCCAGGCCCTCAGGCTCGCCAAACTCAACGTCCAGCTTTTCCTCCAGGTCGCAAACCAGCTCGGTCATATCCAGGGAGTCGATGTCCAGCTCTTCGAAAGTGGAATCCTCGGTAACCTTTTCAGGCTCGATATCGAGGTTCTCGTTCAGGATCTCCTTGATGGAATCGATGGTTGCCATGATCTGTCCTTTCTATTTACTGCGGCTTTCTGCCGCCGCAGTTTGCTTCAGCCCACCGCCTGCTGCAATAGGCCCAATTACCTTAATAGGGCGTCAAACCCCACGCTCATAAAAAGCGTTGCTGTTGCTCAAAAACAACTTTTGCCTCTGAGCTGTAAAAACTAAGCGTTAACCGCCTCGTTTTCACGGTCGAAGAATTCCTTTACCTTGCCAATGGCACGCACAAACACCGCCTCTTCTTCGGGCGAAAGCTCGGCCAAAGCTGAGTCAACCATATTGCGGTGAAAAGCTTCATGCACGCGATGCGCTTTACGGCCTTTGTTGGTAAGCTTCACCAACACTTGCCTGCGGTCCACCTCGCTGCGCGTGCGTTCAACAAAGCCCTTACGCTCAAGCTTGTTCATGGCGGCGGTAAGCGTTGCCATGGTTACACCCAAGCGCGCAGCAACCACTTTCATGGAATTGGTTTCATGCAAGCCCACCGCTTCAATGGTGTGCAGCTCCGAAATGGAAAGACCATCGGTAAGGCGGTTCTTCAGCGAGCGCTCTTCGATGCGCAGAATGGAATTGAACGTATCGGACAAAAGGGTATCCACTACAACCTTTTCGCCACGGCGTGCCGTACTTTCAAGCTCTTTGCCCATATTCGCCTCCTTGCAACAAAAAACGTTCACCCAAATACGCCATGGTATTCACGTTTTGTTCGTGGCCACCTGGCATCTTTGGCTGTTCAGAAACAAAACTATAGTTCTTACCCAACCAATAAATGCGTGTTGACTTACTCCCTTAGCGGGGAGGCTAAGCCAGGGCATATTGTCCCATAACTATTACTTAGTTTGCCTAACTAATTTGATATAGGATAAAACGTCAAAACCTTCGTTCAAGTGCTTCCACAAGGTCAACACGTTACGAATTCTGTACAGAAATACGCTCAAAGCCAAGCCGGAAGCGAGCCATCGCGTTCCATCCCGGCAGGCAAAACCAAAAACCGGATGCCAAATGGCAAAAAAGGCGCGTTGTGAATTTTTTCAACCCGCCTGCACGCAAGTTACGCAACACTCGTATTATTTTCGCTGCGAAACTGAGCAGCTATCACATAAACATGGGGCCAACCAGGCCCCAAAAGCCCTGAAATCTATTCTTTAGGCGGCTTTCTTGCCAAAACCAACCCGAATCTTGGTTTTAACGGCCCGCAACAACGCTGCTACCCAGTCGCATCGGTTGAAACCCTCACGTCGGCTGGCACTGGCGCCCCTGCACCGCCCATCATGGCCTTAGCTACGACGGCCGCCGCCATAACTCGACTTGCGCGCTCCGAAGGCACTCCCCTTTCGAGCGGTTTTCTTCAGGTCGCCCAAAATGCTTTCCTCGTCCTTGCCTTCAAGCTGAGCGCGCAGGCTTACCACCTGGTCGCGCACCTGAGCAGCGCGTTCAAAGTCCATTGCAGCCGATGCCTCTAGCATCTCTTCTTCCAATGCGGCCACAACGCGCAAAAGCTCGCTGCGCGAATAGCCCGCCAATTCGGCGTTAACCTCTTCGGCACTGCGCTGACCTTCTTCGGTTTCAAGGTAATCGGTAATGTCGGAAATCCCCTTCTTTACCGTCTGCGGCACAATGCCATGCTCTTCATTGAAGGCCATCTGTATAGAACGACGGCGGCGCGTTTCGGTAATGGCCTGATCCATGGAATCGGTGATCTTGTCGGCGTACATGATTACGCGGCCGTTTGCGTTGCGAGCCGCACGGCCAATGGTTTGGATAAGAGAGCGATGGTTGCGCAAGAAGCCTTCCTTGTCGGCATCAAGAATGGCCACCAATGTAACTTCCGGCAAATCCAACCCTTCGCGCAGCAGGTTAATGCCTACCAGCACGTCGAATTCACCACGGCGCAGGTCGCGCAAAATCTCAACGCGCTCCAGCGTGCCAATGTCCGAATGCATGTAACGGGCACGAATGCCCTGGTCAAGCAAGTGCTCGGTAAGATCTTCGGCCATGCGCTTGGTAAGCGTGGTAATAAGCACTCGCTCCTTGTTCTTCGCGCAAGCCTTTGCCTCATCGATGATGTCGTCGATCTGCGACATGATGGGGCGCACATCAATTTCAGGGTCCAGCAAGCCTGTGGGGCGAATAATCTGTTCGATTTTGGCTTCACTTACACGATTTTCGTAATCGCCTGGCGTTGCCGAAACGTACACGAATTGCGGAATACGCGCTTCGAATTCGTCAAAACGCAGCGGGCGGTTATCCAAACACGAGGGCAAGCGGAAGCCATGCTCGGCCAAAGTGATTTTGCGCGAACGGTCGCCTTCATGCATACCTCGAATCTGCGGCACGGTAACGTGGCTTTCATCGATGAAGCACAGGAAATCCTTCGGGAAGTAATCGATGAGCGTATAAGGCGGCTCGCCCGGCTCGCGGCCATCTAAATGGCGCGAGTAGTTTTCGATGCCCGAGCAAAAGCCCATGGTTTCGATCATTTCCAAATCGTACGAAGTGCGTTGCTCCAAGCGCTCCGCTTCCAGAAGCTTGCCCTCTTCCCTGAACTGGCTAAGGCGATCCTTCAGCTCTATCTGAATGGTGTTGATGGCTCGCTCAAGCGCAGGGCGCGCGGCCACATAATGCGAAGCCGGCCAAATAGGCAGCGCCTCAAAAGTGTTCAACACTTCACCGGTAACGTTGTCTATCTCGGCAATTTCCTCAATCTCATCACCCCAGAATTCCACGCGAATGGGGTTATCGGCATAAGGCGGGAAGATATCCAGCGCATCGCCGCGCACACGGAAGGTACCGCGCTTTAACTCGTAGTCGTTGCGGTCGTACTGGATGTCGATAAGCTTATGTATAACCTCATCGCGATCCTGCTCTTCTTCTTTGTCTAGGAACACCGCCATGCCCGCATATTCCATAGGTGAGCCAATGCCGTAAATGCACGAAACCGAGGCAACCACAATCACATCGCGGCGCGAAAGCAACTGCGAAGTTGCCGCATGGCGCAGTTTTTCCACTTCCTCGTTAATGGAAGCGTCCTTTTCGATGAAGGTATCGGTGGTAGGCACATACGCTTCGGGTTGGTAGTAATCGTAGTAAGAAACGAAGTACACCACTGCATTGTTGGGGAACAGCTCTTTAAGCTCGGCCGCCAACTGAGCTGCCAAGGTTTTATTGGGAGCCAACACCAACGTGGGCTTCTGAACAGCTTCGATGGTTTTGGCCATGGTGAAGGTTTTGCCCGAGCCGGTAACGCCCAACAGGGTTTCGTAGCGCATGCCTGCGTTAATGTTGCGCGTTAGCTCTTCAATAGCCTGGGGCTGGCTGCCGGCAGGCTCGTAGGGCGAAACCACCTTGAAAGGTTGCGAAGCAAGGCGCGAAGCGGGCAGCTTGCCCTCCATCACGTGGCCTTCCAAACTTTGCAGGTGAGCCATGCCTCCTCCTTACCAAGCCCGAGCGATTGCTCTTACGCAGGTTTGCGCATGCAGCAAAATCAAACTTACAACTGGGGCGCAATAGCGGTATTCCACCACTGCTCAATTTGCGCCTTGAATTCTTCTAGCGTGCCGTCGTTGTTAAACACCACAGTGGATATTGCCAGGCGCTTTTCCTCGGGCACCTGGTTGGCCAAACGATTGCGCGCGTCTTCTTCAGAAAAACCGCGCGAAGCCATCAGGCGTGCCACGCGCACTTCAGGGCTTGTGGTTACCGCTGCAACCACATCGGCGTTTTTATAAAAATCATCACGGCCATCAAGAATAGCCATTTCAAGCACTACAACCTTATGGGTAGCTTCAAGCTGCGCTAAATGACGAAGGCACCCCTCGTAGAGGCGCGGTTGCGTGATGGAGTCGAGCTTTTGGGTGTTCTGCGCGCTGCTAAAAGCCTTAGCTGCCAGGGCAGAGCGAATTACCTCACCCGCATCATCGAAAATGTCTTGGCCAAAAGCCTGGGCCAGTTCATCCTTCATTTCAGGGTTGTGCAGGTTTTCGTGACCCACCTCATCGGCCAAAACCACACCAGCGCCCTTCTGTTCCAGAAAAGCCATCAATGTCGATTTGCCCGAGCCAATGCCGCCGGTAACGAAAATCCTCATGCGCACTCCCCTCTTGGTTTTACGTGGCTTCTATTCTAACGCGCTAGAGCCAAAGCGCACGATGCCCGCCCGCCAAATATGAGCAACAAAAAAACGGTGAGTCGCACGAAGCGGCTCACCGTTTTAGATTCGCTAGCTAAAAAATAGCTTATTCAGCTTCGCCTTCAGCCTCGGGCTTGGGCTCGGGCTCTTCAACAGCGATTTCGATGCCAAGATCTTCAGCAGCAGCCTTCATAGAAAGGGAGATGCGACGACGCTCGATGTTAACGTCCATGACCTTAACCTTTACGGTTTCGCCAACCTTAACAACCTGAGCGGGCGAATCGATGTGACGCATAGCCATTTCGGAGATGTGTACCAGGCCTTCAACGTTTGCACCCAGCTCGATGAATGCACCGAAGGGAACAATCTTGGTTACCTTGCCGTCGGCGATGGTGCCTACGGGGTAGGTTTCGATGAGCTTGGTCCAAGGATCTTCGGTGGTCTGCTTCAGACCCAGGGAGATGCGCTCGCGCTGCAGGTCAACGTCGAGAACCTCAACCTCAACCTCTTCGCCAACCTTAACAACCTCGGAAGGATGGTTTACGTGGCTCCAAGAAAGCTCGGAGATGTGAATCAGACCGTCGATGCCGCCAAGGTCAACGAATGCACCAAAGTCTACGATGGAGGAAACGGTGCCCTTCAGGCGCATACCCTTGGAAAGCTTCTCCAGAATTTCGGCGCGCTCGTTCTTGCGGCCTTCCTCCAGAAGAACACGACGAGAAAGAACAACGTTGTTGCGGTTGCGATCCATCTCGATAACGCGAGCTTCGATTTCGGTGTTGAGGTAAGCGGAAAGATCCTTAACACGACGAAGGTCAACCAGAGATGCAGGCAGGAAGCCGCGCAGACCGATGTCGAGGATCAGGCCGCCCTTAACAACCTCGATAACCTCGCCGGTAACAACTTCGCCAGCCTTGAACTTTTCTTCAACCTGAATCCAGGCGCGCTCGTACTCAGCACGCTTCTTGGACAGGATAAGACGACCGTCCTTGTCTTCCTTCTGAAGAACCAAGGCCTCGAGCTTATCGCCCAGGGTAACGACCTCGGAAGGATCGGCATCCTTGCGAATAGAAAGCTCGCGAGCAGGAATTACGCCCTCGCTCTTGAAGCCGATGTCAACGAGTACTTCGTCATGCTCGATCTTTACAACGGTGCCGTCGATCAGATCGCCCTCGTCGAAGTCGGTCAGAGTGCCATCGATCATCTGGTTCATTTCCTCGTCGGAAATGTCCTGGAAATCGATAACGGACGTGTTCTTGATTTCGGTCAAAACGGACCCCTTTCAAAAAAATACGGGGACCCTTCGTACGTGCTTGAAGTTAAAACATTTAATCATGTAAGCGGTGCACGCATTTTGCAGCACCAACAACAAACATGTCTCGGGGGCCTACAGTTACTTGCCTGCCTTATCACAGACTGGGAAAGTATAGCACGGGGAGCCCCGCCAAAAGCGAAGCTCCCCGTAGTTTTTAATATATTTTTCGCAGGTTGGCCCGTTAGGAAACATTTGAGTGAAAACTAACGCGAAAACCAGCGATTTTGCCAGCACGGCGCCACTTGGAATTGCGGGCTATTTGTGTGCTGCCTCGAATTCCTTCATGTACTCCACCAAAGCCTTAACGCCTTCGATGGGCATGGCGTTGTAGATGCTTGCGCGCATGCCGCCAACCGTGCGATGGCCCTTGATGTTTTCGATGCCGCGCTCCTTGGCGCCCTTTACGAATTCAGCATCCAAATCGGCATCGCCGGTAACAAAGGGGACGTTCATGATGGAACGGTCTTCTTTGCGGGCGGTTGCCGTATAGAAATCGGTGGAATCGAGGTAGTCGTAGAGCAGCGCGGCCTTTTCTTCATTGCGCTTTTTCATGGCCTCCAAGCCACCCTGAGCCTTGAGCCACTTGAATACCTTGCCGCAGATGTAGATGCCATAGCACGGCGGAGTGTTGGACATGCTTTCGGCGTCTACCTGAGTTTTGTAACGCATGATAGAAGGCGTATTGGGAAGCCATTCTTCCTTTACCAAATCGTCGCGCACAATAACAATTACTACGCCAGCAGGGCCGATGTTCTTCTGCACACCGCCGTAGATAAGGCCGTACTTCGAAACGTCGATGGGCTCGGACAAAAAGCACGAAGAAACATCGCTTACCAGCGGCACATTGCCGGTTTCGGGAAGCTTATGGTAGTGCGTGCCGTAGATGGTTTCGTTTTCGCAGATGTACACGTAGTCGGCATCTTCGCGGAATTCCAGCTCGTCCACATTGGGAATGTAAGAGAAGTTTTCGTCTTCGCTAGAAGCCACGCAGCGAGCATCGCCGAACATGGATGCTTCCTTGAAAGCCTTCTTAGACCAAGAGCCCGAAACGATGTAGTCTGCCTTGCCATTAAGCATCAAGTTCATGGGGATAGCGGCAAACTGCTGAGTAGCGCCGCCCTGCAAAAACAGCACGTGGTAGTTTTCGGGGATGCCCATAAGCTCGCGAAGGTCGGCTTCGGCCTGCTCAATGATGCCCTTGAATGCAGCTGAACGGTGGCTCATCTCCATGACTGACATACCAGTTCCCTGGTAATCGAGCATTTCAGCAGCGGCTTCGCGCAGCACTTCTTCGGGAAGTACGGCCGGGCCGGCAGAAAAATTGTATACCCTTGCCATAAAGTGAGTCCTTTCCTTTTGTTGCGCCCCCTTATGGGCGCAACGCCAATAGCGGTACTTTAGCAGAGTAGAGCATGAGCATGGCGAGCATACCGTAAGCGGTTGAACTTTTTGCCGCGCGGCACTGGTACAGCAAAAACACCGCCGCAAAGAAGAATTGAAGTCTTTGCGCCTAGGGGCCGCATTGGCCTTTGGGCATTTATAATGAACGCCAACAAATATTGGGGATCAAGCAAAACATCAGGGGAAACATGGTAAACGAAGAAAAAGAAGAGCAGGTTTACTACCACGGAGCATTCGACCGTGCGCGTATGAAAACTTGGGGCTTCTGGCGCAACCTTGCAGTGCATTTTTCGCTCTGCAGCGTGGTGGGTCATTGGCTTGAAATTCCGTGGTGCGTGTTCTGCCTGTACGCTTTTGGCCTGTACGACCCCAATTCAATGGTTTGGGTAAACCCCTTCTACCCCTTTATGGTGTACGGCGTGGGCGCCGTGGTATGCGTTATCGTGCTGATGCCGCTTAAAGATCGCCTTATCCGCAAGCGCAAAACACGCTGGGGTGCGGCACTGGAGTTTTACGTTATCTGCGTGTTGGCCTGCATGGTTATGGAAGTGGGCATGGGCCTGCTTATGAACCAGCCTGTTAATGGCGTGTATCCCTTGTGGGACAACTCCAAGCTTCCATTTAACATCCTGCAACAGGCCTGGCTGCCCAACGATTTGCTGCTGGGCGCCTGCGCGCTTATCTACACGTGGTTTGCCTACCCCTTTGTAGAACGCCTTATGGCAAAGCTGCCCAACAAAACCATGAACATAGTGGCTGTGGTTGTTGTGGTTGGCTTCATCGCACTCAGCGTGGTTCAGTACTCCATCTTCAACTAACAAGAAGGCGCCAGCAGGCGCCTTCCGATAAAACAAAAAGGGCGAGGTACAGCTTTTAAGCCATGCCTCGCCCTTTTAAGTTTCACCGTGCTGTCAAAAAGGCACGCAGCGATTGTTTCGTCTTCTTAGGACAGCGGAGGAATTACCTGCTTTTTGCGGGAAAGAATGCCGTCTACCCATTCTGCCTTGGTGGCGTCGATGCCAAAGGCTTCGGATACAGGAGCCACATCGCCTTCGCAGATGAATTTGGAACCTTCATTGAAGATGTCGGTAACCAGCAACAAGGCAAACTTGTAACCGTTTTCGGCAACCTTAGCCTTCAAGAACTCGCGATATTCAGCTTCGCGCTCCATGGCAACGTCCAAGGTTACGGTTTCGTGCTGGGCAACCATATAAACCTCGTCGCCCTTCTTGAACTCCTTGGAGTCGTGCGTGCACAGCTCTTCAACGCTCATGTCGTTGTCGCCACCGCGCATCTTGAATACCTCCAGGCCAAAGTCGGTGGCCTTCTTGCCAATGATGGCACCAAGCTTATCGGCCTGAACCAGGTCGTAATCAGTGCAGGTGGGGCTCTTGGTAATAACCGTGTCGGTCATGATGGCGGAAAGAAGCACCGTAGCAATTGCCGGCGTTACTTCTACGCCCAGCTGTTCGTAGAGCTTGGAAATAATGGTGGCCGTGGAGCCAACGGGGATGTTCAGGTACAAAATGGGGTTGCCGGTAACAACATCGCCAGCAATGCGATGATGGTCTACCACTTCAACGATTTCGGCCTCGGCAATGCCGTCCACCATCTGAGTGGATTCATTGTGGTCTACCAGAATTACCTTCTGACCGGCCGAAACAGAATCGATAAGCGCAGGTGCAGGCAAACCAACCTGCTCAAGAATGGTTGCGCTTTCCTGCGGCAGCGGGCCCAGGCAGCAAGCAACGTACTCGGCCTCAGGTGCGTCTTTTTTAGCCTCAAGGGCGTTTTTCAAGTAAGCGTAGCTGACGGCAGCTGCGATGGAATCGTTGTCGGGGTTCTTGTGACCAACGATGAATACCTGTTCGGGCATTTGTCCTCCTAATAGCGCGTTGCCGCGCAAACGTTTACAACTTGCTTATTGTAGCGCGAAACCGTGCTACCTATTCAAGCAGCCTTGAGCCTTACAACAAAGCCAAGCGCCTTAGGTAAAGGCCGAAGGTTTAACCCAACTTCACGATGGGCGCGTAATCCTTCAATAGCTTTTTGGTTTGACCGGTGCGGGCAAAGCGCACATGCAGCGTATCGCCGTCTACCTTGGTGATGGTTCCGCGGCCAAATACCTTGTGATCTACCGTATCGCCCGTGGCAAACGTCATGTTGGCTGCCGCCTTTTTTGCTGCAGCGGGGTTGCCCGTGGGGCGCTGCTGCTGACGCGGACGCGAACCAGAAGCACTGCTCTGGCCAAACACGCGGCCGCCGCCGGCCTCTGCGCCAGAACCTGCAATGCCCCTTCGGCTGCCACGCTTTTCCCAGCCACTGCCCGAAAAGCCCGCCGAGCCCATGCCAATGCCGCGGCGAAGTTCCACTGGAATTTCGCCAATGAATCGCGAGGGCGGGTTGGCACTGCTCTGGCCAAAGATCTGACGCGTGAAGGCATTGGTAAGGTAGAGCTTCTTGCGCGCACGGGTGATGGCAACATAGGCCAAACGGCGCTCTTCTTCCAAACCGCGGGCATCCTGCGATGAGTTGCCGTGCGGGAAAAGCGATTCTTCCATGCCGGCCACAAACACGCAGTCGAATTCCAAGCCCTTTGCGGCATGGATGGTCATCATAGTAATGGCTTGCCCGTCTTCGGCCATGGTGTCCATATCGGTGCGCAGGGTTACCCATTCCACAAAATCGGAAAGGCTATCGGCCTGGAATACACGCACGGGTGGCTGCTCTTCTGCCTCGGGCTCGCCTTCGGCCGTGGGCGGCTCAAACAGCGCATCGGCATCGTTGTGCGTTAGAGCGTATTCGTCTACTACGCCAAACAGCTCCTGGATGTTTTCCACGCGCCCGGCCGCTTCGTCGGTGCCCTCCATGCGGTATTGCTCCAAAATGCCCGACTTGTCCACAATGGCTTCCACCACGCGGCGAAGGTCGCCTTCGTAGGTTTGGCACTCGTGAATAAGCTGCACGAATTCAGCAATGGAACGACGCGTGCCTGCGCGAATCTCTTCATCGGCAATGCACAGCTCTGCTGCCTGCAAAAACGTGATTCCGGTTTCGCGGGCAACGTAATCGATGTGCTCCACCGTGGTTTTGCCAATACCGCGTTTGGGAACGTTGATAACACGATGGGCAGCCACATCGTTGGCGGGGTTTACCACCAAGTTCAAATACGCCATAACGTCACGGATTTCGGCACGATCGAAGAAGCGCGTGCCGCCAATCAAACGATACGGCACACCAGCACGCATAAGCATATCTTCAAGCATGCGGCTTTGCGCGTTGGTGCGATAGAACACGGCAATCTGGTTGTACGAAATGCCGTTGCCATGTTGATGCTCAATTTCTGAAGCAATCCAGCGGCCTTCGTCGCGCTCATCGGTAGCGCTATAAACCGAAATCTTGTCGCCTGCTTCGCGACTGGTGAACAGCTTTTTGGGCTTACGCGTAACGTTGTTGGCAATAACCGCATTAGCTGCTGCAAGAATGTTGCCCACCGAACGATAATTTTCTTCAAGCTTTACCACGTGGGCATTGGGGTAATCCTTTTCGAAATCAAGGATGTTGCGCAAATCGGCGCCACGCCACGAATAAATAGACTGATCGTCGTCGCCCACTACCATGATGTTGTTGTGCGATGCCGCCAAAAGCTGGGTAAGCACGTACTGCGCATGGTTGGTGTCCTGATACTCGTCCACCATGATGTACTGGAATCGGCGTTGGTAGGCCTCCAAAACATCGGGATGGTTCTTCAGCAAAAGCCAGGTGTACAAAAGCAAGTCGTCGAAATCGAAGGCGTTAAGCTGACGCAGACGCTCCTGCAAACGCAGATACACGCGTGATGCCACCTTGCCCACCGGGTCGCTTACCGTCTCGGCGTATTTTTCGGCCACCATAAGGTCGTTCTTCGCTTGCGAAATGCGATTGCGCAAGCCATTTACCGGGAAGCGCTTCTTGTCGATGTTTTCCTGTTCCATGATCTGCTCAACCAGACGCTTGGAATCGGTATCGTCGTAAATAGTGAACCCTTTGGCAAAACCCAGGCGCTCGCAATCCGAACGAAGAATGCGCACGCACATGCTGTGGAAGGTAGAAACCCACATGCCGCGGGCGCCAGGGCCAATAAGAGCATTCAAGCGCTCGCGCATTTCAGATGCGGCCTTGTTGGTAAAGGTGATGGCCATGATCTTCCAAGGGGCCACACCCTTGTCTTCTACCAGGTAGGCAATGCGATGCGTAAGCACACGCGTTTTGCCGCTGCCGGCACCAGCCAAAACCAAAAGCGGGCCTTCGGTGCACAAAACCGCTTCGCGCTGTGGGCCGTTTAGGGTATCCAAATCGATGGGCATGAAGCTTCCTTACATAGCAAGCCGCGCAGGCAAACGCCCACGCGGCTTTAAGCTTAATTATTAGGTTTTACATTCTAGCGCGTTGCCGCGCTGTACCCTTCCCTATTCGCAGCATCCCTACGGTTTGTTCGATAGAAGAAGCAATACCCTTATACCAGCTTCAACTCCAGTCGTGCGCCAGCAGGCATTCAAGCTGCATCTGGCATGCGCCAAAGTGGCAAAGCGCCAAGAAACTACACGATCTTCTTGCCGAAGACAGCGGCAATCTCACGCAACTGCGCCACCAGTTCAGTGAACTGAGCAGGGGTAAGCTGCTGCGGGCCGTCCGACAAGGCCTCGGTGGGGTTGGGATGAACCTCGATCATGATGGAATCGCAACCAGCGGCAATGGCGGCATAAGCCAGAGGGGGCACCAGGTCGCGAACGCCGGCAGGGTGCGAAACATCAACGCAAATGGGGAATACCGATTGCTTGTGAATTACCGGCACCGCACTGATGTCCAGCGTAAAGCGCGTGGCTGTTTCAAACGTGCGCAGGCCGCGCTCACACAGCACGATATTGTCGTTGCCGCCCATGGTGAGATATTCCGTTGCCGAAAGCCACTCAGAAATGCTACCAGCCAAACCGCGCTTCAACAGCACCATCTTGTGCGACTGAGCGGTAACCGCGCCCACGTTCTTCAGCAAGCTGAAGTTTTGCATGTTGCGAGCGCCAATCTGCAGGCCATCCACATAGGAATGAACCATTTCGCAATGAGCAGAGTCCATAACCTCCGTAAGGGTTTTAAGGCCGTACTTTTCGGCCCCGGCCTTCATGATCTTCAGGCCTTCTTCGCCTAAGCCCTGGAACGAATGGGGGTTCGTACGGGGCTTGAATGCGCCGCCACGGATCCAGGTCAGACCCAGACCGGCAATGCATTCGGCTACTTCATTAAACTGCTCTTCCGACTCTACAGAGCACGGACCAGCATAGAGAGTGATCTCGTTGGTGCGCGCGCCGTAGTTGGGGATGTTGGAGAGGGGTTTAATCACGTGATGGTACCTCTTTCATAACTTTCAATATGCCGCGGTAAATTTCGGTGAGGTTCTCGTTGTACATGGGTCCCTCGTTATAAGAAGAAACACGAGCAAAGATCTCTTCTTCGCGCTTGGGGTCATACAGGCCCATATTTGCATCGGGCTTGAGTGCGCGAATATCCAGGGAATGGCCGGCACGCTCGTTGAGCAGAGCGACGAGCTTCTTATCAATTTCGTCGATCTGGGCACGGTGCTGTTCGATCTGCTGGAATGCTTCGTTCTTTTCTGGCATTTTGAATTCCTTTCGTTGCCAAAAGCGCCGCGACTTATGCACGGCGCCAACCAATAATAACAAAAATAAATAGGGTGTAAATACGATTTATATAATCATTTCCGAGAAGGGTCGTTAATAGCGGCAATGGCCAAAAGCGCAATGGCGATCATTAAGCCCACTTGCCCGAAAAACAAATCGGCCTTGCCCACCACAAAGGCGGCCAAGGCAACAAGAACTATAACCAGGGCGGCATAGTTGCAGTAACGCGAAATAAGCTTGTTGGAGCGTTCGCGCAAATGTTTGCGCTCCTCTTCGGGGAGCTCTTTGAGTTTTGATTTTTGAGGTTTCTTTTCCATACAAGAAGAATACCCCACTTGCGCCGTATAGGCGCGCTAGATTAGGCCCGCGGCTTTAGTGCCAAAGTAACCCAGCACAACCAAGCCGATAAAAATACGGTAAACACCGAATACCGTGAAGTCGTTTTGCTTGATGTAGCCCATCAAGAAACGAATGGCAATCATGCCCATGGCAAAGGCCGAAACAATGCCCACTACCAAAACCACAATCTCAACCTGGGTCATGGCCAAGCCTGCAATAAAGAACTTCACTGCCTTAACCATGCCCCAGCCAAACATAACCGGGATAGCCAAGAAGAAGGTGAACTCTGCCGCAGCCGTGCGCGAGCAGCCGCACAAAATACCACCGATAATGGTGGCACCAGAGCGACTGGTACCAGGCACGATGGCGAGCACTTCGAAAAAGCCAATCTTCAGCGCAGTCTTCCAGTCCATTTCATACGGGTCGGTAATGCGAAACATTGCCGCGTCTACGCTTTCGGGGTCGTTGGCATCGATAGCGCGTGCGTGCTTGCCTGCAGGCTGCGCGGCCGCTGCCAGCACTTCACGCTTACGCTTGCGGTTATAGGCTTCCAGCACAATGAAGATAATGCCGTACAAGATAAGCATGGCAGCCACGCAGTAAGCGTTGTAAAAACGGTCATGCACCCAGTCGTCCAAAGCAAGGCCCAGCACGGCAGCGGGAATGCTACCAATTACCACCATGCCCCACATACGCCATGTCTTTTTGCGCTCCACGGCATCTTTAGTACGCGACACGGGGTTGAGCTTATGCCAGAAGGTAACCACAACGGCCATGATGGAGCCGATCTGGATAACCACCAAAAACAGCTCTAGGAACTTTTCGCTAACGCTTAGCTGTACAAATTCATCTACCAAAATCATGTGACCGGTAGAAGAAATAGGCAGCCATTCGGTAATGCCTTCGGTGATACCCAAAAGCAGCGCCTTGAGCGCCTCGATTAGGATGTCGGGCGACATGCAGTTCCCTTCCGTTTTGGTTTAGCTTTCGGGCGCAAAGCGCCCCTACAACAAACTACCCACAACGTGTGGGCAGCTCGGAGTAGACGTGAGTATGGTACGGCAGCCCCTGCTAGCACACAGGGCATTTCATAAAAGCCCCACCCTGCCCTACAAGGAAAACAAAAAG
>CAVFVF010000018.1:31615-31976 GCA_963625925.1 Eggerthellaceae bacterium | reverse complement strand
GCGATGAGCAACGAACAGTACTTTCTTGGGCTTAACCCGGGCGACGTCCAGGGCGGAAAGGTACGTTTTGCCTGAGCCGGTAGCCGATACTAAAAGCGCCCGTTCTTCATTTCGTTCATGAAGAACATCAAGTGCAGCCAATGCGCCTTCCTGCATTTTGTTGGGCTTGATGGGGAGCTCTGCATTTGCCTGATTGGCCGCTTGTTCTAGTAGAGAAGTTTCCTCTTCGGCCATTTCGGCTGAAAATGCTGCAAGGGAAACCTTCTTGCCATTTAGGCTGACGCTGTTTGAGTTTAAGAAACTTTCGTATTGCTGAAGCCACTCTTCGTTGATGGTGGTGGTTTGCGGGTCATTCCAGAGC
>CAVFVF010000018.1:0-31605 GCA_963625925.1 Eggerthellaceae bacterium | reverse complement strand
CTTGTCGTATTCTTCCTTGGCTTCAAGCAGCATCGAGCCTTTAGCAAAAGAACGGAACAATACGTTCCATTCTTTGTTGCAGGTGAGGGCCTTTTGCGTAAGGTTCGAGCTGCCAATGATTACTGTGGAGAGTTGCTTTTTGTTGAAGAAGTAGCCTTTGGCATGAAGGTCGCCTTGGTAAATGCGAGCTTCAATGTTGGGATATTCCTCAAGCTTGCGAAGTGCTTCGGGGTTGTTGAAGTTCTGGTAGGTGGAGGTAAGAATGCGGCCGGGAACGCCACGGCTTCGCAGATCGGCCAAGATGGGAGCCAGCACCTGCATACCGCTTGAGGTGATGAACGCAACCGAGAAAGCAAAGCTGGTGCAATCGGCAAGCTCGCTTTTCAGTGTGGTTAGAACGTTTGAAACGCGGTCGTCGTTATTGGCCAGGATGCGGGGCGAATAGCGATCGTCAGGTTCAGATTCAGAGCCAATAAAGCTGGCCTCTAGGCTTTTAGAAAACTCCAGTGCTGCGTATTCGTACGATTCGTCCACTATGCCACCTTCACCTGGCGTGATAATTCTCCTCTATGATCCCTGACAATTCGGCCCCGGGCAAGTTGCCAAATTCGTGCGAGTACCCTTTATTCGCCTTCCACCACGCATTTTCGCTGCTAGACTAGTGCCTAAGCTACTAGTTAGGGAGGCGCCATGTCGGTTTCTTCGGTTGATGGGTTGCTCTATGAAGAGCGCCAGGTGGCAGAAGGGCTGTGCGATTTCATTCGCGAATGCCCCAGCATGTTCCATACGGTTAGCGCTATTCGAAAGCGCCTGAACAACGCCGGGTTTACCTACCTTCCTGAAGTGCGCGCTTGGGAGTGCGTGCCTAGCGGGCGCTATTACACCATCCGCAACAATTCCAGCATCATTGCCTTTACCGTGGGCGCCAATGTGGCCGATGGCTACCACTTCCAGCTGGCCGCTTCGCATACCGATTCGCCCACATTCAAGGTAAAGGCCCAGCCTGCGCTTGAAGGCCCAGGCGGTTATGCGCGCCTTAACGTGGAAGCGTACGGCGGCATGATCGACTACACCTGGTTCGACCGCCCGCTTTCTGTGGCCGGCCGTATTTTGGCCGAAACCGAAAACCGCATCGAAAGCATTCCCGTTGCGCTGGATGGCGATGTTTGCATAATTCCCAGCGTTGCCATTCATATGGACCACAACGTTAACAACGGCTTTGCCCCCAACCGCAAAACCGATTTGGTGCCACTGTTTTCGGCGGGCAAGGTAACGGCCGAAAGCTTTGATGCCATGCTGGCCGAGCAAGCCGGCGTTATGCCCGAGCAAATTCTGGGGCGCGATATTTACCTGGTAAACCGCCAAGAGCCTAAAATTTGGGGCGTGGAAGACGAATTCATTTCGGCCCCTAAGCTTGACGACCTTATGTGCGCCTACGCTTCGCTGTGCGCCTTCCTTGAGCAAACCAACCAAAACTGCGTTTCGGTATTCTGCTGTTTCGACAACGAAGAGGTGGGCTCCAATACCAAGCAAGGCGCCATGAGCACCTTCTTGCCCGATACGCTTTTGCGCCTAAACGCCGCGCTTGGGTTTACCGATGAAGACTACCGCCGCGCACTGGCCGGCAGCATGATGGTTAGCTGCGACAACGCACATGCCGTGCACCCCAACCACCCCGAAAAGTCGGACGAGGGCAACCGAGCCTTCTTAAACAAGGGCATTGTGGTTAAAGAAGCCGCCAACCAGAAGTACTGCACCGATGGCTTTAGCCGTGCGCTGTTTTGCGCCATCTGCAACAACGCGGGTGTGGAAGTGCAGCACTTTGCCAACCGAAGCGACATGGCAGGCGGATCTACCTTGGGCAACCTTTCTAACATTCAGGCCAGTATGCATGGGGTAGATGTGGGCCTGCCGCAGCTGGCTATGCATTCTGCCTACGAAACCGCCGGCGCGTGCGATGTGCTTTCGGGCATTCGCGCGCTCAAGGCCTTCTACAACGCCGACTTCACCATTACCGGCGCCGACTTTGCCCAGCTGGGGTAGGGGCTTTCCGCAAGCAGCATCGGCACGAGCGACCCTGCGCTGTTCTGAGGTTGCTCGTCTCCGCCAAAATGAGAGAAATCCACGCCCGGTGTCCACGAGCGAAAACGGAAATCCGTCTCCTTGTCTATTTCTTCTTGGCGGATGTAAATATGTGCCTACGAAGCTTGACTGGTACAAGTTTTGGCTTGTCATTTTTTTGGATGAATTGCGAAAAGTGTGCTTAAGGTCACTATCTAAACTATGAAAAGTGTTGAAATCCGCTTTATCCAAATTGCGAAAAGTGTAAAATAACATTGCATTAATGCTGGTTAAACAAGGTTTTTAATATGTTGAAACGTAAGGCAGAAAAACAGTTTCTTGATTGGCTGAATAACGCTCACAATAAAGCACTTTTGGTAAAAGGCGCTAGGCAGGTGGGAAAAAGCTACCTTATCGAGTATTTTGCGAACGAGCATTTTAAGCATGTTGTGAAATTTGACATGGTAGGCCAAGCGCGAGTTCGCCAGTCGTTTCTAAAAGCAGAAAGTCCCGAAGATTTGCTTCTTCGCATGACGGTTGCCTCCGATGTGCCTATGGTTGCCGGTGACACTGTTGTGATTGTTGATGAAGTGCAGCGCTGCCCAAACGTAGTTACGTTCATAAAGTATCTTGTGCAACAGGGCGATTATCGTTTTGTATTGTCGGGTTCTTTGCTTGGGGTAGAGCTGGAAAATATCGATTCTCTTCCCGTTGGCTATGTGTACAACGTCGATATGGTCCCGCTTGATTTTGAAGAGTTTTGTTGGGCGAATGGTGTTTCTTCGCAGGTGTGTGAGTTGGCTGCAAGCTGCCTTGTCCGAAAAGAGCCTTTGCCAGATTACCTGTACGAACGGCTTATGGGTTTGTTTCATAGATACCTGTTGGTGGGCGGAATGCCCGATGCGGTTAATTCTTTTTTGGCCTCAAGCAACATCGATGAGGTTAGAAAGGTGCATGAGAACATACATCGTATGTACATTGCGGACATTACCAAATACGCACCTAAAGAACTGCGTATGCTGCTGAGGGATATTTATAGGCTCGTACCAAGTGAAGTCGGGTCAAAAAGCAAGCGATTCAAGCTCAGTTCGCTGAAAGATGTGAAAAGGTTCAGCCAGGTAACCGATCATTTTGTTTGGCTGGCTGCTGCGGGCGTGGTGCTGCCCGTATTCAACGTAACGGCCCCTATTTCGCCTTTGCTTGCTTCGGAGCAAAGGAATTTGTTCAAATTGTTCTATTTGGATGTTGGCATGCTTATGTCCTCCTATCCAAAATCTGTGGCGCAAGGCGTCTTGGACGGCTTGTCTTCTGGCTTCGCCATGAATATGGGTGCTGTCTACGAGAATTTTGTTGCTCAGGAGCTGCATGTTCGTGGGGTTCCTTTGCGCTATTTTGCATCGAAAAAAATAGGGGAGCTCGACTTTCTTACCGAAGATGGGTTGGGGAAAATAACTGCAATAGAGGTTAAGTCGGGCGCAAGGTTTAGGAGCCATGCTGCTTTGGATAATGCGATTCAGGTAGATGATTACGAGATTGGCTCTGCTGCGGTTTTGGCGGAAACCAACTGCTTTAGCGTGGGCAAGGTTCAGTATCTGCCTGTTTTTGCCGCTGGAATACTTGGGGGCAATGAGTAAGCACAGGGCCTTTTGTGGATTATAGATACCGCACCAATTCTGCTTAAAGTTCTGCATTTCGTAGGTGCTCTGTATAAGGGAAATTCTGCATTACGTAGGAAATCGGCCTTTTTATATCCATGAAGCAATGCTGGCGAACTTTCGCACTTACGTGGTGGTTGGCGGTATGCCTTTTTGAATGAATTGCGCCCCGATGCTGTTTTGCACCGGGGCGCTTTGTGTTTGTGCGGCTGCGGATGGGGTGGGTGGTTTGGGCCGGCGCTTCTGGTGGGCTGGCTGGTTTGGGCCGGCGCTTCTGGTGGGCTGGCTGGTTTGAGCTGGCGCTACTGGTAGCGGTTTAGCTGCTTTTTGGTTGCGTTAGGTCATATACGGTTACGCCGCCTACAGTTTGGCTTTCAAAGTTTTGTTCTACCCATTCGGCAATTTCTTGCGCTGCATTGCTGCCGCCCATTTGAGTGCCGCCAACGCCGCCGCTTGCCAGGTAGTAACGCACTAGGCCTTCTTCAACAAAGCCCTTGAACTGGTCGAGCGTGGGGCTTGGGTCGGTGCCGTTGAAGCCGCCGATGGGCATAACGGGCAACTGGCTGGCTAGCTGGTAGTTGGCAGCGCTTTGCGAAGCAGTGGTTGCTGCTGCCCAGCGGTAGCCCTGAGCATTCTGCTGAAGCAGCGCGGTAATTTCGGCATTGGCAGTGCCTCCGCCCAGGAAGCTGGAGCCGCCTTGGCCGGGTTGGCTGCCTTCGACGTCGGGTTGGCTGCCTTGGTCGGGTTGGCCTTCTGCGCCGAGGGATTGCTCATCGTTGCTGCTCGAGTCGCCTTCGGGCTTTTCGGGCTGCTGTTCGGCATTGCCATCGCTGGGTGCTTCTGCGGCATTTTCGTCACTGGGCTGGTCTTGCCCGTTGTTGCTTGGGCCGCCTTGGCCGTCGCCGTTGCCTTGCCCGCCGCCCATTGCGTTGTTGGGGCCTGCGGTAACGATGGAGCCTTGGTGGCCGCTTGCAATGGTGCAGCCCGTCCAAGCCACAGGGCCCGCCATAAGGGCAACCAGCGCTAGGGCAACTGCTGCGCGCATAAGCTTGCGGTGCAGGGGCAGAGTGGCTTTGGCATGGGAGCTACGGGGCGTTTTGCGGTAGGGCGCACCCAAGGTTAGGGCAAGCCCAAGCGCTGCCGAGCCTGTGCCTGCAACAACAACTGCATAGGCAAGCCACGGCACCCAGCCCGATTGCAGAATAAGGCAGAACGACCAAACGCTGCTAAGAGCCACCAGCAGGGCAGCAGTGATCTTGGCCGCAACGTGTTGGCGCAGCTCCCACAGGCCCTGCAGGCAAACGGCTGCCATAGTGGCCACCGCCGGCGCCAAAGCCACCGTGTAGTACTGGTGGAAGATGCCTGCCATAAAGCTGAACACCAACCCAGTAACAACAAGCCAGCAGCCAAACACGGCAACAAACGCTAAGCGCATACGGCACAGCTTTTTGGGTTCGGCTTCGCTTGCATGCTTGCTGAAGGTAAAACGGCTAAGCGGGTTGGGGTTTTGCAGGTTGGGGTTTTGCAAATTGGCATTCTGCAGGTTGCTATTCTGCGCACCGGCGCCTTCGCCTTGCGCGCGTTTTAGAGCCAGCGCCGCAACAATGCCTATAACAACACCGGCAAATGCCAACAGCGCCAGCCAGGTAATTTGATCATTAAAGCCGCTACCAAACAGGCGGGTAATGCCGGTTTCGCCCCAGTTGCCCGCCTGGCCGCCGCCACCGCCGGGCACAACCGATCCGGTTTCGTTGCCGGTAAGGCGGCCCAAGCCGTTGTAGCTGAAGGTGAGTTCGATAAACGAATCGGTTTGCGATCCGCCAATGTAGGGGCGGCTTCCGCTGGGAACCAGCACGGTAAGCAGCACCCACCATCCACCAGCAACTACCATGGCGGCCAGCGCCAATGCGGCATCGGCAAAGCGACGCACCCAGCGTGCGGGCGATGCAGCAAACATGGCCACGGCAAAGCCGGGCAGCACCAAAAATACCTGAAGCTGCTTGGTTAAGAATCCCAGGCCAATAAGGGCGCCCGCCGCAACTAGCCAAAGGGTGCGCTTGCGGTTGCCTTGTGGGGACGCTTCATATTCCAGTGCGCGCAGCACGCAGGCCGAAGCTCCCAGCATAAGCAGCACTAGCAAGGCATCGGGGTTGTTAAAGCGGAACATCAACGCTGCTACCGGCGTGAACGTAAACGCGGCGCCTGCAGCAATGCCGGCCCAGTTTCCCCAGTAACGGCGCGTGGTGGCGTACAGCAAATAGGTGCATGCGATGCCCATTAGGGCCTGCGGCAGCAATATGGAAAACGAGCTTAAGCCCAGCAGGCGTACCGAAAGGGCCATTACCCAAATGGATGCTGGCGGCTTGTCTACCGTAATGGAGTTGCCCGCATCGGAGCTTCCCCATAAAAAGGCCCACCAATCTTGCGAGCCCGCTTGTGCGGCAGCGCTGTAAAATTCGTTGGCGTAGCCCGATGCGTCTAGGTTCCACAAAAACACAAAGCAGCTGCATGCCATAAGTATGCCCAGCGCTATCCAATCGTGTTTGGAGCGCGCGGGCGCAAGGGAATTTAGGGTAGGGGCCTTCATTTAGCTAACCGCCTTCCCGCGAAACAGGCTTTTATAAGCTTTCACCTGAGCTATTTCGGTGGGGTTTAGTGGCGCTTCGATGCGGCGGCGCATACGACGGATGCCGCACAGGTCTTTGTACACTGTGCTTGCAATGTGCACCGTGGTGCCGGCGTCTTCTTTCCACTTAACGGGGAATTCGCATGTGGCCACGCCCATGCGCTCGGCCAGCACCAAAAGTTCGGTATCAAAGAACCATTCATCGTCTACCACCAGCGGCAACAGAGCGTTGGCAGCATCTGAGCTGATGGCTTTAAAGCCGCACTGCGCATCCTTAAAGCCCACGTGCAAAATGGCCTGCAGCATGCGGTTGTAGGTGCGGCTGATAAATTCGCGCTTGGCGCAGCGTTCTACCTGCGAAGTGGGCAGCAAGCGCGACCCAAAGGCAACGTCGGCGCGGCCGTCCAATATGGGGCGCACCAATTGGGGAATGTGCGAAACGTTGGTGGAAAGGTCCACGTCCATGTAGGCCCTAACGGTTGCTTGCGAGCTTGCCCAGGCAAGTTTAAGCGCGCGGCCGCGGCCCTTTTGCGGAATGCGCAGCGCGCGTACTTGGGTTGGGAAGGCTTCGGATAGGTGGGTTGCCAGGTTCCAGGTTTGATCGTTGCTGGCGTTGTCGGCAATAACAATTTGCGCGGATATGGGTTCGGGGTAGCTGGCTAGTTTGTTCAGCTCGTTAATTAAAAGCATTACCGAAGAACCAAGTTCGGCCTGTTCGTTGTATACGGGCACCACAATGTCCACGTCTACGGCACGGGGGTTGCCCGCAAGTGCCACGCCTTCAAAGGTGGGGTCCTGGAACATCTGCTGGGAATTCATGAGGATCCTTTCTTTTTAGAGAAAAGGGAAGGGCGCAAGGGCCCTTGTAGTAGGAAGGGCGCCAGGAGGGGCCTGGCGCCCAATGGGAAGGAAACGCGCCGTTTAGGCGGATACGGAATGTTGATAGCTGATGGTTGCGGTTTGCGTGGCTTGGGTAGAGCTGCTGGAGCTGTTGGAGCTGCCGGCCGAAGAAGCGGAATTGCTGCTGCCAGATTGGCTACTTGCACTATTGCCAGCGTTGCCGGAATTGCTGCTGCCGGTTTGGCCGCTGCCCTGGCTGCTCATTCCGCCTTGGGAAGGTGCTGAGCCTGCGCTGCTGGATGCATCGGGGGTGCCCTGGCCGGCTTGGCTTTGGGTATCGGTGCTGGCGGAATCGCCGCTTTGCCCGTTTTGCCCCATGGCGTCTTGGCTGCCGGTGCCAGGGCCACCTGCGCCGCCGCCTTGCTGCATGCTTGCACCGCTTGTTTGGCCTTGGCCTGTGGTGGAGCTAACCAGGCTGCCGCTCAGTGCGCCGCCTAAAAGGCCGCAGGTGAGCGAAAGCGCGCAGGTAAGGGCGATGAGCTTGCCCTTGGTATTGCGTTGGGGTTGCGCCGCTTCTTGGGTAAAGGGGTGCACTGGCGCGCCGGTTGCGGGCGCACCAGAGCCAGGCTGCGCTGTGGCAGCTTGCGAGCTGGCAGGCTGCGCGTTTGCGGTGGCTGCTGCGGTTGCCGCTGCTGCAGGTGTGTAAGTGGCCTTCTGCGTTGCGGCGTTAATACCCGTTGAGGGGCCGCCAGGAATTTCGGTTACGGCTGCTTGGTTGCTCATGGGGTGGGTGAGCGCGTAATGCGCGGTGGCTCCGCTGGTTGCACCAACGGTGCTAAAGCGGGTGGTGTAGGTTTCGTTTGCTTTGGTCATTTGCGTGCTCCTTTGTGCCTTGTTTTGGCGTGCTTTAGTTGTAAGCGGCATTTGCGCAGGTAGGCAGCACGTAGGGCAAACTTAAAGTTGGTTTAAGGAAGCACCTGGGGTTTTAGGTTGGCATAAGGTTAAACCTTAAGGTTGGGTTAAGGCGCCTGCGGTAATATGCCGTTGTGGGCAACCTGGGTACGCAGCCGCTGGCTGTTGGGCATGCTCCTATTTAGAACCTGAAGGCAGTGCACGAAAGGTAGGCAAAAGTGAAGCTTATGCTGGCAGAAGACGAGCAGCAGCTCTCCCGCGCCTTGTGCGCCATTTTGGAGCACAATGGCTACGAAGTGGACGCTGCCTTTGATGGCTCTGCCGCACTGGATCTTCTTTTAACAAACGAATACGACGTTGCCGTGCTGGACATAATGATGCCCAAGATGGACGGCTTGGAGGTTCTGCGTGCCGCGCGTGCGCAAGGCATGCGCATTCCTGTGATTATGCTTACCGCCCGCGGCACGGTGGACGATAAAGTTGAAGGGCTTGATGCCGGGGCTAACGATTACTTGGTAAAGCCTTTTGCCGCCAAAGAGCTTTTGGCGCGGCTGCGCGTACTTACGCGCAATGATGCCGCTTTCGACGAAACTCCCTTGCAGGTGGGCAATACTACCTTGCGTCGTGAAAGCTGTGAGCTGTGCGGCCCGGTGGGTACCGAGCACTTGCCCAATCGCGAATTCCAGCTGATGCAGCTGTTCATGGAAAGCGCCGGCCAGTACCTTTCCACTGCGCGATTGCTCAACTGCGTTTGGGGTGCCGACGCTCCAGAAGATTCCAACGTGGTGTGGGTATACCTTTCTCACCTGCGAAAAAAGCTTACTTTGGTTGGAGCTAATGCTTCTATTAAGAACTCGCGCAACCAAGGCTATGCCCTTGTGGTGAACGAAGATCCAACCAATTGCGCGGGCGAAGGCTCGGCTGATAAGGCGGGCGAATAGCAGTGGAAAAGCGCCTGCGTATCAAGTTTATTGGCGTGGCCATGCTGGCGGTAACCATTGTGCTTGCCTGCATGATTGGCGCTATCAACGGCATCAACTACTACAACGTGTGCGCTTCGGCTGATGCCAGGCTGGCGTTGTTGGCGCAAAACAACGGCGCCTTCCCGGAAGGCATGGGCTTGGATTCTGCAAGCTTGCGCCAGGCCGATGAAGGTAGCCCTTCTGCAAACAGTGCGCCAGATGCACCCAAGCAGGAAGAGGGCGCGCTCAAGAATTCCGATGGTTCCTCTGCCGGCAGCGCTGGTGCGGTTGATGCTGGCGGCGCTGGTGCGGTTGACGCTGGCGATGCTGGCGGCGCTGGTTCTTCTGGCGGCTCGCAATCGGCCGAGAAGGGCCGCTTTGGCCTTGATTCCGGCCATGGCATGAGTGCCGAAACTCCGTTCGAAAGCCGCTACTTCACCGTTACCCTTACCAGCGATGGCAGCCTTGTTGCTGAAGACGTGAATCAGATTGCCTCGGTTACGGCTGATCAGGCGCTGGAATACGCACAGGGCGTTATGAAGGGCGGCGGGCATTCTGGCTTTGCTCAGCAGTACCGTTTTGCTACTTCTTCGCTCGAAAACGGGCAAACCATGTACCTGTTTTTGGACTGCAGCCGCGACTTGGGTAACTTCCAAAGCTTTTTGACGGCAAGCATTCTTATTAGCATTGTTGGTTGGCTGCTGGTTTTGATTTTGGTGGTGCTGCTTTCGCGCATTGTTATTCGCCCCATTGTAGAAAGCTACGCAAAGCAAAAGGCGTTTGTTACCGATGCCAGCCACGAGATAAAAACGCCCTTGGCGGTAATTTCGGCTGCGAATGAAGTGCAGGAAATGGAAAACGGCGAAACCGAATGGAGCCGCAGTATTTCTGAGCAGGTGCAGCGCCTGTCCACGCTAACCGAGCGTTTGGTTATGCTGGCGCGCATGGACGAAGGCAAGGGCTACGACCTGCAGCCGGTAAACCTTACCGAAGTGGTGCGAAGTGCAGCAGAGCCCTTTGAAGCGGTGGCTCAGCAACGCGGCAAGGTTTTGGTTCAGCAGCTGGATGCCGATGTGGAATGCAAGGGTGATTCTGCTGCAATTTCGCAGGTGGTAGAGCTGTTGCTGGACAATGCCATGCGTTATTCAAGCGAAGGCAGCCAGGTGTGTGTTCGTGTGTACCAGCACGGGCGCAAGGCTGAGCTTTCGGTAAGCAACCAGGTAGACCAAATGCCAAAGGGCAACCTGGACAAGCTGTTTGAGCGCTTTTACCGCGATGATTCTTCGCGCAGTTCTAAAACGGGCGGCACGGGTGTGGGGCTTTCGGTAGTGCGCAGCATTGCCGAAGCGCATGGCGGCAGCGCTCATGCAAACGCCCAGGGCAATGTGATCACCTTCACCGTGCGCTTGCAGGCGTAAATGTGCTTGCGCTTGAAGCGCGGGCCGCAGATTTGGTTTGCTGGCGGCTAAAGCACGGCCGCAGGCTTAGCTTGCTTGGAGGCTAAGCGCCGGCAGGCAGTTTGTGATGCAAAGCGCGCCTGTGGCTTTAACGCGCCTGTGGGCGTTGCGCGGCGGTATTCTATGTAGGAAGCGAAAGGAACCACGCCCATGATGATCGTAGACGAGCCCTTTGCGGCACCGGTGCTTATTGAGTATTTGGAGCAAACCCAGCAGCCCATTCTTGCTAACGAAATGGGCCGTAAGCTGGGCGCGCGCTACAACGTAAACGTGCTGGAAAGCGAAGAGTTTGCTGCGCGCCTGAATGCGGGCGAACGTTTGGTATGCACTTCCGAAAACGCCTTTAGTTGGATTGCCGAACATGCCACCGATGCTGCGTTAACTAGCGCGGTTGCCACCTTTAAAGACAAGGCTCGCATGCGCAAGCTCTTGGCGCCAATGTATCCAGAGCTTACGTACAGGGAGGTGCCTACGGCCCAGTTGGCTGGAGTGCGCTTTGAAGATCTGACCACGCCCTTCGTGCTAAAGCCCAACGTTGGCTACTGCAGCGTGGGTGTGTATGTGATTGAATCGCGCCAGCAGTGGGATGCTGCGCTGGCTGACATTCAGCAGAACATGCAGGTGTGGCGCAGCCGTTATTCCGAAAGTGCTTTGGCCGAAGGCAGCTTCATCATCGAGTCGTACCTGCAGGGCACCGAATACGCGGTGGACGCTTACTTCGACGAGCAGGGCAAAGCGGTGGTGTTGGATGTGCTGCGCCACGAATTCCGCGACGAGGCCGATACAACCGACCGCTGCTACATTACTGGCCCTTCGGTTATTTGCCAGCATGCGGCACATTTTGAAGAATGGTTGAACCAGGTAAACCAGTATGTGGGTGCCAAAAACTTCCCCGTGCATGTGGAAACGCGTATGAACGAAGGCCGTATTGCGCCTATCGAATTCAACCCGCTGCGTTTTGCGGGCATTTGCGGTACGGAAGTGGCCTACTTTGCGTATGGCTTTCATACCTACGACTACTTCCTGCGCAACATTCGCCCCAATTGGAGCGAACTGCTAGCGGGCAAGGAAGGCACGCTTAACTGCATGGGCTACATCCCTGCGCCCGAGGCTTTGGCGGCAGGGCAGGCCGAGTTCGACTACGAAGCGTTTGAGTCGCACTTCAGCAATCTGCAGGCGTTTTACCGGTTTGACCCCAAAGCCACCGGAGCCCTAGGCTTCCTGTTTTGCGAAACCCCCGAAGCCGACCCAACCGAGCGGGCCTTCCTGCGAGATGAAGACCTAGGGAAGTTCCTTAAGTAGCAATTGCAATTGCACGCAGAAATGCCCGCTTAAAGCGGGCATTTCTAAGCAGGGAAGCGGGTGTGCGCCTCCCTGCGTCGGGCATTCCGCCCTAGAAACGGCACCGGGCGCTCCACGCCGGACCGCCAAGAGCTATTCCTGAACCTTCAATGCAAGTGCGAGCGAAACTTTCTTGATGCGACGGGTATGCAGCACTGCCACTAGGGCGTAGGTCACAAGCCCGATAACAATGGTTTCAAGAATGCGCTCTGGTGGCGTATAGATAACGATGTTTCCGCTGTACTCCATGAGCATCGCCTTCATGATGGCGTTGAGCCCCGCAATGATCAGCGGAATGCTTAGCACCAGCGAGCCTGCCACTGTCCAGCTGATAGAGCGAATGTACAGTCGGTTAATTTCGCGGTTTGCGTAGCCGAACACCTTCATGTAGCTGATGGCGCGGGCGCTGCGGTCGATTACCGTCTTGGTAAGCAAGAAGGTGAACAGCAGGAAGATGGCCACGGCAAGGCCCAGCAGCATGTTCATCATGTCGCCCATGGAATTGGTCATCTGCGCGGCAATTTTGTCCATGCTTTCAGGCGTTAGGTCGGTGGCCACGTAGCGTTCGTTCAAGTTCAGGGCTTCGTTTGAAGCGTAGCCGTTAAAGTAGTCGGCATCGTTGCCGAACGTGCTATTGAACTGGGAAATTGGCATATACAGCGCAATGCTGCTATCGCTTCCGTAGGTTTTGGAAACGGTGAACGTGTAGGTTTTGCCTTCGTATTTGTCGGTAAGCTGAACGCTGTCGCCTGTTTTGATACCGAATTTATCCATCATGCCAGCGCTTAGAGCAACCGTGCCGCTATCCACGCTGAAGTCTTTCCAGTAGCGCGAGTTTTCCTGTACGCCGTATACACTTACCGCTTCAAGGCCGGCGTTGCTGGGGCGCTCGTATTGAAGCGAAGCGGCAGCATATTTTTCGGCCTGGGCGATGGCTGCAGCACTGTTTTCCAGTGTGTTGTAGGCGTGCCCCTCTGAATTGATGGTTTGGGCCTTAACCAGCGAGCTTAAAAGCTCGGTGGGGGTAAGCCCCAAATCGGCTACATCGCGCGCGCCGGTAAGCTTTTCGGCAGCAGCCCATGCTTCGCGCTCGGTTGCGCTGCCGTCAATTTCCAATGGGGTTTTAAGCGTGTACAAGTGCTGGGCCGGCACATCATTTGCCATGGAGTCGGCGTAGTGCTGCATGGTGGGCATGATGCACAGGCCAAACAGCAGCAGCAAACTGGCGAACATAATGCCAAAGAACAGCGTTACGAAGTTGCCTAGGTTCTGCAAGAATACGCGCAGCCTAAAGCGCGTGGGGAAGGGTAGGCGCTCGGGCAAGGCCACGCCGCGCTTGTTGCCACCCTTCTTGGTTTCGTGGCGAAGGAACTGCAGCGGGGTGCAGCGCAGCTTGCGCGCAAGGCCAATAAAGGTAATGCCAACAAGCAGCACTACGGGTGCCACGGTGGTTACGAAGAATACTTCCCAATCCCAGCTAGCTACGTAGGGCGGCAAGCTGTACGAGTTGTAATACAGGTTTTTCATGGGCTCCACCAGGGCAATGTAGCCCAGCAGGTTGCCTATAATTGCGGCCAGTATTCCCACGATGCAGGGCATGGCCATGTAATGGGCAATAAGCTCGCGCTTGCGCCAGCCCGAAGCCATAAGCGTGCCAATGATGGCGCTTTCCTCTTCGATGGTGCTGCTGGTTAGCACCACAAACATAAACGCCATGATAACGATGAGCATCAGCATCAGGATGGTCCACATGGAAGAGTCGCTCTGGACGTCGTCCAAGGGGTAGCCAATGCCCTGGTTGGAGTCTTTGTCGGCAAAGTCGCTTAGCACCACACCGGCACTGCTCAAGGCATCGGTCATTTCGGTTTCAGCATCAACGCGCTGCGCATCGGTAAGGTCGCGGTTTTCGAAGCGCACCGAATAGGTGTAGGTGGGCGAATGCTCTTCTTCCAGCGCTTTGAACGCATCGGCCGAAACTGTAGTTACGGCAAAGGAAACGGCGTTGAACATGAAGTCGGTGTTCTTTTCGAACAAGGCACTGTAGTCGGGCAGCGTCATGATGCCGCACACGGAGAATTCGGTGCCCGCTACTTTAACGGTGCTGCCCAGCGTTACTCCCATGTTGTTGGCGGCAACGCGGTCGATGGCAATTTCGTTTTTGGCTTGGGGCGCGTGGCCTTCGGCATAAGCGGCTAGGTTAACGCTTGTGCGCTCTTGGTACACGCGCGCGATGGTGTTGGGCTGGGTGCCTTCGGCTTCAAAATCCAGGTCAAAGCAGTAGCTTTTGTAGATATGTGTTTTGCCCGCGCCTGCCCCCTCGGCTGCTTTGGCAGCAGAAGAAAGCTCGCTTTTGGTGGCTTCGAAGGTGGTGGTAAAGCGTGCGTCTTCAATGCTGTAGGTGGCATCCATGGTACCTATGAGTTTTTCGATGGAAGATGCCGCCGACAAAAAGCCGCTGGTGATGCCAATGGCAAACACCATCATCAGGAATATGGCCGCGTACTTGCTGAAGTTGTTTTTCAGCTCGCGCGGCAGGCGCTTGGTTAAGGGGTTCATGCCTGCCTCCTACCAGGTAAGGCTGGCCGCGGGCATGGGCTGCGGGTTAACTTCATCGCTTGCCAGCGCGCCGTCGCGCAGGCGCAATATGCGGTGTGCCATGTTCTTGATGGCATCGTTGTGCGTAACTATCACGATGGTGCAGCCGTACTGACGGTTGATGCTTTCCATCAGCTGCAGAATTTCCTTAGAGGTTTGGTAGTCCAGCGCGCCGGTGGGCTCGTCGCACAGCAAAAGGCCGGGGTTCTTTACCAGAGCGCGGCCAATAGCGCAGCGTTGCTGCTGACCACCCGATACTTGGCGCGGGAATTTGGAGCGGTGATCCCACAAACCCAGCGATTTAAGCAGGTCGTCTATGGGCAGGGGGTTGCTGCTTAGGTATTGGCACACTTCTATGTTTTCGCGAATGGTAAGGTCGGGCACCAGGTTGTAGAACTGGAACACAAAGCCAAGCTCGCGGCGACGGTATTCGCCCAGCTGCTTTTCGGAAAGAGCGGTGAGCTCGGTGCCGTTAACGCTGATGGTTCCTGCATCGGCCGGTTCCAAGCCGCCAATAAGGTTTAAGAAGGTGCTTTTGCCGCTTCCCGAAGGGCCCAGCAGCACGCAGATTTCGCCCTGGTTGATGGTGGTGGAAAGGCCCTGTAGCACGGTTACGCGCGCTTCGCCTTCGCCATAGTGCTTAACCAGGTTGTTTACTACCAAGTAGGGGGTATTACTGTTGGGCATTGCGGCCTCGATTCATTCATGGTTAGACACGGCTAACTTTACCCTTAAATGACGTTGGCGGCAATTGCTGTGCGCGATGCGGTTAACGGCCTAGTAATCCAGTTCGATAAACGCCATGCCGTCGATGTCTTTGCTGGTGTGTACCACGCGCCAGATGGTGATGGTTGCATTGCCGAAGGTATAGAAGATGCGGTAATTGCCAACCAGCCAGGTTCGGTATCCGGAACGTTCTAGCATTTCATCTTCAAACTTGCGGCCAATGGTTGGCTGCGCTGCCAAGGTTGCAAAAGCTTCGCGAATTTGGGCATACAGCTTTTTGGCTGCAGTGGGGGACCCTTGAACTTTCCCCAGGTATACCACGATGGATTCGATGTCGAGTGCAGCGCGTGGACGGAGCTCCACTTTTGTGGTGGACGCTTTCGGACGAGCTTGCTTACCGTTTGCACTCTTTTTTGTGGCGGCGGCCATTATTGCTCCCAGGCAGTAAAGATTTTGCCCATGGTGCTATCCAGCGCTTCCAGCGAAACATTTTCTTTAATGTAGCGAGCTTCGATTTCGGCTTCGCGCAGTTTCATTGCATAGCGGTCGTGCTTGCGCTGTGCTTCGTAGGCTTCGCAATCGATAACCATAAGGCTGGGCTTGCCATTTTTTGTCATGAAGATGGGCTGCTGCGTGTTTTGTGCCTGCTCGCACACATCGTTGAGGTTGGTGCGCAAGTCACTGATAGGGCGAATAAGGGGTACGGGAACTGACATGGTTCCTCCTTTATGTAACAAATATATCTATAAATATGTTACATCAGTTTTGCCCTTGGTGGTGCACGGGGCCTCTTCGTTGTTCTTTTTACTCGCTATGCTTCTGCGTTAAAAATAGGTTTAGGGGCTAAGCGAAATGAGCCGAACGGGCCAGGGAGTGCAAAAATGGTTTTAGTTAACCAACTTACCAATAAGCACATTTCCCATAAGCAGATGAGCCAGCCATGAAGAAAATCAAAATTCGCAAAGTAAGCGCTATAAGCATTGCTCTAACTGTTGTTTTGAGCATTGTTTGCGTGGTGTTGTGTGTGTTTGTAAGGGCGCAGTTTGATGCCGTACAAACCGCTTCCAGCAATTACATTTCGGGCGAAGCTGCTGCCCGCCAACTTGAAGAGGGCTCAACTTACTTAACCGATCAGGCGCGTTTGGCTGTTGTGACCGGCGATGCCTCCCACGTGAACAACTACCTTGAAGAAGTGAACACCACCCAGCGTCGCGAGCATGCGGTGCAGGTTCTTACCGAGGTTCATGGCGGAACCCAGGCGCCCGCCGCCTTGCAAAAAGCGCTCGATGAATCCAACGAGCTATGTAAAACCGAGTACTTGGCTATGCGCTTGATGCTTGAGGGCACTGGTTCAGATTCCTCTACGTGGCCTTCTGCGATAGCTGCCGTAGAGCTTTCGGCCGAAGATGCAGCACTTTCCAACAGCGCCAAGCTCAGCCGTGCTCAGGCGCTGCTGTTCAATGATGACTATCAGCTTGCCAAAAACAAGATCGACGAGGGCATTGCTCTGTGTGCCAGCCAGCTTGAAACCGAGCTTTCCAACGAGCAAACGCAAGCAGCCAAAATCTTCGATGACGCCTTCTTTAAGCTCGAGATTATCGTTGCCATCTTTGCCATCATGGCCATTCTTACTTGCATCAGCATTCGCCGCTTGGTGGTTAAGCCCCTTATCAGCTACAACGAAAGCATCAAGCGCGGTGTAATCTTTCCTGTTATTGGCGCAGAAGAGCTGCAGAACCTGGCTGTTACCTACAACAACGTGTACAGGGAAAACGAGCAGCGCCAAATGCTTATCAAGCATCAGGCCGAACACGATGCCCTTACCGATTTATTAAATCGTGGTGCTTACGACAGCATGCTCGATCTGTATGAAAAGGATAAGGCTCAGTTCGCCCTTATTTTGGTTGACGTGGACGTTTTCAAACAGGTAAACGATACTCATGGCCACGAAATGGGCGACCGTATTTTGAAGCATGTGGCAACCTTGCTTACCACTACCTTCCGTAGCATCGACCATGTATGTCGCATCGGTGGCGACGAGTTTGCTGTGATCATGGTGGAAATGACCAGCGACTTGGCTTACACCATCGAAGAAAAGGTGGACTACATCAACGAGCGCTTGCAGAACCCCAAAGATGATTTGCCGCCCGTTTCTATTTCGGTGGGTGTTGCCTTTGCCGATCGAGACAACCCAGGCGAAAGCATGTATACCGATGCCGATAAGGCGCTCTACACTACCAAGGAAAACGGCCGCTGCGGGGTTAGCTTCTACAAGGGTTAAGCTCTGGGGCTGCGACCAGGCACGCCGGGCATTTAGAAGCTAATGATTTTGCTGGGCGTAACCACGTAATCTATTGCAATGTCGTATTGGTCGGTGGGGATGGGCTCTTCGCTTAGCTGGCTAGGGCGCGCCAGGGCGACCTTTGCGCCAGTGAAGTTGGCCAAGAAACGGTCGTAGTATCCGCCGCCGTAGCCAATACGAAACCCACGCGCGTCAAAGGCCAAGCCAGGTACCAAGCAAAGGGCGCCTTGCATTTGTTGGGGTGCAAGCGGCGTTTGCAGGTGCGGGGCTGGCTCCAAGATGCCCTTGTAGCCGGGCACGAGGTCGGCCCAGCTGGCAATTTCAAAAAAGCCCATTTGGTGGTTAGCGCCACAGCGCGGCACCGCCACACGTTTGCCTGCGGCCAGGGCGGATTCAATTATGGGGTGCGTGTTGATTTCGGTGCTGTACGAAACGTAGGGCAACAGCAGCTGCGCCTGTTGGTAGGGGGCAAAGCCTTCTAGCTGCTGGTGAATTTGTGCATCGTGCAAGGCGCGCTCTTCGGCAGGCAGGTTTTTACGCACTTCAAGGTAATGGGCGCGCAGCTGCTTTTTGCGAAGGGCTGCTTGCTCAAGTTTATGCTGCGGTGCGCCAGCCATGGGCCTTCCTTTCTGCCAGATGCTTGCAACCATTGTAGCCAACAAAAATGCGGCCCGCCGAAGCGAGCCGCATTGAATTGCAAGCTGGTTGTGTTTGCCGCTTGCCTATTGTGCGGTGTTGGGCATGCGCGCATTTAGCTTGCGTAGTGGTCCAAGCACATGGCAATGAATTCTTCCAGCGTGGGTAGGAATTCGGGCAGTTTGCGGCAAATTCCCAGCTCGTGCAAGGCTTTTTCAATGAGTGGGTTGTTGGAGCAAATGCCGCACAGGCCGCACGCTTCGTTTTTGATGGCTTCCTGCATAATGCCAAAGCGTTCGGGCTGCATCTTTAGCACGGCGCACATGCGCTGCGACAGAATATCGAAGTGGTCGTAGTAGGCCTTCTTGAACACCTTTAAACGGTCGAGCGTAACGTTGGTTTCGATGATGGTGAGTAGCAGGTTGCCGTAAATAAACCAGTCGCGGTTTTCGTGCGCAGCGTGTGCCCATAGCTTGGCCGTTTCGGCGTGGGTGGGGTTGCTATTTTCGGGGAAGGCGGCAAGCAGGGCGTCAAAGTAGGCCTGACGCGCGTCGGCGCATAGCTCAAGGAAGATTTCTTCCTTGGTGGTTACGTACTTGTACAGGCTTGCGCGACTCCAGCCCAGGCGCTCGGCAATGGTGGTAAGGGTGATTTCATGGTACGGGCATTCGCGGTAAAGCTGCGCTGTGGCCTGCTTGATGTCGGCCATGCGCATGCCTTTTTGCTCGGCGCTGCGTGCTCTTTTGAAATCTTGTGCCATTGCCATCCTTTGTTCCCAGCTAGCGGGTAATCTGGGCGCGCCGTGTGTGCGCAAGCCCAGTATAACCTAGAAATTGCAGCTGATGCGCTTTAAGCAACACCGCGTAATTTATGTATTGACACGATACGTGACGCCGCGTAACTTAAAACCAGCAAAGCAAACCACGGTGAAAGGGTGAGGCAAATGGTAAAGCAGACGGCGGGCCATGATGCTCTGGGCGAATTCGCTCCTGAGTTCGCGTATTTGAACGATGATGTGCTGTTTGGGCAGGTGTGGAGCCGTGAAGGTCAATTGCCGCTGAAGCTGCGCAGTGTTGTTACCATCAGCGCTCTTATTGGAAAGGGCATTCTGGATAGCTCGCTGAAGTATCACCTGGCCAGCGCCAAGGCAAACGGCGTTACCAAACAGGAAATGGCCGAGATTCTTACCCACATTGCTTTTTACGCCGGTTGGCCCAACGCTTGGGCGGCCTTCAACATGGCTAAAGAAGTGTATGCCGATTCTGCCGAAGAAGAAGGCCATGGTGGCTTTTTTGGATTGGGTCAGCCTAACGACGCTTACGCAAAGTACTTCATTGGCAAGAGCTACCTGAATGCGGTAACCGGCCCTGATGCTTACCTGCCTATTCACAACGTTACGTTTGAACCGGGTTGCCGTAACAATTGGCATGTTCATCACGCAAGCAAGGGTGGCGGCCAGGTGCTTATTTGCGTGGATGGCTTTGGTTGGTATCAGGAGGAAGGCAAGCCCGCGCAGGCTCTTAAGCCTGGCAGTGTGGTAGAGATTCCTGCCAATGTAAAGCATTGGCATGGTGCCCAGAAAGATTGCTGGTTTAGCCATTTGGCCTTTGAATATCCCGGTGAAGACGCAAGCAACGAGTGGTTGGAGCCCGTGGAAGACGCAGAGTACAACGCTTTGCAGGCAGAAGAGTAAACTGCTGCTGCGTTTGAATCCTAATTGCTGCAAAGGCGTCCTCGTTCAGGGGGCGCCTTTGTTGTTTGCGTAATGCGGCGGTTAGGAATTGCATTGAGCTAACCTGCGGTTTTGGCAATTTTTGCGCCTGAAGAATTTTTGGGATGTTTAAGGGCTACGGCTGGTAGAATCGCACTTAGAAAAGGTGTCCCGCCATCCGGGCAGCACCTTCGAGCATCAAGGCCGGGGTATTGTGGAAGACTCACCCGGCCTTTTTGCTGTCCAATACCGTTCACTCCTCCAATCTCTCGATATCTTCAAGGCCCGCAGCCTTACCTGCGGGAAATATCGATGATCCCTAGGGTCAGGGACAGAATCGCGCAGAGCGCGAGCACTGTTTGAGCATCCATGGGCACAACCTCCTTTCGGAAGCTGCCCGGCGAGCGAAACACCGGCTTTAGCCTATCGGCGCAACCTTAAATTTTTTGGAACAAAGTGCGAAAGCAATGCGAAAGTTTGTCGAAAATAGTTCCAAAAACTTGCGAAAATAATTCCAAAATTTAGCGTTTGCGCAGGCTGCATAAACAAATGCAGCAGCAATAAAAACGTCCCAATGGCCAGGTGTCTATCGAGAGCCAAAGGGACGTTTGGGCAGCCGGCGCGTTCGATGCGAACCCGGCGCGCGGGTGCCAAGGTTATGTAGGGTGATGGGCGGGCTTTTGCCGTTTTAGCTTGGCAGCTGGGCGCTAGCCTTTCCTTTGTATTACTGAGCCAGAACCTCGCCCAAGTGCTTGCAAGCCTCGGCTGCTTCGCCTTCGGGGTAATCCTTGGCAATAACAGTTTCGACGGGGCTTACGCCGTTTTCTTCGGCGCGCTGTACCCAGTATTCCATCCATTCGCCGTTGTTCCAGTCGTACGATCCAAAGAAGCCCACCTTTTCATCGGAAAGAAGGGGCTCGCACTCTTCGTACATGGGCTCGAATTCGGTGTCTTCCAGCTCTTCGTCGCCCATGGCGGGGCAGCCAAATGCAAATGCATCGAATTCGGGTACACGCTCAACGCCGAAATCGGCGCATTGGATGATGGTGGGGGTGCCGCCGGCTGCAGTTACGCCTTCGGCAACCAAATCGGCCATGGCTTCGGTGTTGCCAGTGCCGCTCCAATAAACAATAGCTACGTTGCTCATAGTTGCTCCTTTGTTTGTGCGCTGGTGCCGTGTGGCGAGTTGCCGCCTGACGCTTGGGCTTAGCTGCCTGGGTGCAGTGCTGCTTAACTGCTCGCTCAAAGCAAATTGCCGTACGCGTAAGGCACGCCGGTAAGGCTTCCAGCTCTTGTTCAACCAACAAGTTAGCAGCGGTTAACTTTAAGTCAAGAAGAAATTTTAAATAGTTGCAAAACGGTAGGGGAGTGGCATCTTCTGCATGCGAAATAACTTTGCACCAAGCTTTTTCTTAGCTTTTGCTGGGGCCTTATTGCACCTTGTTGCCGCCGTGCGGCCTGTTGCCGCCACGTAGCCTGGCAGTGCCACAGAAGATTTTCCGCCAACCGATTTAAATACACCTGTTTGGGTTGACGTAGCGTGCAACAGGGCTATACTTATGAACAGTTGTTCATATGAAGAAAGGTTAGGCCATGGCTGCCGACAAGAATTTCGAAGATGCCCAGCAGCATGATTGCGAGGACGAAGGCTGCGCTTGCGGTGAATACATCGCCGATGAAACAGCCGAAATGCCCGATGAAGAGCTTCTGTATGACCTGGCCGATCTGTTCAAGGTATTCGGCGATACTACGCGCATCAAAATCCTGTATGCACTTATGGCTAAGGAGCTTTGCGTAGCCGACCTGGCCGAGTCTATCGGTGCCACCCAGAGTGCGGTAAGCCACCAGCTGCGCACGCTGAAACAGTCGCGCTTGGTGCGTGCAAAGCGCGATGGCAAAAACGTTATCTATTCGCTTTCCGACAATCACGTGCACACCATGCTGGCTCAAGGCATGACGCACATCTGCGAATAACCCCCAGTCAAACCGCAAGGGAAGGACTCCGCAATGCGTAAGGTATTCAAGCTTGAAGATTTGGACTGCGCCAATTGCGCCGCCAAGATGGAAGAAGCCATTAAGAAGATCGATGGCGTGAACAGCGCCTCTATGAGCTTTATGACTCAAAAGCTGGTAATCGACTGCGAGCCGGAAAACCTGGACGGCATCATGGATCAGGCTGAAAAGATCTGCAAGAAGATCGAACCGGATATGACCATTCTTCGCTAGACGAAGCTGCCGCTGCGGTCAACAAAGGCACATCAACTTCGTGCGCTCTTTGAGGTTTACGCAGCCAGCCGCGCTACGCCAGCGTATGTACGAACTTGGCGTGTTTATGCTGCCTACGCAGGCTTTCTGCGTATAGCCGTTTATCAAGTGCGCTTGAAGCTTGGCTCCCCGACGTAGTGCGCCCGAAAGGATCTCCCATGAACAAGAAGCAAAAGCGAACGCGCAATCGCATTATTGTTGCGCTGGTTATCTTTGCCGTGGTGTTTGCAGTAACTGAATTTGTGCCCCTGGCAAACTACGTAGGCGGCAGCACCAACGCCGTGTATTTGGAATTTGTACTGTTCCTTATCCCGTTTTTGATTTCGGGCTACGACGTACTGCTAAAGGCCGGTCGAAATATCTTAAACGGCCAGGTGTTTGACGAAAACTTCCTTATGACTATTGCCACCGTGGGCGCGTTTGCATTGGTGCTGTTCCCCGAAAGCCAACCGCATATGGCTGAAGGTGCAGCGGTAATGCTGTTTTACCAGGTGGGCGAGCTGTTCCAAAGCTATGCCGTGGGCAAATCGCGCCAGAGCATTTCGGAAATGATGGACATTGCGCCCGACTACGCCAATGTTATGCGTGAAGGCGAGTTGGTGCAGGTAGACCCGTATGAAATTGCCGAAGGCGACGAAATTGTGGTTAAGCCTGGCGAGCGCGTGCCTTTGGATGGCATTGTGGTGGAAGGTAACAGCCAACTGGACACCGCTGCCCTTACCGGCGAATCGGTGCCGCGTCATGTTGATGTTGGGGCCGAGATTATTTCGGGCTGCGTAAACATGACGGGCGTTCTTACGGTTAAGGTAACCAAGCCCTTTGAGCAGAGCACCGTTTCGCGCATTCTGGAGCTGGTGGAAAGCGCCAGTGAAAAGAAGGCTAAAACCGAAAACTTCATTACTCGCTTTGCGCGTATTTACACGCCTGTGGTTACCATCGGTGCATTGGTAATTGCGGTGCTGCCCCCGTTGTTGTTTGGTCTGAACTGGGCCGACTGGGTAGAGCGCGGCCTTACCTTCTTAGTTGTTTCGTGCCCGTGCGCATTGGTTATTTCAGTGCCGCTTTCGTTCTTTGGTGGCATCGGCGGCGCATCGCGCTTGGGCATTCTGGTTAAGGGCGGCAATTACCTTGAGGCCCTGGCCGAAACCGAGACCGTTGTGTTCGACAAAACGGGCACCCTTACCAATGGCACCTTCAATGTGGTGGCGGTTCACCCTGAAGCTGCAGCCGATGTTAACCCCGAGCTTATTCTTTCGCTTGCGGCACACGCCGAAGCATATTCCGACCATCCTATTGCCGTATCTATCAAAGAGGCATTCACGGGCGAAATTGACCGTAATCGCATTGCAGAGGTAACCGAAGAAGGCGGCCACGGTGTGCGTGCCGTGGTGGACCAGCACGTGGTATTGGTTGGCAACGATAAGCTTATGCGCGAGCAGGGCATTACCTATCACGATTGCGAGCTTACCGGCACTATCTTGCATGTTTCGCTGGATGGCGAATATGCAGGTCACATTATTATTGCCGACGTGGTGAAGGAAGACGCGGCCGAATGCATTGCCAAGCTGCATGCTGTGGGCGTGAAGAAGACGGTAATGCTGACGGGCGATCGCACCGAAGTTGCCGAAGCGGTGGCAACCAAGCTTGGCCTGGATGAATTCCATGGTCAGCTTCTGCCAGAAGACAAGGTTAATCAGGTTGAGCGCTTGCTTGGCTCTACCAGCGAAAAGGGTAAGCTTGCCTTCGTGGGTGATGGCATTAACGACGCACCGGTACTTACCCGCGCCGACATTGGCATTGCCATGGGCGCCATGGGTTCTGATGCTGCCATTGAAGCGGCCGACGTGGTGCTGATGGACGACAAGCCCTCTAAGATTGCCGCGGCTATTCGTATTGCGCGTAAAACCATGGGCATTGTTTGGCAGAACATCATCTTTGCCTTGGGCGTTAAGTTTGCCGTGCTTATTCTTGCGGCGCTGGGCATTGCCAATATGTGGATGGCGGTGTTCGCCGATGTGGGCGTTGCTATTCTGGCTATCTTGAACGCAATGCGTTGCATGCGCGTTGGAAAGCTCAAGTAAGCGTGGCTGGTGCAACCAAATACGTATTGGACGTGGACGGCATTGCCGTCCACGTTTCGCTAAAACGCATGAAGAGTATTCGCTTGCATGTAAAGCCCACCGGTGAGGTTACGCTTTCGGCGCCGTATGGCACTTCGCAAAAGCGCCTGCGCGAATTCGTGGCATCTAAGAGTGCTTGGGTTGCAGCACAGCAGCACAAGTATGCAAATACTCCAGCTGCTCGTGCCGAAAACGCTTCTAAGGAAGAAGTGGAACAGTGGCGCGCGGTGGTTAAAGCTTGTGTTCCACCGCTGGTTGCCGAGTGGGAGCAGATTTTGGGTGTGCATGTTGAAACGCTTGCATACCGCAACATGAAAAGCCGTTGGGGAAGCTGCCAGCCTACAACCGGGCGCGTGTGTATAAACGTTCGCTTGGCGTTATACCCACCGGAATGCCTGGAGTACGTGGTGGTGCATGAGCTGTGCCACTTGCTTGAACCAAATCATGGCCCAGGATTTAAAACCTTGCTAACCCGCGTTATGCCCGACTGGCAAACGCGCGAGCGAATGCTCAACCCTCGCTAGATGCTTTCTGTATATAGGGCATGGCAGTGCATGCCGTGCTAAAATATCGAACCGTATGCGCACCTTTTTATGGGGCGTATTCGCAACATCATTCACTTAACGGGCGGGCGGTATCATCGGCCGTTTTCGCCAAGAAAGAGAGCATGAGCATGAGCAAGGGAACCTATTCCTTCACCACTCCCATTTACTACGTAAACGCAGCACCCCACCTGGGTACCGCTTACACCACCATTTCGGCCGACGCCGTTGCGCGCTACCAGCGCATGAATGGCTACGACGTGGCTTTTGTTACTGGTATGGACGAACATGGCCAGAAGGTTGCCGATACGGCCGCTTCCAAGGGTATGACCCCGCAGGATTGGTGCGATTCCATGGAGCCTGCCTTCCGCGACTGCTGGGACATGCTCGACATCACTTATACCGACTTCGTACGCACCACCGAGCCGCGTCATGCTCGCACGGTTAAGAAGTTTTGGCAGGACCTGTTCGATAAGGGCTATTGCTACAAGGGCTCTTACGAGGGCTGGTATTGCGTGCACGAGGAAACCTATTACAACGAAAGCGACCTTCTGAAGAACGACGAAGGCGAGTTCGTGTGCCCCGACTGCAAGCGCCCTGTTCAGAAGGCAAGCGGTGAAGAAAACTGGTTCTTCAAGCTTTCCGAGTTCCAGGAGCCTTTGCTGAAGTTCTACGAAGAAAACCCCGACTTTATCCGTCCCGAAACTCGCAAGAACGAGATCGTTCAGTTTGTTAAGAGCGGCTTGAAGGATCTTTCCATTTCGCGTTCCACCTTCGACTGGGGCGTGCCGCTGCCCTTCGACGATGGCCATGTTGCCTACGTTTGGGCCGATGCTCTGCTGGCATACTTCACCGGCATTGGCTATGGTGACCCTGAGCGCGATGGCGAATTCGAGCAGCGCTGGCCCATGCAGTACCACTTTGTGGGCAAGGACATCACGCGCTTCCACTGCGTTATTTGGCCTGCAATGCTTATGGCTGCTGGCCTGCCGGTAGCCCACACCGTGTTTGGTCATGGCTTCCTGCTTACCAAGGGCGAAAAGATGAGCAAGTCGAAGGGCAATGCCGTAAAGCCTGCCGACCTGGTAAAGGCATTTGGTGTTGACGCTTACCGCTACTACTTCCTTTCCGACGTTCAGTTTGGCCATGACGGCTCCATTTCCATCGAGCGCATGGTGCAGGTGTACAACGCCGATTTGGCCAACACCTGGGGCAACCTGTGCAGCCGTGTGTTCAACATGACCAAGAAGTACTTTGAGGGCAAGGTGCCCGCAGCTCCTGCCGGTGCTGAGGCAAACCCCCTGGCAGAAATTGCCGCTGGCCTGTATGCGGAATACGATGCCTGCATGGGCCAGGTAGACTTCACCGGAGCTGCTGCAGCGGTGCAGAAGCTTGCTAGCCGCGTGAACCTCTATGTTGAAGAATCGGCTCCGTGGAACCTTGCCAAGAGCGAAGAAACCGCAGATGAGCTTGCCGCCGTTATTTACAACGCATTGGAAGCCATCCGCATTATCGCGCTGTACATGGCTCCCTTTATGCCGCGCACTTCCGCCGAGGTATTCAAGCGTTTGAGCTTGGGCGATATCACCGCAGTTACCGACATCGAGGCAGCTAGCGCTTGGGGTCAGCTTGAGGCCGGCAGCGCTGTTGCTGTGGGCGACCCTCTGTTCCCGCGCCTGGATGCCGAGGCCATCGACCTTTCCATCGAGTAAATGGAACCGGTAGCAATTAAAGCTTCCGAAGATCAATCGCTGAACGCCGCCTTTGTTGAACAGGGGGCGTTCAGCGTTTCCTTTTTCCAGAAGCGTAAGCATCACAAGTATCGTGAGGTTGAAGCGCCGCGCCTAGAGGGCCCGGTGGCGGATACTCATGCTCATATTCAGATGCTGCAGTTCCCCGAAAACGAGCTGGCGCGCTGCGCGTTCCATGGCGTGCAGTTTGTTTGCGCCATGACCGACCCGTGCGATAGAGCCGAAGATGGGGAAAACGAGGGCGCGGATGTTGATACAGCTGAGGCTGTGTCTGCTGTGGCTGGCGCTGCTGTTGAGGCTGGTGGTGGCGATGGTGCTGCTGCGGCTGCCAATTGCGATTCTGCCGCTGTGCCGAGCGTTGCCGGTCACGCCGATACCTCTTGGCCTACGTTCAACAGTCTGGAAAAGTGGCAAGCCGGCGCCCGCGAGCTTCTGCAGGCCAATGGTTTAGGCGAATACGCCGCAAAGGTGCCGCATATGCGTATTGCCGTGGGCGTGCATCCACATAATGCTAATAAGTGGAACTTGGACGTTGAGCGCTTAATGCTGCACCGCTTGGCCGACCCGCGCGTATGCGCGCTGGGCGAGGTGGGCCTGGACTATTACTACGATATTTCGCCGCGCGCCGCACAGCGTGGGGTATTCCGGCGTCAAATTCAGCTGGCAAAACAGGCTGGTTTGCCGCTCATTTTGCATATGCGTGATGCGCACGATGAAGGCTTGGCTATCTTGGAAGACGAGGGCTTTCCGGCTGCGGGCGTGTTGCTGCACTGCTTTAACCTGGACGAACAAGCGCTTGCCCCATGGGCCGAACACGGTTGCTTTATTGCCTACGGCGGCCCGCTTACCTTTAAGAAGGCCGATGAAGTGCGCGCTGCTGCCCCTAAGGTGCCGCTCAATCGTTTGCTTACCGAAACCGACAGCCCCTACATGACGCCTGAGCCTATGCGCGGCGTTGATTGCGGCCCTGCGCACGTGGTGTTTACTGCGCAAAAGATGCTGGAAGTTCTTGGTTGCGAAACCGCTGCTGAGCGAACCGCTCTTTTACAGCAGGTGTACGAAAACGCTCTGGGCTTGCTTAACCGTCAGCCTACCGAATGGCAGCGCTCCCAATGGGCGAAGCTGCACGGGAGGGCATAGGCGCATGGCAAAGTGGCTCATTATAAACGGCAGTCCGCGCATTAACGGCAAGAGTGCCCGTGTGGTGCGTATGCTCACGGCGCAGCTGGAAGCAGCACAACCAAAAGTGGAGCTGGAGCTGTTTGAGGTTGCCACTGCCAAGTTTGAAGGATGCAACGGCTGCGAGTTTTGCGAAACCGCAGGTAAGTGCATCTTTGAAGACGACCTGGTTGGCTTGCTGGAGCAGCTTGAAGCCTCCGAGCGCGTGCTTATGGTTATGCCCATTTATTTTTCTGGCGCGCCTTCGCAGGCTAAGGCCATGCTTGATCGCATGCAGCCTTATTTTTGGTCGTATCTGGAGCGCAAACGCAACGGCCAGCCTAGTGCACCCAAGCGTCCGCTCACGTTGTTTGTGGTGGGCGATGGCGGCGACCCGCATGGCTTTGAGCCCTTGGTGGCAACCGTGCGCTCCAGCATGGCGCTGGCGGGTTTTGCCATTGATGAGGTTGTGCCTCTTGTGGGCCTGAAAACTATTCGTCCTGAACATTTAGGGAAGTGGGGTGCTTAAATGGGCAAGCTTTCTTATTTGGCTTCTGTATCCGAAACACGTGCGGTGCTGGAAGCACATGGCCTGATGACTAAAAAGGCTTTGGGCCAGCACTTTCTTATCAACGACGGTGTGGTAGAGAAAATCTGCAACTTGGCTGAGCTCACCGCGTCCGACAACGTTTTGGAAGTGGGCCCTGGCATTGGCACGCTAACCGTTGCGCTGTTGCAGCGTGCCGGCAAGGTTGCTTCTATCGAAATGGACGCCGACCTTCCTGCCGTTTTGGCCGAAACCTGCGCTGAATGGGCCGATAGGTTCACGCTTATTTCGGGTGATGCCTTGGCTGTTGACCCTGGTGAAGTGCCCTTTGCTCCCAACAAGCTGGTGTCGAACCTGCCTTATGCGGTGGCAGCTACCATCATCCTTGATTTCTTTGAGCGCTATGAAAGCCTGCAAACCCAAACGGTTATGGTGCAGGCCGAAGTGGCTGATCGTATGTGCGCCAAGCCTGGTACCAAGAACTACGGCGCCTATACGGTAAAGCTGGGCCTTTTGGCCGAATACCACGGCCGCTTTGCGGTGTCGGAGGGCAACTTCTTCCCGCCACCGCGCGTGAAGAGTGCCGTAATCCGCATGGACAGGCGCAATGAGCAGCTGCCGCAGCCTTTAATGAAGGCGGCTATGACCATGGCCGACGCTGCCTTTGCCACGCGCCGCAAAACCATTTCCAATTCCATGAAAACCTACTTCAGCAACGCCGCCACGGCAGATGAGCTTATGCTGGCCAATATCCCTGAAGCGCTTGAGCGCGCGGGCGTTTCGGCAAAGGCTCGCGGCGAATCGTTAGAACGCGAGGCGTTTATCCAGCTAGGACACGCATATTTGGAGATTCATGAGCAAGCCTAAGAAGCAATCAACCACGCGACGCACGTTGCATTTCTATTGGCAGGTAACCAAGAATCACAAGGGGTACTTTTTTGGGCTGATGTTCAGCACCTTCGCCTTTGTGGCGCTGCTTACCTACGGCAACCCGTATGTGATGAGCCTTATCGTCGACAAGGTGAGCGAGCAGCCGGTGGAAGCCAGCCAGGTGTTTGCTGTGTACGGCCCGTTTGTGCTGGCGCTCATACTTATTAACGTGTTTGGTCAGGCGGCCAGCAAGCTACAGGATTACACGCTGTACAAGCTGGAAATTGCTGCCAGCTACGACTTGGCCACTATGAGCTTCGATGCTTTGTGCAACCAGAGCATGAGCTTCCACTCCAACCGTTTTGGCGGCACGTTGGTTAGCCAAACCAGCAAGTTTATGAGTGCGTACAACCAGCTCATTGAAACCATCAACTTCCCGTTCATGCCGGTGCTGTGTTCCATCATCTTCACTTGCGGAATTTTGGCGCCGCGTGTGCCGCTGTATGTGGCCATTCTTATGCTGTTGCTGGTTATCTACGCCAGCGTTTCGTATTACATGTACAAGCGCATTCTTTCGCTTAACGAAAAGGCGGCAGGTGCGCAGAACAACCTTTCGGGCGAGCTTTCCGATTCGGTGGCCAACATCTTGGCAGTAAAAACCTATGGTCGCGAAGATTATGAGCGCGGATTGTTTGATGCTGCCAACAAGGAAGTGGTGCTGCGCGATAGCAAGCGTATGTGGGCTTCCCTTACGCGCGGCATTATTACTGCATGCATTACGGTAGTGATTATGAGCGTGGTGGCGGTGTTCATTGCCGGTGGCAATGCTTGGTTTGGCATTACGCCAGGCACCCTGGTGCTTATGTTTACCTACACGTACACCATCACCAACCAGTTCAACTTCATCAACAACGGCTTGCAGCGTTTCAACCGCGCGTTTGGCGATGCCAGCGGCATGACCATTGTGTTGGATGAGCCGCGTTTGGTAGACGACAAACCTGGTGCTCCCGATTTGCAGGTGTCTGTTGGCGCTATCCAATTCAAGGACATCGATTTCTATTACACCGATGGCAATGCGCGCACCCAGGTATTTGACAAGTTCTGCCTTGACATTCCCGCAGGCCAGCGTGTTGGTTTAGTGGGCATGAGCGGCGCGGGCAAAACCACGTTAACCAAGCTTTTGCTGCGTCTTTCCGATATTCAAGAAGGCAGTATTTTGGTGGATGGCCAAAACATTGCCGAGTGCACCCAACAGAGCCTACGCCGCCAGATTGCCTATGTGCCGCAGGAAGCGCTGCTGTTCCATCGCTCTATTGCCGAAAACATTTCGTATGGACGCCCCGATGCTTCGATGGAAGAGATTCGCCGTGCGGCCCAGCAGGCAAACGCTTTGGAGTTTATTGAGCGCTTACCCCAGGGCTTTGAAACGGTTACGGGCGAGCGCGGCGTAAAGCTTTCGGGCGGTCAGCGCCAGCGCATAGCTATTGCTCGCGCCTTGTTGGCCAACTGCCCGGTGTTGGTGCTGGACGAAGCTACCAGCGCACTGGATTCCGAGAGCGAAAAGCTGGTGCAGGATGCATTGGAAACGCTTATGCGCGGGCGTACTTGCATTGTGGTGGCGCATCGCCTTTCCACGGTGGCCAACTTAGATCGCATTGTGGTTTTGGACGGCGGCAAGGTGGTTGAAGACGGCCCGCATGCTCAGTTGGTTGAACAGGGCGGGGAATACGCTCACCTCTGGGGACGCCAAACTGGTGCATATCTGCAGTAGATTCTGCATCGTATAACGCATTCCCTGCACTATGGATGGAATCTGTAGTTTGTTCGGTAGCATTTGCAGGGGTGCTAGACTACCTAAGTATTTTTATGCCCAAACACGAAAGAATATCTATTTATGGACTTAGAGAAGCAAGCACAGATCATTGATAACATCCGCGAAACGCTGAGCACCTACGTTGGCCAAACCCTTAAGGTTCGTGCAAACATGGGTCGTTCCAAAATTGTAGAAAGCGAAGGCGAGCTGAAGCAGGTTCACCCGCAGCTGTTCATCATGGAAGTAAAGCGCAAGCGCGGTGTTGCTGCACGTCAGTCTTACCAATACGTTGATGTACTTACTGGCATGGTTGAGCTTTCTCAGGACGGCGAGCCCGTTTTTGGCGATTTTATCGAAGAAGACGAACCCGAAGAGCCCTTGCCGCTTATCCCTGAGCCTGAAGCTGCTCAGCAACTGTAGGCTGTGTGCTGAAGGGCTGCCCCTTTATTCTTTATAGCTTGTAGCTTTCAATCCCCGCTATGTGCGGGGATTTTTTTGTTCTGAGCCGATGTTTTGACACGTTGGCGGGCCGCCTGTTTGGGCCCGGGCTCTTGGCTAGGGGAAAAATAAAGGCGCCCGCTCAATGCGGGCGCCTGTGTGTTTGGGTTTAGCCGGGCGGCTTGGCTTGGTCTGACCGAGCTGCATGGCTTGGTCTGGCCGGGCGGCTGGCCTGGCTGAGCTTGATTGGAGCTTCCTAGGCCCGGCTGGTCCGTCT
>CAVFVF010000017.1:0-33303 GCA_963625925.1 Eggerthellaceae bacterium | reverse complement strand
CGGTAACGCTGTAGCCCAGCTCGGCCAAGACGATGGAAAAGAACCCCGGCCCGCAGCCAATGTCCAGCACGCGTACATCGCTGCGTTCGCGCCCCATAAAACGCTTTTGCAGCATGCCGTCAAGCTCGGCTGCCCAAGCATGGTGCTGAGAGCCATCTAGTTCACCCAAATGCTGGGCCGAATAGCTTTCGGCTCGATTGTTCCAATAGCGTTGATTGGATTGCTGGTAGTTGCCTTGCATATGCGGGGGAGTGGGGGTTTCGGCGGGCATGTAGAGCCTTTCGTCGAATTGGCGGAGTAGTAACACGATTTATGATACCGTAACACCGAAGAGCAATCGTTGAGAACTTCAACAGAGGGCAAATGCAGGCTCCGCCACCATAAAGAGTAAGGATGTAAGCTGCGCGCATATGTACTAAAACGCCTGGTCCAGCTTGTGCCAATTCTTTTGGGCATCACCTTGCTTTCTTATGGGCTTATGTATTTGGCCGGCGGTGATGTTGTTACGAACATGGCCGAAGCTCAGGGCATTGCGGTTTCGCAAAGTGTTATCGACGCCAAGCGCCACGAGCTTGGGCTTGACCAATCGTTTGTTGCCCAGTACCTGAATTGGTTGGGCGGAGTGTTAACTGGCAACATGGGCACCAGCTACGTCTCGGGCAAGGATGTGTTTCAGACTTTTGCCTCTAAACTGCCGGCAACGGTAGTGCTTGCGATATTGGCTGTTGTTTTCACCCTGCTAATTTCGGTACCGCTTGGCATTGTTGCAGCAACTCGTCAAAACCGTTTTATCGATTATTTAATTCGCGTGATGGGCTACGTTGGCAATTCTTTGCCTAACTTCTTTGTTGCGCTTGTGCTTATATACGTGTTTGGCGTTTTGCTTGGATGGCTTCCAGTAGTTTCATCTGCAATTGGAAAGCAGGGAATAGAATCGCTCAGTTTGCAGGGCGCTGTTTTGCCTACAGCTACGTTGGTAATTGCCATGGCTTCAAAATATACCCGGCAAATTCGCGCTGCCGTACTTGATGAACTGGGCAAACCTTACGTGCTTGGAGCTCGCTCGCGCGGCGTTGGCGAGCGCGGCATTTTGTTTAAAAGCGTATTGAAGAATTGTTTGCCTATGCTGGTTACGTTGCTGGCGCTTTCGGTGGGTGACCTTCTGGGCGGCACTGTAATAGTTGAAACCATCTTCCAGTGGGATGGCGTGGGCAAGCTGGCGGTGGATTCAATTACCATGTGCGATTACCCCATGATTCAGGCTTACGTAGTATGGATGGCCATAATTTATGTGCTGGTTAATCTGGTATCCGACCTTGCGCAGCACGGGCTCGACCCGCGCTTGCGCATTGGGGGGCAGGCCGAATGACACCCTTCCCCCAAAGCTATCGCTTACCGAATTTGCCTTCGCTTCGCATGTGCAAGCATGAGGATTGCGTGCGCGTGCGCCTTATTGCGTTTGGTGTATTGGCGTTGCTGCTGGTGTTGGTTGCCGCCTGTGCGCCATGGCTGGCCCCGTACGATCCTTACGCGCAAGATCTATCCGCCGCACTTCAGGCTCCAAACGCACAGCATTGGGCTGGCACCGATCGTTACGGGCGCGATTTGTTTTCGCGCATTTTGGTGGGTGCTCAGTCTTCGTTGTTCTGGACGCTCGTTTTGGTGGCAGCTATTACCGTGCTTGGTACTTTGGTGGGCTTGTTTGCTGGTTGGCGCGGTGGCTGGTTAGATACGCTGCTAATGCGCACCTCGGATGTGTTCTTGGCATTTCCTGGCTTGGTGTTTGCTCTGGCAGTAGCAAGCTTCTTGGGCGGCGGAATGCAGAACGCCGTTATTGCCCTTATTGCTATTTCATGGCCTAAGTATGCTCGCTTGGCCAGAAGCCTTACTCTTGCCCAGCGCAACGCAACCTACCTTAAAGCCACGCGCCTTGCAGGGTGCGGCACTTTGCAGCAGCTGATGCGGCATATTCTTCCTAATATTGCAGGCCCTTTGTTGGTCACCGCTGCCTTGGACATAGGCACCATGATGATGGAACTGGCCGGCCTTTCGTTTTTGGGCTTAGGGGCGCAGCCGCCTCTGGCCGAATGGGGGTCGATGATGAGCAATTCTCGCAGCTTGCTTCAGGTTGCGCCTTGGACGGTATTGGCTCCTGGCTTGGCAATTTTCATTACGGTTATGGTGTTCAACCTGCTGGGCGATACTCTGCGCGACTGGATTGACCCTCAGGGGAAAACTACGCTAAAAGGCGGCCAATGGAACAAGTAGCGGGCATAGCAAAACACACCGTATCGCGCAGTTCGGACCGGTTGGTGCGGGCTTTGGTTGTAGCTGCGTTGGTTGCGGCCGTTCTAATGTGCACAGTTCTTCTTTCGGGCTGTTCGCAGACAGAAACCCATAGCTCGGAAAAAACCTTGGTGTACGGCACCACGGGCTACGGCGTGGAAATGGATGATGCTGGGTTAAACCCGCATTCGGATTATTCGGGCTGGAGTGCCGTACGCTATGGCGTGGGCGAAACCCTGTTCAAGTTCAGTGACAGCATGCAGCCCGAGCCCTGGCTGGCAACTTCATATGAATTGATTGATAGCACGCATTGGAAGATTTTCCTTCGCAGCGATGTGAGCTTTACCTCCGGCAGGCACATGAGCGCAACAGCGGTAAAGGAGTGCCTAGATGCGTTGGTGTCCACGCACGACAGAGCTCCAAGCGATACTAAGATCGCTGCCGTGCAGGCCAACGATGAAGCTGGCAGCATAGTGGTGGAAACCAGCGAGCCGGTGCCATCGCTTATTAATTACTTGTGCGACCCGTATGCTGCAATAATCGACATGCAAGCAGGCGTTACTTCAGAAGGCAATGTTGCCGGCACCGGCCCTTACGTTGCCCAAAGTGTGTCCGATACTCAAATAACCCTTACCAAGAACAACAGCTATTGGAATGGCCAGCCCAACATAGACAAGGTGGTAGTGGTTTCGGTAACCGACGGCGACACGCTTACCGCTGCGTTGCAGTCGGGCGAAATCAATGCCTGTTATGGCTTGCCGTATGCCAGCTATAGTCTGTTTGCCGATGAATCCAAATTCAACGTTGCAAGCTGCAATGGCTCGCGTACGTTCTTTGGCCAGGTGAACTACAAATCCGCCGTTATGCAGGATGAAACGGTGCGCAAAGCGCTAGCTTTGGGTATAGATAAGCAAGGCTTTGTACATGCGCTGCTGAATGGCCGTGGTGCAGTTGCAGCAGGTGCATTCCCCAGTAACATTTTGGCGGGCGAAGTGGTTGATACTGGAACAGCCTACAACCCCGAACTGGCCAAACAGCTGCTTGAGCAAGCTGGCTGGGTAGACAGTGATGGCGATGGTGTTCGCGAAAAGAATGGCCAAAAGCTCACCCTGCGCTGGCTTACCTATCCAGGGCGCATGGAGCTTCCGCTGTTGGCGGAATGCGCTCAGGCTACCTTGGGCGAACTAGGCTTTGATGTCCAGGTGAACTGCAGTGCAAATCACACCAGCATCCGCAAAGATTCCAGCGCTTGGGATGTATATGCAAGCGCGTTGGTAACCGCGCCTACGGGTGATGCTGAATACTTTTTCGATGCAACGTGCCTAAAAGGGTCCAGCAAGAATTTCGGCAGCTTTTACGACGAGGGCCTTGAGGGCTTGGCGGCGCAACTGAACAAGGAATTCGATACGCAAAAGCGTGCGCAGCTTGCCAGCCAAATGCAGCAGATCCTGCTGGACAGCAGTGGCTATTTCTTTGTTTCGCACCTAACTATGGGCATTGTTTCGCAGGCAAACGTAACTGGTTTGCAGCCGCACCCTTGCGACTATTACGAAATTACCGTGGATGTTGACATCAACTAGGAGCAGGTTGTTGAGCAGGCTTTTCGACATACAAAATTTGAGTGTTAGCTTTGGGGAAACCGTGGCGCTTTCGGGCGTTTCGCTTTCCGTTGATGCCGGGCAAGTAGTGTGCCTGGTTGGCGAAAGCGGTAGTGGTAAGAGCACTCTTATTCGTGCCGCCTTGGCGTTGCTTCCTGGCAATGCTCACGTGCAGGGCGATGCAAAGTATCGCGGGCAAAGCGTGTACGCTGCTACTGCTAACCAGCTTCGAGCATGGCGCGGGTTGGAATGGGGCATGGTGCCCCAAGATGCCCGAGCGTCTTTTGCGCCAACGCGCACGGTGGAATCTCAGTTGGCTGAAATGGCGCAATCTCATGGTTATTCCTGGGGTGGTGAAGTTTGCAACCGAGCTTTGGATTTGCTTTCGCAGTTGAATATCGAAGACTCCGAGCGCTTGCTGCAAAGCTATCCGTTTCAGCTTTCGGGCGGCCAGTGCCAGCGTGTTGGCGTTGTGGCGGCGCTGCTTTTGGAGCCAAGCATCGTATTCGCCGATGAGCCCACAAGCGCACTTGATGTTGTTTCGCAGAAAAGCCTGGTAGGCCAGTTAAAACTGCTGTGCGAAACAAGCAATACCGCGCTAGTGCTGGCATCGCACAATATGGCAGTGGCACGCGCCCTTGGCGGTGAAGTGCTGGTTCTTCGTGAGGGGTGCGTGGTCGAGCAAGGTCCTTCCGCACAAGTTCTGAGTAACCCGCAGGTTGCCTATACCGCTCAATTGGTTGGTGCCTCGCGTTTGCCTAAAGTAGGTGAGTTGCTATGAGCAAACCTTACATTTTGCAGCTAAACAACATCAGCTATTCCTACCAGCAAAAGGGCAAAACTGCACTTAAGGCGCTTGTGGGGGCTAGCCTTTCCGTTGCGCCGGGCGAATGCGTAGGGATAGTGGGTCAGTCGGGCTGCGGCAAAACTACCTTGGCAAATATCGCCCTGGGGCTGCTTCGTCCCAACGAAGGTAGTGTTTGCTTTGCGGGCAAGTGCATGCAAACAGCGCGCGATTGGCACGGGGCGTATTCGCAGCTTCAGGCGGTGTTTCAAAACCCGGCCGAATCGTTTGATCCGCGTAAGACCTTGGGATACAGCGTGGCTGAGCCCCTTCGCAATGCCGGTTCTTCCAAAAACGAAGCCAGGCGCAAGGCGCAGCAGCTCATGGGCGAATGCGGCCTTTCTGCCGAACTCTACGATAGGTTCCCGCACGAAGTGAGTGGTGGCCAATGCCAACGAGCGGCCATTGCTCGGGCTCTGGCGCCAAGGCCAAAACTGCTGGTGTGCGATGAGGCCACCAGCGCGCTTGACGTTACCGCACAGCAGCGCATAGTTGAGCTTCTTCGAGCGCAGCAACAGCAACGCAAAATGGCCATGCTGTTTATCAGCCACGATATTTCGCTTGTTGCGGCGCTTTGCAGCCGAATTGCGGTTATGCAGAATGGTCAAATCGTAGAGCAGGGCAGCGCCCAGCAGATTATCCAAAATCCTGCGCATGAATATACGAAATTGCTTTTGGAAAGTGCGCTTTAATTACGAATCGGATAGATCCCCATTTAATTAGCGAGGCTTGCACTCATCATCGTCAGTGCGAAGACATCGGAACGGTTAAGATGCCTGCGTGGATTCAGGAATTCTGCAGCGTGCTATGCAGCCGTTTTGCTTGCATGAGCGCTAATGTGAAGCTTGTATCGCTTATCCAATAAAACTATACAGATTGGGCGCTTGTGAGTAGTAACCTTTCATGCGGAACGAAAGGGATGGTAGCGTGAGCAAGCAAGGCACTAAGAAATCGAACAGTATCGATATGCTGCATGGCCCCTTGCTCGGCAAAATCGTTTTATTTGCTATCCCGCTGGCCATTGCCAGTATTTTGCAACAGCTGCTCAACTCGGCCGACTCTTTGTTTGCTGGCCAGTACATCAGCAGCGCCGCTCTTGCCGCCGTTGGTGGTGTAGCTCCCATCATTTCGTTGTTTGTAGCGCTGTTTTCCGGTTTGGCTGTTGGTGTAAACGTGGTTATCGCCGTGCACATTGGCCATGACGACTTGGAAAAAATCCGCGGCTCGGTTCAAACCACGGCAATTGTTGCTTTGGCTGCTTCGGTTGTTGTGGCTGTTGCCGGTATCGCCAGCACCGACCTGATTCTTGGCTGGATCAGTATGCCTGCCGAAGCTTGGGCGGATGGTGCTCTTTACCTGCACGTTTACTTTGTGGGTGTGGTGTTTTTGGTTGTCTACAACATGGGCTCTGCCGTGTTGCGCGCCAAGGGTGACACCAAACGCCCGCTGTATGCCTTGGCCGCTGCTGCCATTCTCAACGTGATTTTGGACTACGTTGCTGTTGCTGTTTTGAGTTCTGGCGTGTTTGGTATTGCCGTGGCCACGGTAGTAGCCGACGCGGTATGCGCCGTTATGGTGGTGTGGTACCTGCTGCATGAAGAAGAAACCTTCCGTCTTACCTTTGAAGGTATGCATGTGGTGGGTACCGATTTGCGCACTATTCTGCAGGTTGGTATTCCTGCTGCAATCCAAGGTGCTGTGTTCAGCATTGCCAACTTGGTAGTGCAGGGCGCAATCAACGATTTTGGCTCCGCCGCCACAGCGGGTTCTTCTGCCGCTCAGAATTACGAAATCTATACCTTCTTCTTGGTTAATGCGTTTTCGCAGGCAGCAGTTACCTTTGTGGGGCAAAACTACGCTGCACGCAATTACGAGCGCTGCGACAAGGTTATGCGCATCTGCATGGGTGGCGCCCTGGGCGTGGCTATTGCGCTTTGCATAATCTTTGTTGCAGGTGGCCAGGTAAGTTTGGGAATCTTTACCGCCGATGCTGCTGTGTTGACCTTTGGCTTTGTACGACTAAATTTGGTAGGCCTGCTTGAATTCATGACGGCAACCTACGAAGTGACGGCTGCCGGCATGCGAGGTATGGGTTGGTCGGTTCTGCCTACGGTGGTGGTTATCATCGGCTCGTGCATCTTGCGAATCGTCTATGTTGTGGGCATATTCCCGTACATGCGCTCGTTCTACAACCTGATGCTCATTTACCCCATTAGCTGGCTGGTGTGCGGCGTAACCATGGTTTCGCTGTTCTTCTTTGTACGCAAGCGCGCTTACGCAAAGCAGGGGCTATAGCCCAAAGCTTTAGCCGCCAAACTGCAGCTTCCATATATCGGCAGCTTGCTTTATGGCCGTTTGCTTTTGGGCTTGATGCTCATCATGGCAATAGAGGCAATAACCATCACTATGCCCACAATTGCAACGGCGTTCAGTGTTTCGCCAAAGAAGGTTACGCTCACCAGTGCAGTTGCTACCATTTCTACCGAAGCGATAATCGGAACCCTGCTGGTTTCCTTCATGGCTAAAACACCCTTGTAGTAAATGAGGTAGGCAATTGAAGTGGGCACCAGCGCAAGAATGAAGCCGAAGCCAAGCACGGCAGGGTTAAAGGCTTCGGGCGTTTGCCACGGCTGCGAGATTATGGCCACGGCAATAGCGGCAAAAACAAAGCTGTAGGTGGTCATAACGTAGCTGTTGGTGCCGCTGCCGGCCATGCGGCTTACCACGGCAGCCATGCCGTAGGTAAAGCCCGAGGCGATACCGCACAAAATACCGAACACCGAAAGCACGGCAAGATCGAATTCACCGCCAGTTGCCGCAAGCGAAGCGCCAATCACATTAACTACCAGGGCCAAAACCTTAAGCAGACTAACACCTTCGCGGAATAGCAATATCGAAGCAATGGTGGTAAATATTGGCGCGGTGTTAAGCAGTACGGCACTTACGGCTATGCCTGCGTTTGCGATGGCCAGCGTGTAAACGATGTTGTAGATGCCGTTGCAGACTAAGCCCAAAAAAATGCAGCAAAGCAGCGTTTTGAAATCTACCTTGAAGCTTTTAGGGCCCACCTTCCAAATAGTGAATGCGCCCATAATGATCATGGCAAATACCATGCGGATGAAGCTGGTAGCCCCTGCATTGGAGCCGTTGATTTCCATGAGCTTTACCAGCGGTCCCACCAAGCCCCAAAGCACGCCGGCAACAAAGACGTTGAGCATTGCTCGTGTCTGGGTATTGCTGCCTGACGCCATTTGGTTTTGCCTTTCGCAGGATGGTGTTTTGCGTACAGATTCTAACGCGCAGCATCGCTTGCGCGCATCGGGCTTTGAAAATTTGTGCGAAGTCTAGCGCTTAGGCGCGGCAGCGCTCTACGAGCTTTTTGTACACGTGCTCAACCATCCACGGCTCAGTGCTGGCTTGCAGCGCCTCTTCGAAGGCCATCCATTTCACGCCGGAGTTTTCATCAGGCGCAATACGCGTGGCCTCGTTCATATCGGCTTCAAACAGGTACGTTGCGTTCAAATGTAGGTGGCTGGGCACATAGCTACCACGTTTCCAATGGCCATCTACGGTGAGCGTTTCACAAGAAAGAAGGCCAGTGCGTTTTAGGCTCGCACCCGTAAGGCCCGTTTCTTCCGAGAGCTCTTTGGCGGCTACGCGTGCCAGGTCTTGGTCGCCATCGGCATGCCCGCCAATCCAGCTCCAGGAGTTGTATACGTTGTGATACACCATCAGCGTATGCGTTCGCTGCGGGTTTACCACCCAGGCTGAAACGGTGAAATGCGCAGGCCAGTTGCGCTCAAAGCATTCAGGGCTACGGGCGGCATCAATCAAAAGCTCGCGGTCGGCGGCTTCTTCTTCGTTGAGCGGTTCGAAAGCTAAAAGGTCCTCAAGAATTGTGGCCATGGTGCTCCTTGCTTGGTGGTGTTTGCCTCGCTGCGCTATGCAGCAGGGTAGGGCTCAGTGCAATTTGAATCTATGGTAGCGCAGTGAAGAAATTCATATTGGGGTCTTGCGCACTACAAGGTATTCCGTATAATACTTTCTTGCGCGCGGACGTGGCTCAGCTGGTAGAGCATAACCTTGCCAAGGTTGGGGTCGCGGGTTCGAATCCCGTCGTCCGCTCCATCTACATTCAAAAGCCGGTCGGTTTCGGCCGGCTTTTTTGAATGATGGCGACGTGGCCAAGTGGTAAGGCAGAGGCCTGCAAAGCCTTTACCCCCGGTTCGAATCCGGGCGTCGCCTCCAATGTATGTTTGGGGCTCGGTTAATTCCGAGCCCTTTTTGTTCCGCTACAATTGCTTCTAGCAATCTTTAGGGAAAGGGGCGCCCATGGCGCAGGACGATGTTAACAAGCAGCACTCCGAGCAGGAAGCTGCTGAATCTGCTGCACCTGAAAACAAGCAAGCTGCTGCAAACGAGGCTAGCTCTGCCAAGCAGCCCGAGGCAGCATCTGTGCAGGATGAAGCTGCTGCAGCGCAAGATGAAGCTGCTTCTGCGCAGCCTGTAGAAGCCGCAAAGCCCCAATCCACTGCAGGCCAAAGCATTAGCGAAGGCGTGGCCGCTGCTCGCGCTGAGCAGGCACGTCGCGTGGAAATGCGCTCTGGCGTCAAAAAGCCTCAAACCCAAGTGAGCTTAAAGGACGTTATCGGCAAGCAGAGCCTTAAAGATTTGGTTTTGCGCGCAGTTATCATCGTTGTTGTTTTGGCCACTATCGGCTACTTCTTGGTTACATCGCTTTGCGGCACGCTCAATGTTGGTATTACTTCGTCCAACGCCGATTTGAAGGGCCGCGCTGTAGCTGTGTATATCTACGAAGGCGATGTTTCTGCTGCCTTATCCGACAACGACCCTTCTAACGACCCTGAGCCTAACGAAAAGCACAACTGCACTATCGGCCAGCGCACCACGTTCAACCTGCACAACATGGGGGCACACACCCTGTGGGCCGAGCTTTCCGATGGCAATACGTCGGATGCCAAGGCAAGCCCCTATGTGGTTACCGCTTGGGGCTTGGATATTGGCACCCAGATTTCCTTCGACTAACTGAAAGGCATATTCGTAATGGATCTTTCGATCTTCGCCACCCCCGAGGCTTGGATCAGCCTAGTTACCCTGATGTTCTTGGAGATTGTCCTTGGCGTAGACAACCTGGTGTTCATCATTCTTACCGCCGATCGTCTTCCCCAAGAGCAGCAAAGTATCGGCCGTAAACTTGGCCTTGCGGGTGCCTTTGTCTCGCGCGCGCTGTTCTTGTGCTTTGCATCGTATTTGGTGCACATGACCGACAAGCTTTTTTACGTGCCCGGAATTTATATCGGTGAGGCCCAATTGGGCTTTTCGGTACGTGACCTGGTTCTTTTCTTGGGAGGCATCTACCTTATTTACAAGGGCGTTGTTGAGCTTCGTAGCGTTTTGGGCTTGGAAGAAGAAAAGGAAGAGCAGGGCGATGCCAATGCGCCGCGCAAAACCATTGGCTTGGTAGGCGCTGTTGCTACCATTATGGTTATGGATATCGTGTTCAGCATCGACTCGGTAATTACTGCAGTTGGCCTGGCAAATCACCTCATCATCATGATCTTGGCGGTTATGGTTGCCATCATCCTCATGATGGTTTTCATTGATGCTATTTCCGACTTCATCAACGCTCATACCGAAATGAAGATTTTGGCTCTGGTGTTTATCGCCGTTATCGGCGTGCTGTTGGTATTGGATGGCCTGGGCATTAATTCTGGCATCGAAGTGCTTGATATGCATGGCGAAAAGCTCATGGTGTACTTCGCCATGGTATTCAGCGTGTGCCTTACCCTTTTACAGATGCGCTACAAACTCAATTTCCAGAAGTGGACTGCTAAGAAGAACCTGGAAATGATGCGTGCCAAGGGCTACGACCCGCAAAACACCGACACCATCCAGCTTGCCAGCGCAATCATGCAGGCCAATCACGTTAAAGAAGCGCACGCTGCTGAACTGGAAGATGGTTCGGAAGAATCCAAATAGCACAACGGTTTGAGAGCCTAGGCTTTTCGCAGGGGCAGTGCCATACGAGCTGTCTGGAGCGCGGTTTTCTAGAAAGTGTTTTTAAGGCGGCGCCCCAGGTACTTGATCGAAGCTGTAGGGATGCCCCGAACCATGCGTCAAGCTATTTTTTGCGCCGCCATCGCTAAATATCAAACACTTTTCTTGAAAGCCGAAATAAGCGTAGGCCAGCTCGGAGGGCATTGCCCCTACGGAAAGCTGCGCAGGTAAAACTATGCTTCTGGGTTGAAGTGCTTGTAGCACTCTTCAGAAACGATGAAGCGCGTTGCCTGCGGAAGGCAGCGTGCAGTGATGGGCGTGGTAACCGCGCTGGGCTCGCCATCGTATTCCACCAGCATGGCTGGATCGGCATCAATGCGAATTTCCCTGCCGCGATACACCTGCAGGCCACCAACCTTTTTGGCCAGCGCGCCGGTATGGTCGAATACCTTTGCCATTACCGTGGGCAAAAGCTGGAAGGCGTTTTCGGTTTTGAGCACGATAACGTCCAAGTAGCCATCGCGTGGCAGGTTTTCGTCGGTAACCATCAGGTCAAACTGCATCTTTGAAAAGTTTGCCAGCAAAACGCCAATACCCGACTCTTCAATGGTTTCGCCGTCGATGGTGATGGTGAACTTCGAAACCTGGGGCTTGGGGTTTGCAACGGCCGCCTCGAAGTAGGCCATATCACCTAAAAGGTGCTTGTGGCCAGTGGCGTTGCGCATAATAAGCTCGTCGTAGCCGCACCCGGCCATAACCGAAAAGCCCATCTTATTGCCATTTGCATCCTCGATTTCGCCCATGTCGAAGTTGAGGGTTTTCGCTTCATCTACCAGTTTGCAAAGCGCATGGCTTTCGTTGGGCTCAAACAAGTTGAGCGCAAGCAAATTTGCAGTGCCGGCAGGGAAGGGCAAAAGCGGAATACCAGAATTGCGCAGCTCGTAGGCAACACTTGCAACGGTTCCATCGCCGCCGCTGGCAATAACAAAATCGAAGTTAGCGGCATCGGTCATAAGCTCGCCGAGTGTAGTATTTGAGCCCAGCGTGCGAATAGTTACCTCATCGCCTTCGGCTGCATAGCTGCGCACAAAATCGTACACAGCTCCATTGCGAAGGCCTGAGCGTAGATTGTGTATAACGAGTACTTTCATGCCACCCCTTTTGTTACCCTAGCAATGGTACATGAAATGCCCGCTTAAAGGGCACATGCCCGCCGGCTTATGGCCATGTTTGCGGGCACAGTTCAACAAATCGACACGAAGGGTTATGCATGCTCGTCGAAACCGACGCACAGCTTCGAGCCTTCTTGGAGCGCTGCCAGGAAAGCTCATATATGGCAATCGATACCGAGTTCCTGCGCGAAAAAACGTATTACGCAAAGCTTTGCTTGGTTCAGGTTGCAATCGAGGGCGAAGTAGCCATCATCGACCCGCTGGCCGTAGACAATATCAAGGATATGGCTGCGGTTTTAACCGATCCCAATATCATCAAGATCTTCCACGCGTGCTCGCAGGATATCGAAATCCTGTATCACGAAACCGGCGTGGTACCTAAGCCTGTATTCGACACGCAAATTGCGGCAGCCATCCTGGGTAAAAGCCAACAGGCTTCTTACGCGGCTCTTGTTCAGGCATTTTGCCACGTTAACCTGCCCAAAAAGGATTCCTATACCGACTGGAGCCGTAGGCCCCTATCGCCTTCGCAGGTTGAATATGCTGCCGATGACGTTAATTACCTTCCGCAGATTTACAACCGCATGATGCAGCTACTCAAGGAAAAGAATCGCCTTTCCTGGCTGGACGAATCGTTTGAAGAGCTTTCCAATCCGGCTAAGTACGAAGTTGATCCGCGCATGCGTTATCGCAAGCTCAAGCGCGTAAACCAGCTCAGCCCGCGCCAAATGTCGGCTGCCCGCGAATTTGCAGCCTGGCGCGAAGAGCGCGCTCAGCGCGCCAATATCCCGCGCAAGTGGGTGTGCTCGGACGAGCAGATTGTTGAAGCTTGTCGCCGTGAAGCGCGTTCGCTCGACGAGCTTTACATGGTACGTGGCGTACGCGAAAGCTTGCGCGGCAACGAAGCTCGCAATGCGCTTAAATGCATCAAGCGTGGCTTGGACGCCCCGCAAGAAGATTGGCCCGAATCGCGCGTTCCCAACAAGTCGGAAGCTAACGTGGATTGCGCGGTAGACCTCATGAACGCCATCGTTCACTTGCGCGCTAAGGAAAATCGCATTGCGCCGCAAACCTTGGCACCGCAAACCGAGCTCATGAAGCTAGCGCGTGGTCATGTAGAAGATTGCGAGCTTTTGCAGGGCTGGCGCTATAAGGTGGTTGGTAAGGAATTATCCGACCTGTTGGCTGGTAATTTTTCGTTACGCTTGCATAACGGAGAGCTGGTTATTGAGGGTAGCCAGCAAAAATCCGAGTAACCCCCGCTATTCTGTTTAAAACAAACGTTTCCTGTTAGGAGAAATGCACCTATGATGGCCTACATTCTGCTCATCGTCGTAACCATGGCAATCGGTGGCGGCGCCCAGTGGTACGTAAACCACCAAATCAAGAAGTATTCCTATGTGCCCAACACCAGCCGCATGACTGGTGCTCAGGTTGCTGAAGGCATGCTGCGCTACTACGGCATTAACGATGTGCCGGTTCGTATGGGTGGGCAAGATCAGAATTTCTTCAACCCTAAAGACAATTCCATTACGCTCGACCCGCAGGCCTTTAACGGATCTTCCATCACGGCAACCGCCACAGCCTGCCACGAAGTTGGCCATGCTTGCCAATATGCGCAGGGCTATATGCCCATGAAGGTGCGCGGCGCCATGGTGCCCGTAGTCAACTTTGCATCCAATGCTTGGATCTTCATTTTGCTGATTGGCGTCTTCCTTAATGTGATGGGTTTGGTTCAGCTGGCTATTGCTTTCTACGCTTTTGCGGTTCTGTTCCAGATTGTTACGCTGCCTGTTGAATTCGACGCAAGCCATCGCGCTATGAAGTACATGGCAACTACCGGTATTCCTGCCGGTGAGCAGTCAGGTGCTTGGAGCGTTTTGCGTGCCTGTGCCCTTACGTATGTTGCTGCTGCCCTTGTTGCGGTTTTGCAGCTGGTGTACCTCATCGCTTCCAACACCAGGGAATAACCTGCAGTGGCGCGCGACGATACGCCATATATGGGCGGCGTTCTGCCCAGCCAGGATGCCTCTTCTCAAGGTAGCTGGGCAGGTTATGCGCCTAACCCTGTAGCCGTGGGTGAAGGCGGATCTGTTGCCACTCAGGGTGATGTGGTTGCTGCTGCTCAAAATGCAGCGGCGAAGGCTGCAAAATATCGTGCTGAATTTGGTTTTGAGGGCCAGCATGAGCGCCCTAAGAATGCTAATGGCCAAGAAATCCTTACGGTTTCTGAAGTAACCAACTTGGCCAATTCTATTCTGAAGAAGCATTCTTTCTGCGTAAAAGGCGAGGTGAGTGAGCTTTCCGACAAGCCTGGTTGGAAAGCAGTGTATTTCACCATCAAAGAAGACAACGCGGTGCTGGAATGCAAGATGTGGCGTAACCGCTACAAGGCTAGCGGAATCCAGCTGGCTATCGGAGCCGAGGTAATTCTTACAGGCAAGTTCGATATCTATGCTCGTACTGGGCGCATCAGTTTCGACGTTACCAGTATCACTATCGAAGGCGAAGGGGCCCTGCGTGCTCGCATTGCTGCGCTAGCAAATAAATTGCAGGCAGAAGGCTTGATGGCCCCTGAGCGTAAGCGTCCTATTCCTAGAATGCCGCTCACTGTTGGCATCGTTAGCTCTCCTAGGGGTGCCGTTATCCACGATGCCTTGCGCACCTTCAGGCGCAGGTTCCCCATGGCACGCATAGTTTTTGCGGGTGTGCCCGTTGAAGGGGTGGGCGCCGAACATGGGCTCATACGTGCCGTGGAAGCGGTTGGTTCTTCGGGCGTTGAAGTGTTGCTGCTTATTCGTGGCGGCGGTTCATTTGAAAGCTTTATGCCATTTAACGATGAAGGTTTGGCCCGCGCCATCGCCAACTGCCCAGTGCCCGTGGTTACTGGTATTGGGCATGAGCCCGATACCAGTATTGCCGACATGGTAGCCGATCATCGTGCATCTACGCCTACCGATGCCGCGCTGTTCGTAACGCCCAACAAGGACGATCTTGCTAAACAGATGAACGATTTGAATGAGCGTTGTACTCGCTCGCTCAAAAATCGCCTAGTTCGCTCTGAAGAATTTTTGAGCAATATCGAATCTCGTCCGTTGTTCAAAGATCCTACTCTGCTGTTTAGCGGCGATGCGCAAGCGTTGGATCTGTTTAGTCAGAGCTTGGAGCATATTGGCGAATCGATGGTGGGGGAGCCCTCTAAGCAAATCGACCTATTGCGCGAGCGCTTTACTCATGCAGGTCAAAAGCTTGGTTCTGCTGATGCTCAGAGTTTGGTTCTTGCGCAACAGCGGTTTGCTCAGGCCGGCAAAAAGCTTACTTTGGCATCAGCGCACGAAGTAGAGCTTAAGCGCCAGAAGATGGCTCAGCTTGGCCAGGGCATGCTAAGCAAGCCGGTATCCGATGCTGCTGTGCTTACTGCCCGTTTAAACGATCTTTCGCCCTTGCACACGCTGGAGCGCGGATGGTCTGTTGCCCGCAATGCCGAAGGTAATGTGGTTAAAAGCGTTGCCCAGGCTCCCGTTGGCAGCAACATTGAAGTGCAGCTAATCGATGGTGCCCTATCCTGCAAGGTTGAAGGGCAAACCGAATCTGAATTGACCAGTTTGATGGAATTGGAGGAAACCAATGACTGATATGGCAAACAATAGTGCTGTTGAGGGCCTTACTTTTCGCCAAGGCATGACCGAGCTCAACGAAATTGTAAAGGCGCTAGAGAGCAACACCCTGGAGCTTGAGGAAAGCCTGGTTAAGTATGAGCGTGGCATTGCACTTCTGCGTTTTCTGAAGGGCAGCCTGGACAACGCTCAGCAAAAGATCGACGTACTTATGGGCGAGCTGGACACTCAGGTTGACGATGCCGTGGTAGACACCACGCTTCAGAAGGCTTAAACCTATAAATGCATATGCGCGTACCGTGCGCGCCTGAAGAAAGGAACAACCATGGCTGATTGCCTGTTCTGCAACATCATTGAGGGAAGCATTCCCTCCACTAAGGTCTACGAAGACGATGTGTGCTATGCCTTCGACGACATTTCGCCCGAAGCGCCTGTTCATACTCTTATTGTGCCCAAGCAGCATTATGCTTCGCTGGCCGATGGCGTTCCCGCTGAACTGCTTGGCCAATTGATGGCTCGCGTACCTAAGATTGCCCAGATCAAGGGCATTGCCGATACGGGCTATCGCACGGTAATCAACACAGGGGCCGATGCTGGTCAAACGGTATTCCATTTGCATATTCATGTGCTTGGCGGCAAGAAGCTGGGCGAGCATATCCTGTAAGCTTTATACGAGGCTGGGGCGCTGCCTTTAACGGGTGCATGTAGGGCACAAACCGTCTGTATGCCGTTCATCCGCGCATAAAGCCCTTTTGAGCCGCGATTTCCGCCGCTCACCAGTCACCGCTAAAACACCCTGTTCGCTACGAACGAAAGGGTGTTTTTGCGTACAATGAATAAGTCAAGAATTTGCCAAAAAGGAGGGTCGGTTTTGAAAATTCTCGTGGTTAACGCAGGGTCTTCTTCGCTGAAGTACCAGCTTATTGACATTGCGGTCAATAAGGTGCTTGCCAAGGGCCTATGCGAACGCGTTGGCACCGACCAGTCTTTGCACAAGCACGGCATTGACGAAAAGGAATTCGTATACAACTTGCCGTTGCCCGACCATACGGCAGCAATGCGCGTTGTTTTGGACATTCTTTCTACCGGCCCCAAGGCCGTAATCAAAGATATGACCGAAATCGCGGCCGTTGGCCATCGTATTGTGCATGGCGGCGAATTCTTTAAAAAGTCCGAGCTCATCACCGAAGACGTTATCGGCAAAATCGACGATTTGGCCGAGTTGGCCCCGCTGCACAACAAGGCTGCCCTTGCTGGCATCTACGCTTGCCGCGAGCTTATGCCCAACACGCCAATGGTGGCCGTGTTCGACACTTCATTTTTTGCAACGCTTCCCAAATACTCCTACATGTATCCCATTCCGTACGAGTATTACGAAAAGTACGGCATCCGTAAGTATGGCTTCCATGGCACTTCGCATCGTTACTTGTGCGAGCGCGCGGCCGATATTCTGGGCGAAGATTTGTCTGATATCCGCCTTATCACCTGCCATTTGGGCAACGGCTGCTCTATCACTGCGGTCGACCATGGCGTGCCGGTGGATACCTCCATGGGCTTTACGCCGCTTGATGGTCTGATGATGGGTACGCGCTCAGGTTCTATCGACCCTGCCATCGTTACCTTCCTTATGGAACACGAAGGCTATACGCCCGAAGAAATGTCCAACATTCTTAATAAGAAATCGGGCCTTTTGGGCATTTCGGGCATCAGCAACGATCTTCGCAGCGTGCGGGAGGCCAGCGATGCCGGCAACAAGCGCGCTATTTTGGCTTACGAGATGTATTCCACCCGCGTAAAGAAGTTCATCGGTCAGGCTCTGGCACTTATGTCGGGCACCGATGCCATTGTTTTGGCTGGCGGTATTGGTGAAAATTGCGACAAAATGCGCCGCATGATTTTTGCAGGTTGGCAGCCTTTGGGCATTGTATTGGACCCGGCCAAGAACAAGCAGCGCGGCTTTGAGCGCGTTATCTCTTCCGAAAAGTCGAAGGTGCCCATTATCGTGGTTCCCACCGACGAGGAATACATGATTGCACGTGATACGTACGACATCGTGCATGCTCGCAGCCAGATTGTTCCTGCCTCGCATTACGCGAAGAAGAGCTTTGCCAAAGCTTAGGTTCGTCTTTCGTATCTGTTGACGTTTAGCCGCCCTTGTTTTTTGCAGGGGCGGTTTTTGTTTGCGGGAATTTGCCGGCAGGGGGCGTTGCTGGTTTTTGGTTTTCAATCGGTGATGCTGCCTATAAGCATGAGCGTGGCTTTTTGCGGTTAAAGCATTCGATATTGCTGCATCGGCCCAAATAAAAAGGGGCCCGAAGGCCCCTTCTAACAGGTATGTTGGCGCGCTTGCTTACATAGTTTGTGCTTGTACGCAGGTGATGGCGATAACGCCAACAACATCTTCGGCGCTGCAGCCACGGGAAAGGTCGTTTACCGGAGCGGCCAGGCCTTGCAGAATGGGGCCGTATGCCTGGGCATTGGCCAAGCGCTGTACCAGCTTGTAACCGATGTTGCCCGCATCAAGGTCGGGGAATACAAGAGTGTTTGCCTTGCCGGCAACAGGGGAGCCAGGAGCCTTAGACTGGCCAACTTCAGGGATAATCGCAGCGTCCAGCTGAAGTTCGCCGTCAGCATTGAGCTCAGGGTAGTTTTCCTTGATGTAGGCCATGGCCTCTACAACCTTGTTGGAATCGTCGTTCTTGGCGCTTCCGTAAGAAGAGTGCGAAAGCAAAGCAATGCGCGGTTCAACGCCCATCAGCTGCTTAAAGCCGTTGTTTGCCAGGTAGGCGATGTGAGCCAGCTTTTCAGAGGTGGGCTGAATTTCCAATGCGCAGTCAGCAAAGGCAAATACGCCGTTTTCGCCCAGGTCGCAATTGGGAACCTCCATAAGGAAGATGGAGCTTACCATGGGGGCGCCGGGAGCGGTTTTGAGCACGCGCAGCGCAGGCGAAAGAATCTTAACCGTAGCGCAGCTTGCACCACCAACCAGGCCGTCGCAAGCGCCGGTCTTGATCATCATGGTTGCAAAGTAAATGGGGTCGCCGGTAACAAGGTTGCGGGCTTCTTCTTCAGTCATGCCCTTTGCCTTGCGCAGCTCATACAGAAGGCCTGCGTACTCGTCTACCTTATCGGAGGTAGCGGGGTTGATGATGGTTGCGCCTTCAAGGTTGTAGCCCTTGGCGTTGATTTCTTCTTCATTGCCCAGAATTACCAGGTTGGCAATGCCCTGCTTTAGGGTTTCTTCGGCGGCAGCCAGAATACGATCGTCAAAGCCCTCGGGCAGTACGATGGTTTTCTTATCGGCCTTAGCGCGTTCGATCATCGAATTGATGAGCGTGGTCATAAACATTCCTTTCGTGGGGTGATGTTCGTATTGCCACATTCTACCCCTGGCAAGCGCGGGTGGGTATAATGTGCCGTTGAGACTAAGCTCTTTTGGAGTGAACGGAAAGGTAAGGTGCCCTGCTCGCATGAAAACTGTCTCTTTTGCAGTGCCGTGCTTCAATTCGGCCGATTACATGGAAAAGTGCGTCGATTCGCTTTTGCCCTGTGGTGAAGATATTGAAATCATCCTGGTGGACGATGGCTCCACGAAGGACAACACGGCAGAAATCTGCGACCGTCTGGAAGCAGAGCACCCCGGCATTGTACGTGCCGTGCATAAGCCCAATGGTGGTCACGGTTCGGCGGTAAACTCCGGCCTGGAAGCAGCAACCGGGCTGTATTACAAGGTTGTTGATTCTGACGACTGGATGGACGGCGAAGCCATGGAAACCCTTATGGCTTACTTGCGCGAGCAAAAGGCCAAGGTTGAGCAGGGCGCAGAAGCTACCGATTTGGTAATTTCCAACTATGTATACGAAAAGGTATACGAAGGCACCCATACCACTATTCGCTACACCAACGTTTTTCCTACCGATAAGGAATTTGGCTGGAGCGATTGCGGGCACTTTCGCTCTTCGCAGTACTTGCTTATGCATTCGGTAATCTATCGCACGCAGCTGCTTAAAGATATGGGCATGAAACTGCCTGAGCATTGTTTCTACGTGGACAACGTGTTTGTATACGTGCCGCTGCCGCACGTTAAAACCATCCGTTACTTCGACGTGGATGCGTACCGTTACTTCATCGGCCGTGAAGATCAATCGGTAAACGAAAAGGTAATGCTTTCGCGTATTGACCAGCAAATCCGCGTTACCAAAACCATGATCGACGCAGTGGACTTGAATACGGTTGAAAACAAGAAGCTGCGCCGTTACATGCACAACTACCTTTCTATGATGATGTGCATCTGCTCGGTGTTTTTGCGCATGGAACCAACGCCTGAAAACGAGGCTAAGCGTGCCGATGTTTGGGCGTATTTGAACGCCAAGGACGCAAAGCTGTGCGGCCAGATTAAGCACACTATCATCAACGGCTTTGTGAACATTCCAACGCCGGTGGGCAGGGCTGTTGGCTTGGGCGGTTATCGCTTGGCGCAAAAGATTTTCAAGTTCAACTAACCAAAGGGCCCCAAAGTGGGCTCTTTTGCTTTAAGAGTGGCTTTGTTCTTTAACCCTGTTGGCGGAATAGCCCTGCTGTAAAAGCTGCAGGTGAGTAGGCACCGCGCTTTCGATATCTCTCGCAATAAGGCAGGGGTAGCAGCGGCCCCTTAATCCTTGTAATCTTCGGGGTTCTTGGCGCTGGAGCCAGTGGTGTCTTGGTAGGAGCGAATCTCGTGTCCAAAACGCACGGCATCTTCGCCAAAGCGCTGTGCGATGGCGTCGCCTACTTGCAGCAGCTTTTCGTTTTTAGCCGCATTGGCAATAAGCGGGCTTTCTTCGGCTTCGGCGCTGGTGCCAAACAAATCATCGAACAGGCTTTCCTGCACGGGCTCACTTTCAAAACCGCTCACACCCACGCCCACTAGCCGCAGCAGCTCGCCTTCTTCCCAAATTTCATCAAGCATGTCGTAGAGCATGGGCAACCAGGTAAGGTCGTTAGTGCCCAGGTTGGGACGTTTTCGTTGGCAAGTGCGAACCGAAAGATCTTCTTTGCGTACCTTAAGGTGCAGCGTGGTGCCTTCCATTCCCTTGCGGCGAAGGCGGCGCCCCACCTTGTGAGCCATGGTTGCAATGCGTGCTTGAATTTCGGTGCGGGAAGAAAGGCTTTGCGCAAAGCTTATTTCGTTTGAAACCGACTTTGCGGGTTCGGCAACGTCTACAACAGGAGTGTCGATGCCGCGGCATCTATCGGCCATAAGTTGAGCATTCTTGCCAAACACCTGGCGAAGAATGGCCACGTCGGCATTTGCGACATCGCCTAAGGTGCGCAAGTTGAAGCTTTGCAATCGTTTTTGGGCTACAGGGCCAATGCCGCTCATTTCCTTAACGGGTAGGGGAGCCAAGAATTCTGCAGCACGGCCAGGATACACAACGGTTAAGCCGCGGGGCTTGTTTTGGTTAGAGGCAATTTTCGCCACGGCCTTTGATTCGCCCAAGCCAATGGAGCAGGTTATGCCCAGTTCGCCCACACGCTGTTGAATGCGACGTGCAACGCGCATCGGGTGCTCGCGGTTTGCGCGGGTTGGCGTAATGTCCAAAAACGCTTCATCTATGCTTACCTGCATAAGGTGCGGGCTTTCGTCGCGCAAGATGGCCATCACCTTGCCAGACATTTCGCGATAGCGATGAAAGTTGCCGTCGGTCCAAATGGCCTGAGGGCACAGGCGCGCAGCCATAGAAGAAGGCATAGCGGAATGCACGCCAAATTCTCGTGCTTCATATGATGCGGTAGAAACCACGCCACGCCTTTCGGGGCTACCGCCAACAATTACTGGCTTTCCCTTCCATTCGGGATGGTCCAACTGCTCAACTGAAGCGAAGAAAGCATCCAAATCCATGAGCAGAATTGCCGGCCCATCCCAGGAAAATAGTGGTTGTTCACCAACTGAAACACTACCTGTAGTATGCGCAAAATTCTTTTTCACAAATACAGTCTAACACCACATAATCAGGCGATTTGTTGTGCTAGGGTTGATGTCCCGGGTCGTTAGGTCCCGGGTATTTTTATCTGCAAACTTGGTAGGGGAATTCTCGCTTGAAGGCACTTGAATCCATAGCGAATTTGGTCAACGAAGCTTCGGTGCAAACGCCGAAGGAATCTACGTTGCCTTATGACATTCGTGCCGAAATCGATTGGGTAGATTTTTCCTGCATTGCAAACCCTTTGGGCACCCCCGAATGCATTAAAACGGCTATTGCCGGAGCTATTGCCGAAGGCGACCTTTCGTTTGTGCCTGATGGCAAGGGCGAGCATCTAAGCCGCATTCTGGGCCGTTATTTCGAGATTCCGGAGCAGTGCTTTTTAACGGGCACCAGCGTTACCGCAATGATCGGTACCGTCGCTCAGGCGTATCGCCCCTGTAATGTTGGTATTCCATCGCCTGCTCCTACAGGTTATTTCCTTTCGGTTGCCAACGTGGGGCACAACCCCATTAGGCTCATGAACCCTTATTCGTTATCTGCGGTTGAGCCGCAAACGGCTTTCAACAATGGCTGCTCTTTCGATGCTGCCGTTCTGGCAAACCCTAGCTTCCCCTGCGCACGCGTGCTTTCCGAAAAAACGCTGCGCCGTTATTTGGACGTATGCAATTGGGTGGTTGTGGATGAATCCAACATCGGGCTAACCCTTGGCGGCGAAAGCTTTGTAAATCTTACGCAGCAGTATAAAAACCTGTTTGTGGTGCGTAGCCTATCCAATGAGCTTGGCATGCCAGGCATCCCTATGAGCTACGTAGTTGGTAACGCCGAAGCTATTGAGCATATTTCGCAGTTTATCGATGGCAGCGAACTTACCCTGTTTAACGAAGTTGTTGCCCGCGAATTCCCCCATATCGAAGAGTACCTGGAAGAAACCGTGCGCGTGCTTGAAGCTGAAATCCCTTGGATGCAGTGCATGCTTAGCTTAACCCCTGGTATCAAGGTATTTCCTTCCGAGGCCAACTTTGTTATGTGCGCCCTTGAAGAGCGCGCTGCGCGCGACTTTGGAATCTCTAGTGCGAGCGACCTTATCGTTCGTTTGCAGCGCGCAGGGTTTACGCTGCGCGACCTTACAGGCATCCCTGGCGTAGAGGGCAAGCGTTACTTCTTGGTGGCTATTCGCTCCCACGAAGAAAACGAAAAGCTCATTAACGCTCTGCGCGATATCATCAACGAAGCCTAAAGATGTCGCCCCGCAGGGCGGCTTTGTTTGTATTTGTTAAGCCGACGGTTCAGGTAGGGTGCTTGTTTCCAGCTAGGGCTGAATCCGGGTAGATGGAGACGTTTGCTAAAAGCTGCTAAGACGTTGGAAAGTGCAAGCAATCGATGATATTGGCGAGCGCATGATCCGTTTCTTCTTTGCTTGCATCGTTTTCGAACAGCGTAAGGAGCGCGGCGAGGATGCCAGAGATGTAGAACTGAGCCATGGCAGCGGTTTGCGTCCCGCTATTCGTTTCCTGTCCAGCTGTGAAGCAGTTGCGTGAATGCAATACTGCTTCAAAATCCTTTGCTAAAGCACGCGCTAATGCGGCAATGAAGGCATCGCGGCTAGAAGAGAGCTTTAGCCCCTGCAAAAGCTTTTTGTTTGCGTAGGCGAGTTTTACCAGTTCGCTTGTCATAGCCTTGCAGTAATCATTCAGATTAAGGCTGGTGGCATCGGATGCTACTTTGCTATCAACTTTTGACCTGCGATTTTGCACGTAGTAGGCAAGAAATTCTTCTTTGTTGGGGAAATGGCGGTAAAAGGTTGCCCGTCGTATCATGGCGCCTTCGCAGAGCTCCGAAACGGATATTTCTTCGAAAGGCTTTTCTTCTATAAGCTTCGTGAACGCTTCGTCAAGCAGTTTCAGCGTTCGCTCTTTGCGCAGGTCCATGGCTATTCCTGTTCGTAGACGGTTTGCGAAATCTGTCACATAAGAAGCTCATTGCGCAGGGTGTGCCTGTGCAATGAGCGTCAGTTGTTTCATAGTTCGTTAACAATGATACCTATTAAACACTGTCAACGAAAAGGAGCCAATCGTGAAAACGCTTATTGTGTTCGATCATCCCTATACGGCCGACGCATCCGAAAACGAGCCGCATAACCGTTCGTTTAGTGCGGCGCTTTGCAAGCAAGTGCGCGAAAGCGAAACAAAGAACGGCAATGTTGTTGATCTTATCGACTTGGCGAAAGACGGCTTCAACCCAGTAATGAGCAAAGAAGACCTGGCGAATTGGCGTAAGGGCTCTTCGGCGAACGAGCAAGTTGCCAATTATCAGCAGCGTATGCTTGAAGCCGACCGCATCGTGTTCATTTTCCCAATTTGGTGGGAGCTGATGCCTGCGGCAACAAAGGGCTTTATCGACAAGGTGTATGCGAAGAACATTCTGTACACCCAATCGAAAGACGGCGTAAGCATGAATACGCTCCTGAAGCCAAATGTTGAGGTTGTGGCAATAACTACAATGGGCACGCCAAACCTGCTTTACAGCCTGGTTTTTAAAAAGCCGGTAGTCAAAGCGCTTGGGTTGGGAATGTGTCGAAAAACCGGCATCAAGAAGTTCCGCTGGATTCCTTTTTCGGGGGTGGACAAGCTTTCTCTTGAGCAGCGCCAGAAGCTTATTGCAGGCTTGTCGATTTAAAGGGGTTTTTAAATGGGCTATCTGGTTGCAGTCGCTGGGTTTGTTTCGGCTGTTTGCCTCTGTCTCTGCCTTTTCCCAGTTCCTGTGCGGATGTTGGCCAAGAAAGCGAAAGGCCCTGCAAAGCAGGGCCTGAAAAAGCTCAGCAAGCCTATTCGCAAGCACCATAAAACATTTGGCTATGCGGCATTGGGTACTGCGTTAGCTCATGTTGTTGCGTGCTCTATTGTTTTGCATCATGGCTCTTCGCTGGGTGTTGCTTCGCTGTTGTTGTGCCTGTTGCTTTGCGTGAACGGAACGCGTAAAGCAACAAAGCGTTGGCTTCATGTGCATAGAACGCTTGCCGGGTGCCTATGCGTCGCGGTGGTGCTGCACATAGGCACATCGCTTTTGAGTTAGTTGCGATGATCGGCTAGGTAGAACAGCGCCAGGGTACCCGGGCCGGAATGAGCGCCAATAACCGGGTCGATGTAGTTCACCAGGAAGTTGGTTGCTCCGAATTTTTCGGTAACGAGCTTTTGCAGGTATTCGGCGTCTTCGGCGCAGTCGCCATGCGAAATAGCGATGAGCTGATCTTTTGCCGGCGGATTGGCGGTTTCTTCCATGTGCTTTACCAGCGCCTGGATGCTCTTCTTGCGGCCGCGCGCCTTTTCCATGGGGATAAGGTGGCCTTCATCGTCTACGTGAAGCACGGGCTTGATCTTAAGCATCTGGCCGGCAAAGGCAGCAGTGCGCGATACGCGGCCACCGCGGTACAGGAACATCAGGTCGTCTACCGTAAACCAGTGAGCCAGTTTAAGGCGATTTTCTTCAGCCCATGCACGTACTTCTTCCAAGGTTTTGCCCTGGTTCTTCAGCTCGCAAGCATGGTATACAAACAAGCCTTGGCCAAGTGAAGCGCACAGGGTGTCTACTGCTTCGATGGTGCGCTCAGGGTACTTTTCGCGAAGGTCGTTAAGCAGGGTATCCATGGCAACGTACGTGCCGGAAAGGCCACTGGAAAAGCCCAGATAAAGCAGGTCGTCGCCGCGGGAAAGAATCTCTTCAAACACCTTTTGCGCATAGGCCAGGTTGGGCAGCGAAGTGGTAAACACAGCACCTTCGCGCATCATGGTGTAGAACTGCTTAAGGTCGGTTTTCTGGCCCTTCAAGTAGCTTTGATACTGCTTGCCGTCGATCATGAAGTTGAGCGGCAAGATTTCCAGGCCGAACTCATCAATGGTGCTTTCGGCAAGGTTGCAGGAAGAGTCGGTTACGATTTGATAGGACATTTAAATTCCTCCTGTTGGGAGCTTACGTTCGCTCATAAGCATAGCACGTTCATACCCATTTTCTGGCATTTTGCGCATTTGCTTGTATGTATAAAAGGAGCAGCAACCTAAAGGGGATTCGGTTGCTGCTCCATACGGGAGGGGCTATGTAGCTAGCACGTAAGTGCACAAGCGTTTGTAGCGTGCTCCTATGTGCCCGAGTGAATTATTCCTCGGTTTTTGCGGGGGTCTTAAGCGTTGTGGCTTCCTGCTGCTTAAGCTTGAATTCTTTACCACGGCTGCGGGCGCACATCGAAACGCCGCCGCCCAAAGCAATCAGGGCAATAACGTTAGGCAGAACCATCAGCTGGTTAAACATGTCGGCCAGCTCCCAAACAAGGTCGTTGGAAAGCATGCAGCCGGTAAAGATGAAGCAAAGGGCAATTACGCTGAATACCGGCACGGCCTTTTTGCCAAACAGGTAGCTTACGTTGATCTTTGCGAACAGGTTCCAGCTCAGGATGGTGCTGAAGGCGAAGAACAAAAGGCAGATAGCTACGAATGCGTTGCCGCCGAATTCGCCGAACAGGCTGCCGAAGGCAAGCTGCGCCATGTTGGTTTTGTCGATGCCGTCGTAGAGGCCCTGTGCCAGCTGGCCGTCGCCCGTATACAAGACAGTGATGGTAACCAGAGCGGTAATGGTAACTACAACAAAGGTGTCAACGAATACAGCGATGATTGCCATAACGCCCTGCTCGTGCGGGTTCTTGACGTTGGCCATAGCATGAGCATGCGGGGTAGAGCCCATGCCTGCTTCGTTACTGAACAGGCCACGCTTGGCGCCTTGCGAAAGTGCGGCAATAAGACCAAAGGTTACGCCGCCGATTTCTGCATTGGGATTGAATGCGCATTGGAAGATAAGGGCCACAGCGTCGCCTACATGTGCCGCGTTGGCTACCAGTACGGCAATACCGCCAATGAGGTAGATGATTGCCATAAAGGGCACTACCTTTTCGGTAACGGAAGCCAGGCGGGATACGCCGCCCAAGAAGATGAAGCCGGCAAACATAACAATAAGGATGCCAACAACCCAGGTGGGAATGCCAAATGCGGTATTCATGGTGCTAGCGATGGAGTTGGACTGAACCATGCAGCCCATAAAGCCCAGTGCCAGGATGATGGCTACAGCAAAAAAGCCTGCAAGGAATTTACCGAAGGCACCCTTGAATGCGGTGCGGATGTAGTAAACCGGGCCGCCATGAACAGTGCCGTCGGCGTCGATGGTACGGGTCTTCTGCGCAAGCACGGCCTCGGCGTAATTGGTGGCCATTCCCAAAAAGGCGATGACCCACATCCAGAAGATTGCGCCCGGGCCACCAATGAAGATTGCACCGCAAGCGCCGATGATGTTACCGGTGCCAACCTGTGCGGCGATGGCGGTGGCAACTGCCTGGAAGGAACTCATGCCGCTTTCCTGCTTGCCGCCACGAAGAGAAAATCCGCCGAACATGCGCTTCAGGCCTTCGCCAAAGCAGCGAACCTGAACAAAGCGGGTGCGAATGGTGAAGTAAAGGCCGCAGCCAACGAGCAGGATGATCAATACGTAGTTCGAAAGATACGTGTTGATGGTTTGGACGATGAGTAGTAATTCATCCACTTTTGGTTTCCTCCTAGGGGAGCTCTTGCGAAAACCCTAGGGAACCAATTAAGAAGGGGCGGGGATTCCCGTCTCTGTCCTGTTGCCTGAGAGATTCAGCATCCAAGCTTTGCTTGGGCCTTGCACCGTCGGCATCTCACTTAAGAGATTCTCCAGAGTTTTCTCCACCCCCGGTTCCGATAGGTTCCAAGGGCTTCATCGAATATGTGATGAAGGGCACTATACGCTCCATCAAACTAAAGTGCAAGAAAAATGTTTCAAATCGCAGACGAACGGTTTCAGGTATGTTTCAGGCATGTTTCAGAGTGTGCGAAAGGTTGCTATAAAACAGCACATGACCTGGTTAGATAACGTAAAAACCAATTACTCCGAAAGCCAGGGCAAAAATGGCGGCCCAAATTACATCTTTGGGAAAATGCACGCCCGAAACAACGCGAAGAGCGCCAAGAATTACGCCAAGCGCCAACACCAACCATCCCGCCCAGGGCAGGGGGCAGCAGGCCAAAAATGCAACACCGATAATGAATATCGAAAATGTATGGCGGCTGGGAAAGCTTTTCCCTTTGGTTTGCTTGTTGATTACTGGCGGCAGGTTAAACACTTCGTAGGGGCGTGGTGAATTGAAGGCCTTACGCACAAAGGTAAGCAGAATAAAACCAAGGCAGGGGACTAAAAACGCTCTGGCCAAATGTGGATCGAAGTTGCCCGCAAGCAGTGCGTCTGTGCCGTTATGCAGCAGCAGCCACAGTAGCAAGCATGGGTAGGCCACATAAATGGCGTTGGTGATGGCCTTATTACCAACAACAACCGCACGGGCTAGGGTGGGCCTGGCTCGCAGCCCTTCGGTCATGGCCTTGTACGTTTCCTTCTTCATGTATTACTCCTGCAAGGTTGCCACAGCGCAATCGATGAAGTGGCGTGTTGCCGGAGCGCAAGTTTTTAGCGAAGGCACGGCAATGCCAAACAGAATGCTTTCACGTGGCTTAACGGGAACCAGCGCAACGTCAAAGGCAAACTTCTGCACGGCTAGGCTGTTAATGATGGTCATTCCCATACCGGCTTCGATCATTCCCAAAGTGGCAACCGTTTCGATGGTTTCGTAGGCAACCGATGGGGTGATGTTGTGGCGGGCTAGTGTGCCCAAGATATCAACGTCTTGCCCCTTGCCAGGCATGATGAAGGCTTCTTCGGCGCAACGTTCGATGGGGTAGCTTTTTGCTTTAGCTAGTGGGTGATTTTTTGGCAAAGCGGCTACCATCTGGTCGCGCTGCAAGGGGATCCATTCGTAGGCAAGGCTGGGCTCGTAGCTCATAAAGCCCACGTCAACTTCGCTGGTGCCTAACCACTCGGTAATTTCTTGGTGAATGCCCTCCATGATGCGCACTTCGATGGCGGGATACTTTTTATGGAACTGCTGGATAACGCCCGGTAGCCAATGTGCTGCCGCACTAGGGTAGCTGCCAATGGTTACCTGACCTGTGGAAAGGCCTTTGATTTCGGAGCTCATTTGCAGCAGACGATCTTCTTCTTGCACGGTGGCGCGTGCCACGGGCAAAATGCGGCTGCCGTCTTTGGTGGGCGTCACGCCGTGTGAGCCGCGCTCCAATACAGCAAAGCCCAAATCGCGCTCCAGCGCACTAATAAGCTGGCTTACGCCGGAAGGGGTGTAGTCAAGCGCTTTGGCGGCTGCAGAAAGGCTGCCTTGATCTACGGCTTGAATGAATGCACGGTAGCGCGAGGTGTCCATAGGGCTCCTTTAAGCAATTCTTAACACCGCTATAATAGATTACTGTTTTACTGTTTGGAAGACGCGCGGTATAAATTACCCAACACATAACGGTGGCCGTGGGGCAACACGGGCTTTCGTGCACGGTGGCCGTTCTGCAGATGATACAGGGTAAGAGCTACGTCATCTGGTTTCGCAAAACCTCGCTTAACGCGGGGTTTTCTTTTTGTGCGGGCACGCTCAAACCTTCCTGTGCGCTTGCTATACTGATTAACACATTTCTGCACATTCAGCTGGTAAGGAAGTAACGCATGGACTGCCAATCTTTGTACAACCTTTGGCTTGAAAAAGTAACTGACCCCGAGCTTGCCGCCGATCTTAAGGGTATGGACGAAGCAGCTATCGAAGATGCTTTTTATCGCAATCTTGAATTCGGTACCGCGGGCCTTCGCGGCGTGCTTGGCGCTGGCACCAATCGCATGAATATTTACACGGTTGGCCAGGCCACTCAGGGCGTTGCCGACTACATCAATTCACAACCTGGCGAACCTGGCAGCGTGGCAATTTGCTACGACTCGCGCATCAATTCCGAGCTGTTTGCGCGCACTTCTGCTGCAGTATTGGCCGCCAACGGCATTACGTCGTATGTGTATCCTCGCTTGCAGCCTACGCCCGCTCTTTCATTTGCCACGCGCTATTTGGGTTGCGCTATTGGCATCAACGTAACTGCCAGCCATAACCCCGCTAAATACAACGGTTACAAGGTGTATGGGCCCGATGGCTGTCAGATTGCTTCCGAAATCGCCGATGCTATTACGGCGGCTATCGAGCAAGTTGAAATGTTTGACGGCGTTAAAACCATGAGCTTCGAAGAAGCTCAGGCATCAGGGCTTGCCAACTTCATTGAAGAAGAAGTGCTGGATGCCTTCTTGGATGCGGTATATGAACAGCACATTCAGCAAGATGCAACCGATTTCCGCGTTGTGTACACGCCACTTAACGGCACCGGCCTGGAATGCGTAAAGCGTATTCTTGAGCGCATTGGCGTAACCGATGTTCACGTGGTGCCCGAGCAGGAAATGCCCGATGGCAATTTTCCCACGTGCCCGTATCCCAACCCCGAAATCCGCGAAGCGCTTGAGTGCGGCATTCAGCTGTGCGAACAGGTGCACCCCGATCTTCTGCTTGCCACCGACCCGGATTGCGACCGCGTGGGCACAGCGGTAAAGAACGGCGATGATTACAAGCTGCTTTCGGGCAATGAAATTGGCGTTTTGCTGCTGGACTACATTTGCCGCATGCGCAAAGAAAACGGCACTATGCCTGCCAACCCTGTAGCGGTAACCACTATCGTTTCCACTAGCTTGGTAGATCCTGTTGCCAAAAAGTACGGCGTGGAAATGCGCCGCGTGCTTACTGGCTTCAAGTACATTGGCGGCGTTATCGCTGATCTTGAGCAGCAGGGCGCGCCCGAGCGCTTTGTGTTTGGCTTCGAGGAAAGCTACGGCTACCTTGCTGGTACCCATGCACGCGATAAAGATGCCGTTGTAGCTTCCATGCTCATTTGCCAGATGGCACGTTATTACCGTACGCAGGGCAAGAACCTGTATCAGGCCATGCAGGACATTTACCGTGAGTTTGGCTATCACCACAACCGCACCGTTTCCTTCACGTTTGAAGGTTCGGCCGGCGCTCAGGCCATGGGCAACATTATGGCGGGCTTCCGCGAAAATCCGCTCCAGCAGGTAGCAGGCCTTAAGGTAGGGCAGTTCCTGGACTACAAGCAGGGCGTAAACGGCCTGCCTTCTGCCAACGTTCTTGAGTTCTGCCTTGAAGGCGGCAACAAGGTTATTGTTCGTCCCAGCGGTACCGAGCCCAAGGTTAAGGTGTACTTGTTTACCGTTGGTCAAACCGAAGCTGAAGCAGTAAATACCGCCGATGCCTTGGCGGCCGAGATGTCCGGTTACATGAAGTAGGTATGGCGCGTGGCTGAAGAAAAGAAATATTCCCTTATCAGCGTTGATGTTGCTAGCGACGATGAAGAGGTTGTGCATGTAGGTGCTCAGGGCGCTTACACCGAAGCTCCCGCCGCCAAGAACAACGGTTCTGCCACCGGCGCTTATACCGAAGCCCCCGCATCTCAGAATGATGGCCTCGGTAAAGGCGCCGATTCAACCCAGAATACTTCCTACGAAGACGCAGATCGCGCTCCTTCTACTTCTTCGGCTCAGGCTAACCAGGCAGCCTCGGCTGCAAAGTCCAGTAAGCGAGCCGACGAAGGCTACGTTGCTACCGAAGATGATCTTGAGGGCCCTGTCCCAATGGCCGGCTTGCAAAAGGCGGTTATCGCCGTTGTAATTTTGATTCTGGTTGGCTTCGTCGCGTACTTTGGCTTTGCCCATTAGAAAGGACATTTGTTGCCTAAGCTTGCAGAAACATCGAAGGCCAGCAAAGGTATTGGCTGGTTGGTTGCGCTGCTGGTTGTGCTGGCAGCGTGCTTTGTTGCCCTTATCTGTGCATTGACGTTTATTTCTGGCAACCAGATGGGCTCTGTTGCTGCGCAGGACGATACTAAAACCATCGAAGCTTCCAAAAGCAGCAAGCCTCAGGTAACTAATGCTTCTACCCAGGTAATCAACCTGGTTTCGCTGATGGGCCTAAACAGCAACGATGCCGTTACAAAGATCGGGCACGGCGCTTCGATTCAAGAAGAAGCACCTATGAGCAGTATTGGCTTTAGCAAAGAAGAAACCGTGGCACTTACCAACGAAACAGGCGATGCGCTTTCCGGCACGCCTACGGTAACCCTTGGTTTTGATGACAACGGTGGCGTGCAGGCCGCTTCGTATACGGCGGCAACATCGCTTTTGGGCTATGGCAGTATTGCCTTTGCTGATTCGGTTCAGAAATACCACATCGTAGAAAACACCCTGGCAAAGGCAGGCCTTACTACAGTGGCCGAAGGTAGCGTAGAACTGCCTGCAAAAACGGCATATTCCACCTATGGCCCCGATCGCAAAACCCTTACCAGCGAAGCTTACACGTTCCAAGGCTCTGCCGAAATGGACGGCGTTGCTTACAGCTGGAATGCCACGCTCGATTACGACTACACCGAAGCCAATAAGCAGGGCAATCTGGCTTATACGGTAAAGAAGATCACCGTAAGCGTCATGCGCGCCTAGTAGGGCGAATTCCCAACTTGCTTGATCGAATCTAGAATAGGACGGCTGATGACTGAAGTGCAACGCAATAATCTTTTCGATTACGCAAAGTGTTTCCTCATTTTGTTGGTTGTATTGGATCACCTAAGTATCAAGTCGCCTATTTCGCCTGCATGGATTATGGTCGGCTTTTTCTTTATTTCCGGCTATTTGTACAAAGCAGGAAGGCCTCTGAACGGCTTTATCAAAAAGCGTTTCAACCGACTTATTATTCCCTTTTGGATTACGCTTGCTGTTGGTGCGGTATTTGAATTGTTTCGCGCTAATTATTTTGGATATTGCGACAGCACCATCGCGTTGGCTCCACTGCTCAATGCAATTTGGGGCTCAAACCTCATGCCGGCAAGCCTTGCTTTTTATGCTTCCGATTTCATTACTCCGGTTACCTATCGTGAAAACGTCGAGTGGATTCTTGAACTTGGCACTCCTTCAACCAGTGCCCTTTGGTTTTTGCCGGCTATGTTTACTGGTTCTGTTATGTTCGCTCTGTATCAGGAAAAGGTGCGTCGTCATTCATGGAACGATGCCATTGCCGTGTTGATTCTTCTTTATCTTGCCTGGACTGAAACACTTTGGGGCGGAGTTCAGTATCCCTGGGGAATTGGCCGTGGCTTTTTTGCTTGCGCATGCATGATTGTTGGTTTTAATTGCAACAAATGGGGCGTTTTCGAAAACAAGAAGCTCTTTGTTGGTGTTGGACTAATTGGTTTGGTCCTGGCAGTTTGCCTCAATGAGGCTGGGCTTATGAAGGCGGCATTGCTGGCTAGCTACTATGGGAATTTTGGTTACGTGGGCGTCTTAACGCTGCTTGTTGGCGGATTGGGTATGACCTTCTTTTTCCTGTTGCTGATGAGGCTCTTGCAATTTGCAATTCCCGACAGTTCAGTGTTGGTCCATTTTGGTAAAAGCTCTATGCCGATCTATCGCTGGCATATATTTTTCCTTACGTTTTTCGGCGTGGCTTTTCACGAGTTTTTAGGCATGCCTATTGTTTCGGATTCGTATTTTATGACTCTCATCCCTGCAGAATATCTGGGCTTAAAAGTTGTTGCGTGCGCTGGAACAATGATCTTATGCACTCTATTCGACATGCTCTTGGAGCGAGTAAAGAACCGAGTGCTTAGAGTCTCGTCGTCTGCAGAGTAGCTCGGACCTACTCTGGCAGGCCCGACCGCCTTTGCGTTGGCTGTTTAGTCGTGCCAGCTGCCCTTTGTGCTGTAATGCTTCTTTGCATGCGGGTTGCAGGGGTGTAACTGTAGCGCTGGCTGTTTAGTC
>CAVFVF010000016.1:0-33563 GCA_963625925.1 Eggerthellaceae bacterium | reverse complement strand
CAACACGCTTGCCCAGCAGGTTCTGACGGAAGCGGCCCTGCTTGCCCTTCAGCATGTCGGAGAGGCTCTTCAGCGGACGGTTGCCCGGGCCCGTTACAGGGCGGCCGCGGCGGCCGTTGTCGAAGAGGCTGTCAACTGCTTCTTGCAGCATGCGCTTTTCGTTGTTGACGATGATTTCCGGAGCACCCAGGTCGAGCAGGCGCTTCAGACGGTTATTACGGTTGATTACGCGACGATACAGATCGTTCAAGTCGGAAGTGGCGAAACGGCCACCGTCGAGCTGAACCATCGGGCGCAGATCGGGCGGGATAACCGGGATTACGTCCAAGATCATGTCGGAAGGCTTGTTGTCGGAGTGCAGGAAGGCGTCAACCACCTTAAGGCGCTTGATAGCCTTGGTGCGCTTCTGACCCTTGCCAGTGGCAACGGTTTCAGCCAGCTCTTCAGCGGTAGCTTCCAGGTCGATGCTGTCCAGCAGGTCGCGGATAGCCTCGGCACCCATGCCGCCCTTGAAGTAATCGGAGTAGTTCATGCGCATTTCGCGGTACAGAGCCTCGTTGGAGATGAGCTGCTTGGGCTCGATCTTCAGGAAGGCCTCCAGTGCCTCGCTGCGCAGTGCCTTGCGCTCGTTGAACTCTTCGTAGATGTCGGCGATTTCGTCTTCGACTTCCTCGGGCGTCATGCGCTCGTCTTCGTCGATGTCGTCAACGAACTCGTCTTCTTCGGGAACATAGTCCACAGAAAGACGGCGCGTAGCCTCGATAAGGCGATCGCGCTCTGCGTCGAGTTCTTCCAGGTCGGCAGAAAGCTCGTCGCGCAGTTCCTCTACGTCTTCTTCGCGGCCTTCCTTGTCAACGTAGGTGACGATGGAAGATGCGAAGTAGAGTACCTTTTCGAGCTCCTTCGGCGGGATGTCGAGCAGATAACCCAAACGCGAAGGAGAGCCCTTGAAGTACCAAATGTGGCTTACCGGAGCAGCAAGCTCGATGTGGCCCATGCGCTCACGGCGAACCTTGGAGCGAGTGACCTCTACGCCACAGCGCTCGCAGACAATGCCCTTGAAGCGGATGCGCTTGTACTTACCACAGGCGCACTCCCAGTCCTTCGTGGGGCCAAAGATCTTTTCGCAGAACAAGCCGTCCTTTTCGGGCTTGAGCGTACGGTAGTTGATGGTCTCGGGCTTCTTAACCTCGCCACGGGACCAACCGCGGATGTCCTCCGCAGACGCAAGAGAGATGCGGATAGCGTCGAAATTGTTAACGTCGAATTCGCTCATTTAGTTCTCCTCTCCCTCACCGATAAGGTCGCTTGCTTCGTTCGTTCCACCCATCAGGTTGCCAAGTTCGGCAGTGATGGAGCCCAGCAGGTCGTCTTCTGCCTTCTGGGGTGCATTGCCAGAGTTAAGAGGTGCGCCAAGCAGCTCCTCTTCCTCGGGGTCGTGCGTTACGTCGATGGTCTGATGCTGATGACCTTCCAGCTCGACGTTCAAGCCCAGCGAGCGCATTTCCTTGATGAGTACCTTGAAGGACTCGGGAACCTCGGGCGCCGGGATGCTTTCGCCCTTAACGATGGCCTCGTAGCTCTTAACACGGCCGGAGGTATCGTCGGACTTGATGGTAAGGATTTCCTGCAGCACGTTGGATGCACCGTAAGAGTACAGTGCCCAAACTTCCATTTCGCCGAAGCGCTGGCCGCCGAACTGTGCCTTGCCGCCCAGAGGCTGCTGGGTGATAAGGCTGTAAGGGCCGGTGGAGCGTGCATGGATCTTGTCGTCTACCATGTGGCCGAGCTTAAGGATGTAAGTCTGACCGCAGGTGATGGGCTCGCGGAAACGCTCGCCGGTGCGACCGTCGTAGAGCCAAGCCTTACCAGTACGGGAAAGCTGCGGAACGAATTCATCGCGAGCCTTGTCGCCGTACTTGGCATGGTTGATGTTGATGAGGTTGCGGTTGGCCTTTTCGATAGCGTCCGAGATTTCCTCTTCAGAAGCGCCGTCGAATACCGGCGTTGCCACAAACTGCGGGCCTTCTACCGGCTCGGTGGAGTCGGGATCGTCGGACCAGCCCCACTTGGCTGCCCAGCCAAGGTGGTTTTCAAGCAGCTGACCAACGTTCATACGAGAAGGAACGCCCAAGGGGTTGAGCATTACGTCGATAGGCGTGCCGTCTGCCAGGTAAGGCATGTCTTCTACCGGAAGAACGCGGGAGATAACACCCTTGTTACCGTGGCGGCCGGAAAGCTTGTCGCCCTGCTGGATCTTACGCTTCTGGGCAACGAACACGCGAACGAGCTCGTTTACGCCAGGAGCCAGCTCGTCACCGTTTGCACGGGAAGAGCGAACCACGTTGATAACGCGGCCGCCAGAGCCATGAGGTACCTTCAACGAAGTATCGCGAACCTCGCGAGCCTTTTCACCGAAGATGGCACGCAGCAGGCGCTCTTCGGCGGTGAGCTCGGTTTCGCCCTTCGGGGTAACCTTGCCAACCAGAACATCGCCCGGGAATACCTCGGCGCCAATGCGGATGATGCCGTCAGCGTCCAGGTCGGAAATCATATCCTCGGAAATGTTGGGAACTTCGCGAGTGATTTCCTCGGGGCCCAGCTTGGTGTCACGAGCATCGATTTCGTACTCGGAAATATGAATGGAAGTAAGCAGGTCTTCTGCCACAACGCGCTCAGAAACGATGATTGCGTCCTCGTAGTTGTAGCCTTCCCAAGGCATGTAGGCAACCATGAGGTTCTGACCCAGCGAAAGCTCAGCGCCGTCGCAAGAGGGGCCGTCGGCCAAAACATCGCCAGCGTACACCTTGTCGCCCTTGCGAACGATGGGCTTGTGGTTCATGCAGCCCGACTGGTTGGAGCGCTGGAACTTGGGGATGAGGTACTCATCGTATTCGCCGTCTTCGCGCTCGATGATAACGGTCTGGCCGTCAACGTAGTCGACCACGCCAGCGTTCTGGGCAACCAGAACTTCGCCGGAGTCAACAGCGATGCGGTGCTCGATGCCGGTACCAACCAACGGAGCGTGGGGCTTGAGCAGCGGCACAGCCTGGCGCTGCATGTTGGAGCCCATGAGTGCGCGGTTAGCGTCGTCGTGCTCGAGGAACGGAATGAGCGAGGTAGCAACAGAGGTCATCTGACGCGGAGATACGTCCATGTAGTCTACGCGGTCGACCGTTACTTCCTCGGGCTCGCCGAATACACCCTTGGAGTCGCGAGTACGGCACAGGATACGAGTAGAGGCAACGAACTTGCCGTTTTCGTCGGTGTGACCGAATACGCGGGTCTTAGGATCAAACTGCTCGTTTGCCTGAGCAATGGTGTGCTTTTCTTCTTCGTCGGCGGTGAGGTAATCAACGTCGTCGGTTACCTTGCCGTCTACCACGCGGCGATACGGAGCCTCGATGAAGCCGTAGTCGTTGACGCGAGCATAGTTTGCCAACGAACCGATAAGGCCGATGTTAGGACCTTCAGGGGTTTCGATGGGGCACATGCGGCTGTAGTGAGAGTTATGAACGTCGCGAACCTCGAAGCCTGCACGCTCACGGGAAAGGCCGCCAGGGCCCAGAGCGGAAAGACGACGCTTGTGCGTTACGCCTGCAGCGATGTTGGACTGGTCCATGAACTGGGACAGCTGCGAAGAACCGAAGAATTCCTTGATGGCTGCCACGATGGGGCGGATGTTCACCAGGGACTGCGGCGTGATGTCGTCAGGCTCCTGCATGCTCATGCGCTCGCGCACAACGCGCTCCATACGGGAAAGGCCGATGCGGAACTGGTTCTGGATAAGTTCGCCAACCGTGCGGATGCGGCGGTTGCCGAAGTGGTCGATGTCGTCTACCTGAACGCCTTCAGCGCCGTCGTGCAAAGCAACGATGTAGCGCATGGTGGCGATGATGTCTTCCTGCGTGAGGGTAGAAGCATCGTTTTCGGCGTCGAAGCCGAGCTTCTTGTTGATCTTGTAGCGACCAACCTTTGCCAGGTCGTAGCGCTGCGGGTTGAAGAACAAGCCGTCGAGCAGCGTGCGGGCAGAGTCGATCGTAGGCGGCTCGCCGGGACGGAAGCGACGGTACAGCTCGATAAGAGACTCTTCCTTGGTGGTGGCAGGGTCGCGGTCGAGCGTGCGGATTACCATCTCGGAATCGCCCAGAATCTCGATGATTTCCTCGCGCGTTTCGGCGATGCCCAGGGCACGCAGAAGCAGCGTAGCGGGCTGCTTACGCTTGCGGTCGATGCGCACAGAAAGGATGTCGCGCTTGTCGGTTTCGAATTCAAGCCATGCACCACGCGAAGGGATTACCTTTGCGTTGTAGATGGTCTTGTCGGACGTCTTGTCGCGCTCGGCGGAAAAATACACGCCGGGGCTACGCACCAACTGAGATACAACAACACGCTCGGTGCCGTTGATGATGAAGGTGCCGCGAGGGGTCATCAGAGGGAAGTCGCCCATAAAGACGTCCTGCTCTTTGATTTCGCCCGTTTCGCGATTGATGAAGCGGATTTCTGCGAAGAGCGGTGCCTGATACGACACATCGCGTTCTTTGCATTCATCTACGCTGAACTTCGGCTCACCGAATTCATGCTTGCCGAATTCAACACACATATCTTTAGTGTTGGATTCGATGGGGCTGATGTCTGCAAAAGCATTCGTCAAGCCTTCGTCCATGAACTTCTGGAAGCTTCCCGTTTGGATTGCGATAAGATTGGGGATGTCCATAACATCCGGAATCTTAGCGAAGCTCCGGCGAGCCCTATAACGGCTGGTGGAATCGGGGTTTTTAGACTGAACCACGAGTCATTTCCTCCTTCGTTGCAACCGGTTGATTTGCAAAAAGACACAATCTAATAAAATACGTTCGCCCTCCCCTTTCGTCAAGGGAAAATTTCTTCAATTGTGTTTTAGATATGTTGTTTAACAAAAAAGTGGCCGCCCCCATCGGAGCGGCCACTTTTGCATTTGGCATATGGTGCCTTATTCAAAGTCGTACAGGTCTTTGGTGGCAACCTTGAAGTCTTCGTACACCTCGGCGGCAATAGCATCGTCGAGAACAAGTTCGAATGCGGAAGGCTGGCCTTCCTCGTCGATCTCGGTAACCTCCAAAATAGTTACCTCGCCCGAACCGCCAGCTTCTTCACCTTCGCCAATGGCATAGAAGAAGCCATAGCTGCGGCCTTCGTGGATGATAAGACCCAAGAATTCAAGATCTACGGTATCGCCCGACTCGTCCTGGAACGTGAAGACGGTGCCTTCCTGTACCGGTGGGGCGAAGTTAGGTGCGCTGCCTTGCCTCATTATTTCTTCTTCCTCCTATAGCGAATGGGCTTTTGCTGTTGCGGCTTGTTGCTCTTTGCCTTGCCCGATGCGCTCTTGGCACTGGCTTCCTTTGCGGCTTCGGAGCTTTCAGCAGCCTCGGTTGCAACTGCGGTTGCCTCGCCAGCTTCAGCGCCAGCACCCGCAGCTGCAGGCAAAAGCGGGGTGGATGCGAAGGTAAAGCGGGTGATATCGGTGCCGTAGCGCTTGGTGAGCTTGCGGTTCTTGGGCTCGCGGCTCTTCCACATAGCAAACAGCGGAGTTGCCAAGCCAATGGAAGAGTAAGCGCCTGCGATAAGGCCAATGGCCATTGCGAATGCGAAGTCCTTCAGGGTTTCACCGCCGAAGAGCAACATGCCCAAAACCGGAACAAACGAGGTTACGGTGGTGTTGATGGAGCGGATGAATACCTGGTTAAGCGAGTGATTTGCCATAGACATGAACGTCCACTTCGCATCGGAGTTCTTCATGTTGTCGCTGATTCGGTGGAATACAACAACCGTGTCGTAGAGCGAGTAACCCAAAATGGTAAGCAGTGCGGCAACGGTGTTGGGCGTAACCTCGCGGCCAACCAAGGCGTACACGCCAATTACGATGATGAGGTCGTGCAGCAAGGCCACAACGGCGATGATGCCCATCTTGTATTCAAAGCGGAATGCAATGTAGCAAATGATGAGCAGAAGCGATACCAAGAACGCGATGGCGCTGGACTCGATAACGCTTTGACCCCAGTCAGGGCCAACCGTGCTTACCTCGTAGCTGTCGGTGCTCAGGTTAAGGCTGGAAACCACGTCGTTTGCAACAGCTGCCGCGGTTTCAGCCGAAGTGGTGGTGGTGCGAACCAAGAAGCCTTCTGCACCATCGGAATTGGTGGTTTGAACCACAGCGTCGGGCTCACCGGCAGCATCAAAGGCGTTGCGCATCTGCTCGATGGTCACGTCGTTAGTATCGTGGAAGGTAATAGAAGTGCCGCCAACGAATTCGATGCCGAATTCGAGGCCCTTCACGCCAACGATGGCAATAGAGGCAACAACCAGGCAAGCCGAAAGGGTAAGGAACACCTTGCGAATGCCCAGGAAGTTGATGTCGCGCTTAATGAAGCGGCCCTTAAGCTCGTCGATGGTTTTGTGGGTTACCGACTTCTTAACCTCTTCAGCCTCGGCAGAATCCAGCACGGTGGTGCCGGTGAGCTCTGCGCGAAGTTCGGCGTATACCGGAGCGGCATGCTGGGAGTCCTTAACGCCCCAGAAGCCCGGATGCTTGGAGATGGAACGCGGGGCAAGCAGGCGGATAAGCGGAGCCTTGAGCAGCAGCATCATAACGATGTCGCAGCAGATGCCCAGTGCCAACGTAAGGCCAAAGCCCTTAACCGAAGCAGAGGCCAGGAAGAATAGGGTAAGAGCAGACACCAGCGAAACCAAGTCGGCGTCGATGGAAGTTTCGATGCCGTGGCGCACACCGGTAATAGATGCGGCGCGCACGCTGCGCCCCATACGTATTTCTTCGCGGAAGCGTTCCAATACCAGAATGGATGAGTCGGCCGCCATACCAATGGTAAGAACAATGCCCGCAATACCTGCCAGCGAAAGCGAGAACAGGCCGAATGCAGAAAGCGTGGCCAACAGACCCAAATAGAACACGGCGAATACGCCCATGGCTGCTGCGGTGAGCAAGCCAAGGCCGCGATAGAAGCACAGCAGGTAGAGCATAACCAGGACAAGGCCAAGGATTGCCACAATCAGGCCGCTGAACAGTGCGTCCTGACCCAAGGTGGGGCCAACTACCTGGCTCTGCTCAAACTGGAAGCTTACCGGCAGCGAACCGGATTCCAGCACGGTCTGCAGCGACTGAGCGTCGTCGAGCGTGTAGTTACCGGTAATGGAAACCTGACCGCCGGTGATTTCGGACTGAACGGCAGGTGCGCTTTGAATCTGGCCGTCAAGGATGATTACGATCTGGCCGTTAGTGGGAGCAAGATCGCGCGTTGCATCGGCAAATGCCTGAGTGCCAGCAGAATCGAGCGTGAGGTTTACGGCGTAATACTGGCTGGTATCGGATGCCTTATCCACCGTGACGCGGGTGATGTTTTCGCCCGTGATAAGCGGCGTGTAGGTGCCCGAAGCTACGCTGCGATAAGTGGTTTCGCCCGTTTGGAAGGAATTGCCAAAGCTGTCAGAAACGGTGCTCTGCTGAATATAGGTACCGTTGGTAATGGCCGTTTGGTCGGCTTCGTTGGTAAACGAATCGGCACGGGCAAATTCGAGCTTGCCGGTTTTACCGATAGTGGAAAGGGCCTTTTCGGTATCGGTAGCACCTGGAATCTGAACCAGAATCTGGTTGGTGCCCTGTACAGCTACGGTAGCCTCAGATGCGCCCAAGGCGTTAACGCGCGATTCGATGATGGCGCGCGATTTTTCCATGTCTTCTTTCGTAACATCTTCGCCGTTGGTGCTCTGAGCAGAAAGCACAACAGAAAGGCCACCCTGAATGTCCAGGCCCTGATTGATCTTTTCGTTAGGCGGGGTGAACATAAACACCGAGCCGATAACCAGCAGCGTGGTTACGATAAGAAGCCACACATTGCGGCGGTTCTTGTTGCCGCCAGTGAGCTTGGCGCGCTGCTTTTGGCGCTCCTTGGCGCGCTTCTGCGAAGCCTTTTCGCGTTCCTTGCGACGCTTTTCGCGTTCTTTGGCGCGCTTCTTTTCTTCTGCAGTAAGCTCTTTTTCCTTAGATGCAGATGAGCTTTCCTTCAGCTCTTCTTCCTGCTTAGGTTCTTCAGCCATGCCGATCCTTCTTGCGTATGCCCTGCTATCAAGCCAAATTCAGTGCCCGAAGAGCAGAGTTAACCTATTTATACATTCCAAATTCGATACTTTACCGCAGTACAGCCCCGCTATAAAGCAAAACCAACTAAGAGGCACAAAAAAGGAACCCGAGGCAAATGCCCCGGGCTCCTTAGTTCAGCTGTAAGCTTTTACGCTTAGTGCTTGTCTACCGAATGGTCTTCGCCAACGATAACGTGACGGTTCGGGTCGTAAACCAGGCCGCCGTGCTCCTTACCGAAGAACATGAGGTTGGCGTTTGCCGTACCCTCGATGAATACCAGGTAGCCATGCAGCATGGTGAAGATGATGAACACGAACATCATGAAGTAATGGATGATGCGCATGGACATGATGCCGCCTACCAGGGAAGTGCCAGCTGCGAAGAAGGTCCACTCGGAAGTGGGAACCCACAGGCAAAGGCCGGTGTAGAACATGATGAAGATCAGGATGGAAACTGCCAGGTAAGACAGCTTCTGAGGTACACCGAGCTTAGCGGACAGAGGATGGTCCTTCTTCAGGAACAGGTAGTACTTTACCCAAGCGCCGAGCTGGTGCTTGTTGTCTTCCTGAGGCAACCAGGTTTTGAAGTCGCGTACACGATTACGCGTACCGCCCGTAGGAGCGGAGGTAACCAGGAATGCCAGAACGATACGAACAACGCAATTGATGAAGATTACGAAGCCGCAGAACACATGCAGGCCGCGTGCAACACCGGTAAGAGCTGCCCAGAACGGGAAGTGGATCAAGAAACCGGTGAGGATCAGCAGAACCATGCAGGAAAGGTTGATCCAGTGGGTGATACGCATCGGCAGAGGATGCGCTTCACGGTAATGAGCCAAATGTGCCATTTACTTCACCCCCCAAGGGCTGGTAACAGTTTCGAAGTGCTTGCCGGTAGAAGGCTCGGTCACATGCACAGCGCAAGCGGTGCAGGGGTCGAATGCGTGTACCGTACGCAGGCAGTTGATAGGCATCTCAACATCGTCCACAGGGCAGCCGATAAGAGCCTGCTCCATCGGGCCATGCTCGCCATTCTTGTTGATAGGAGCAATGTTCCAAGTGGTGGGGATGATGATCTGGTAATCGGTGATCTTGCCGTTGTCCACCTTTTCGGTGTGCAGGAGAGCGCCACGAGGTGCTTCCCAAAGGCCAAGACCCTGACCGGTGATGGTGGAAGGCTCGCGGAAGTACTCGCTGTCGCCGCCCTTTACGGCTGCGATGAGCTCGTCTACCCACTCAACCATGCACTCTGCAACGTAGAGGGTTTCAACGTTGCGAGCAGCTACGCGGCCGAGCGTGCTCTGGAGCTGCGGGAGCTGCAGGCCCAGATCCTTAAGCAGGCCGTCAACCTTGGTCTTGATGCTGGAGTTACCACGCAGGTAAGCAGCAAGAACACGGGAGAACGGACCGGCCTCGTGGGGCTTGCCGTCGTAGGAAGGAGCCTTAGACCAGGTGTAGCGGTCGTTGATTTCGCCGAACTCATGACCGTTTTCGGTGAACATGGTGCCGGACTTGTAGTACTCGGTGTACTCAGGCTCGGTAACGCCCTCGCGCGGGTCGAGATCGGAGTCGCCCTTGTACCAGGAGTGACCGATGTATTCCTTGATCTTGTCAGGATCAACCTCAGAAAGCTTGAGGTCGTCGCTGATAACACCAGAAGGCAGGTAGCGCTCGGAAAGCTCGAAGGAAGGAGCCTCGAATACGCCCCATGCAACATAGCGGCCAACGCCCTTACCGAACTTAAGAGCATCGGTGTAATAAGGAGCGATTGCCTTGGTGTCGGGCAGGATGGTGTTCTTAACCCACTCATACAGCTCGTGAACCAGAGCATACAGGTCATCGAGCTTTTCTTCGGTGGGAACAAACGGCGTGCCGCCAGGAACGATGGTCATAACGTGAGGCATCTTGCCACCCAGAAGGCCGCAGATTTCGGAGGCCTTGGACTGCATGGTAAGAGCTTCGATGTAGTGAGCCGTGGCGATAAGGTCGAGTTCAGCAGGAAGCTTGAGCTCAGTGTCGGCCTGGCCGTTCTTCCACCAGTTGCCGGAGAAGATGGACATCTGGCCATTTTCAGCGAACTTGGTAAGACGCTCGGCGAGTGCCTTCAGGTCGGACTGGCAACCGGTGCCTGCAGCCTCGATGAGGTCGTAAGCGCTGCCGATGTCGGCCTTGAGTGCGTTCAAGGGGTTTACGTAGTCCAGAGCAGCCAGGGTGTAGAACCACAGGATGTGGCTGTGCAGGAACTGTGCGCCCTCGATGAGGTTGCGGATTACGCGGGCATTGTTGGAAATGGTGATGCCATATGCCTTCTCAGCTGCGATGGTGGAAGCGTGAGAGTGGGAAACGGGGCAAACACCGCAGATGCGCTGCACGATGTGAGCGGCATCTTCGGGGGTACGGTTCTGAACCACGAGCTCCATGCCGCGGAAGCAGCCACCGGAAACCCAAGCGTTGGTTACAACACCGTTTTCAACCTCCATCTCTGCGCGGAGATGACCCTCAATACGGGTAATAGGATCGATTACGGAACGAGCCATTCTTATTTGCCTCCCTTCATTACTTCTTCATCGTACTTGCCGATGGACTGCTCGGGATGCTTAGCGTCCCATGCGCGTACTTCCTCGAAGTCGGCGCCGCCATCGGTACGACCCATGGCCTTCATGCCGAAGCCGTGGATAACCAGGGCAGCAGCAACAACGCCGGTAAGGGTCCATGCAATTGCTTCAGGCTGAACGGTAAGACCGCCGATGCGCAGGTCGCGGAAGCGAGCGCGGAACGGGGTGTTGGTCTCTACCCAGTTTTCGCCAGGATCATTGGGGTTGGCGCAGCAGCAACCGATGCAGGGGCTGCCGGAAGCAACGCACCAAGAACGACGATGGTTCCAACGAACAACACCGCAGTTGGCCTTGGTCTGAGGACCACGGCAACCCATGGGATACAGGCAGTAGTTCTTTGCCTCTTCCTCGGTGCCGAATGCGTATACGAACTCGCCGTTTTCGAAGTGACCGCGACGCTCGCAGTTGTCATGGATGGTTTCGTTGAAGATAACCTTGGGCTTGTTGTCGTTGGTGAGTTCGGGCAGCTTGCCAACCAGGATGGCGTCTACCAGAACAGCCTCAAGCCATTCAGGGTTTGCAGGGCAACCGGGGATGTTGATAACCGGGGTATCGATACCCTGCTTCTTAAGGAACTGCTGAACACCCAGAGCGCCGGAAGAGTTGGGGTTAGCGCCCATCCAACCGCCGTTTACTGCGCAAGAGCCAAGAGCTACAACTGCATTGGCGTTCTTTGCAGCGTTGATAAGATGCTCGGTACCGGGCTCGTTGGCAACACGAAGTGCCTGGCCATTCCAGCCCTCGAGAACAGCACCCTCATAAATAAGGATGTAGTTGCCTGCTTCGATAGTCTGTGCCTTGGCTTCTTCCATCGACCAACCAGCTGCAGCGGAAAGGGTTTCGCAGTAGTTCAGGGAAACCATTTCCAATACAACCTCTGCCGGGTCGGGAGCGTCCACCTGTGCGAACGATTCCGTGCAACCGGTGCAGGATGCGCCCTCGATCCAGATTGCGGGATACAGGCCGCCAGATTCTGCGCCGATAACGGAGTTCTCGATCGCCTTAGCGACGCGAGGAGCTGCGAGCTCGGACAAGCCAGCAGCGACGGCAAGAGAGCCACAGAGCTTCATGAAGCTACGACGGGAAACGCCGCGTGCTTCGAGCTTAGAGAGAAACTCGGGGCTAATAGCCTCTGTTACCATTGCACACCTCCTTTAGGTGTCTTTGTCCTATAAAACTTCTGATGCATATTTTCATCGATTTCTTCTCGAAACGTACTGGTTAATTGCCGAAAATCGAGTATTTCCCGCCAATGGTCGAAAAATGTTACGGGCGTATTTGTGGGTAACACATTTTTTCTCCATTTTCTTGCCTTCGGTCGACGAAAAAAGGCAATTTTAGGACACATTCGTAAATCTGACCGTTCAATTAGCAAAATATTGCGAGTTGGAATGTCATTTTTGGACTACCGTTCACCGATTCGTCTTCAAAAAATGGACATATTTGGCGGTTCGTCCTATCTCTTTTTTGAAATAATCCCGTTACCTTGATACCCAACTTTGTAATTTTGACCATCTAAGTTGCAGCCCCACCCAGCCAGTTCGGCGCGTTTCGTAGGGGTTGCGCTCCCGAAGGCTTAAATAGGGGCGCTTGGCGGTATCATTGGGCGCACATTATTTGCTTGAAAGGACACTCTATGGCAACCACATTCGCATATCTTGGCCCCAAGGGAACCTACTCCGATGAGGCCGCCCGTCGTTTTGCCGCCATGATGGGCTGCGAAGACGCCGAGTTTGTGGAGTGCCCTTCGTTCAATGTGGTCCACGAAGAGGTAGATCGCGGGCGCTGCGACTATGGCGTAATGCCAATCGAAAACTCGCTCGAAGGCGTGGTTACCGCCACGCTCGACACCCTTTCGTTCAAAGGCGGCGTAAGCATCATGGGTACCACGGTGCTCGACATCCACCACTGCTTGATGCTGCACCCGGAAGCAAACATTGAAGACATCACGGCAATTGCCAGCCATTCGCAGGCACTTGCGCAGTGCCGTCGCTGGCTGGACGCGCACTTCCCCGCCCTGCCTCGCATTACCGTGGCTTCCACCGCAGAAGGTGCACGCCGCGCCATGAGCGATAAAACCATCGCAGGCATTTCCAGCAAGTTTGCCAGCGAGCTGTTTGGCTGCACCATTGCCGAAGAGGGCATCGAAGACCATTACGGCAACCAAACGCGTTTTGTTTTGATTGCGCGCCAAGGCCACCAGGCCGTGCTCACCGGTGAAAACATGAAAACCACGCTGGCGCTTTCCTTGAACGCCGACAAGCCTGGCTCGCTTTTGATGATCTTGTCGGAACTGAGTTACGCAAACGTGAACATCACCATGATTCAGTCGCGCCCCACCAAGCAAGGCTTGGGCGATTACCTGTTCTTCATGGACATCGAAGGCACGCCCGACAACCCGGCCATCAAAACTGCGCTTGATTGCCTGCGCCTGAAGCTGCGCGAGGTTAAGGTGCTGGGCACCTATCCGGTGGAATAGACGCTCTGCAGCGCAAAGTGCTGCAACGTTGGTGCTTTACAAAAGCAGCGGAGCAGGCGCCGCAAAGCCTTGCAAGCTGCCACAACATAATCAAAGAAGCAAAGGGCCAAGGCGGTAACCGCCAAGGCCCTTTGTTTTGGGGTTTATTGGGCCACGTAGTTTTCGCCCTGTTTGGTAAAAAACCCTTCCGATACCAAATCGGCCACAATGGATTCCGTTAAGGCCAAATCGGGCTCGGGGCGGCCATGCGCCACCTCGAATTCAACGAGCGCCTGGTGCAGCTGAGGCAAGGTTGCCCTACGCCAGGCCAACACCACACGCAGCAATTCGGCACGCTTTTGGCGGCGCGACCCAACAAATTTCGACTGCTTGGAATGGTGCCTGGAGCGCCTAGAAGGATTGGGCAAAGTAGATTTTAGGTAGCTGCCGTAATCGAGCAGCGCATAATACCAGCCGCGAGGGTTATCCACGCTGCAGGTGCGTTCCACATGCAAAGCAATCTGCTTATCGCTCACATCGGTTTGACCCAAAAACAGCTCATGCAAAAATACGGTGCGCACATTGGTTTCCAAGTACAGCCCCGGCTCGCCATAAGCAAATGCGCGAATGCCACCAGCGGTAGCCGGCCCAATACCAGGCAAGGCAAGCAGCTCTTCGGTTGTGCGGGGCAGCTGGCCGGCATATTGCCGCGAGCACTCTTCAGCGCAGCGCTTCAGTGCCAGGGCGCGGCGGTTGTAGCCCAGGCCCTGCCACATTTCCAAAACAAGCGAGGTTTCGGCGCTGGCAAGCGCGTCGATGGTAGGAAACAGCGTCAAAAAACGATCCCAATACTTCACCACGCGGGTTACCTGGGTTTGCTGCAGCATAACTTCAGAAAGCATGATGGCATAGGCGTCGCGCGTATTGCGCCAAGGCAAATCGCGATACAAGCGCTCGCCTTCGGCCCACACCTTGTTAACAAGAGCGCGCTCTTCGCAAGTTAAATCGCCGGCGCACGTACGGTGCTGCGCCACCCTTACTCCCCTACTTTAGAAAGAGAAAGGGCTGCTTGGATGGCCGGATGGCTTTCGCCCTGCTCAAACAAATCAGTAAGAGTAATGGAAGCAAACAAGTTGTTGAGCAGCGATTCTGCTGCGCGCCACACGGCATTGTAAGAGCAGGTTTTCTTATGCTGGCACGGAAAATCGGGGCAGGTGCATTCTGCGATGGCCATGCCACCCGAAACCGCCTGCACCACATCGAAGAGCGTCGTGGTATTGGGGTCGCAGCTAAGAGCCAAGCCGCCCTTGGCGCCGCGTGTGGTTTTGAGCATGCCAGCCTTAACCAAATCATGCTGAATGCCGCGCGCAAAGGCATACGGGATAAATTCCTGCTCGGCAACTTCGGTAATGGAGATATAGCCTTCGCCATGACGATAAGCGGCGCGAATGATCCTGCAGGCATAATCGCTGCGGCGCGTGATGCTCATGCGAGGCTACCCTTGCAGCAAATCGTCGAAGTTAGAGGTTTCGCGGCGGAAACGCTCTACCGCAATGTCTTCCATGGTGCGATATTCGCTGGAATCCAAAGGCTGGAAGCTTGCCAGGCGATTAATTACATCGTCGGTGGGAACCGCGCAGAACTTGCCCTGGGCAACGCTTTGGCGATATGCCTCCTCAACCGCTTCGTTTGCAACTACGAAAATTTCGAAACGCGAAAGCGAATGGGAAAATTGAACCATCTTGGCTACATCCAAACCGCGGGTGGAAGGATGCAGCGACTGAACCTCACGCCAAATGGTGCGGCGCTCGGCTTCGGTAGGCAAGTCGATATCAATAACCTTATGCGGCCCAATAAGCTCCCAGAAAAACGGATCGATGTCGTTGGGCTCCGATGCAGAAATGAGCACCGTAGCTTCGGGGCTATCGAGCGCTGTCTGTATAAGCGCGAGCGCTTCACGTGCTCCGCGTGAAAGCTGCATTTGCAAGAAGGCCTTCATGCCCGCTTCGGGGTCGAACTCTTCAGGTGCGGGGAAATCCCACAGGTCCAAGTCTTCCAAAATTACCGCAGTGGGGCCCTCAAAGCCGGTACGCTGCAGGCCTTGCAACCTGGGTTTGAAATCGGGCGAAGCCATAACGCACAGCACCGCCTGACCCTGAGCGTTGCGGTCAAGGCGCATGCGCACAGCGGGCATGTCGAGCTCGCCTGCGGTGGCGGTCATAAAGTAATTCGCATCTTCACGTGCGGGGCAGCGGAAAATAAGCGTGCCCACACCAGGCATGCCAGGCAGACCATGGCGGTCGTTGAGCATTTCGATGAAACGAGCAAACTCAGGGTCGCGCGAGCGCCCCACGCCCATGGCGTTCATGGTGCCCATTACTTCTTCAAAGCCCACAAGCGAAGTGTAATCAAAACGCTGTTCGGGCTTGGTTTCGGTTTTTGGCGCATTGAACTGGCCAATAAGAGCGGTAATGCCATTGATTACCGGGTTATCTTCGGGCTTAGGCTGCTCAGAAGACGAATTGGTATCCGCCTCTTCGGCCTTTGCCTCGGGCTTGGGCTCAGGCGCCGGCTCGGGTGCGGGTTCGGGCGCCGGCTCGGGCACACTTTCCTCAAAATGGCACAGCACGTCGGGAGCCGCATCAAACATATCTTGGTTGACCATGTCGGCCATATCTTCAATGGCGTCGCGGTCAAAGCCATATTCTTCCAACTTGTCGAAGGCAAGGCGCTGAAGCTCATCGGCATGAGCGCTTACCTCTTCGGGGTTCCAGTAGGGCTCCAGCTTTTCGAAGATGTATTCGGCCAAAGAGCGCTGCTTGGCAGCCACGGCCAAATCCCATGCCTTGCTCATACCCTCCAGCACCTCTTTGCCGGGGTGGGCGTTTTCGCGCAAAGCACGCTCGTATGCAGCCAGGTACAGGTGAATGCCCAGAATGCGATCGCCCTCTTCAACGGCAGAAGCGGCGCGGCGCAGGTACGCCTGCGATGAATTTGAGCGGCTGTCCTGAGAAGGCGCGCTGCCGAAAGAAGATTCTTCGTTCATCATGGTGCACCTCCCTAAGGCACGTAGTGCATCCCCGCTAGGATGCGTTGAATGTTTGCAAACAATTCTAAAGCGGGCGTTGGCTTCAATCAAAATAGCACGCAACCATCCGTCAAAAGCCCACAGCAAAGCTTCGAGCGGTAAGCGTTACGCAAGGTTTACCGAAGCGCTATTCCCAATCCAAAATTTCCCAGCCCTGGGCATTGGCCGTACGGCGCAGGGGGCGGTCGGGCGTAACGGCATGGGCAACCTCGGCGGCGGCAAGCAGTGCGCGATCGGAATGATGATCGCCATAAGCATGCTTGAGCACCCAGCCGCCTTCGCCATAGCGCTCGTTGGCCATCTGGCGCAAAACCTCGAGCTTTTGCTCGCCTTCAACCGGCAAGCCTTCTACCTTGCGGGTGTAGCAACCGTTTTCGTCTACCGCCATGCGCGTAGATACCTGGTCGGTGTAACCATGGTGATCCATAGCTTCCAAGATGATGGGCTCAAACGTTGCAGAGATTGCCCAAACCTCACGGCCAGCATCGCGGTGGCGTTGGATTTCGGCATCGGCCTGCTTTCGGAAAATGCGCTCGAGGTGTTTGTTGAAGAACTGGCGCAGGTAAGCATCCACTTCTTCGCGCTTTTTGCCCTCAAACGCACTGAACACGGCACCGCGCACCCAGCTTTCGTTCTGCGGCAGACGAAGCTTATATGCCAAACCCCAAAAGCCAATGCGCAGAGAAATGCCCTTGCCCAGCTTGCCTTCCTTCATAAGGGTAACAACCAAGATAACCGGCGAATTGCCGGAAATGCAGGTACCGTCAAAGTCGAAGGCAACGATTTCAACAGGTTTTTTGCTAGGGTCTTGCCCCACGGTTGCTCCTTTGGAAAAGCCAATAAACAAGTACGCTCAACTATACCGCAAGGTAAGGCCACTAGGCGCCTCAACCAACAGGTGATGTGGGCAAGTTCAACGCGGGCGGCCCTGCCGCAGCGCAGCACAAATAGCATCAAGCTGCCAAGCCGGGCTTGCCCGCTCGCCAACAGCGCCAAGGCGTCGCATCTGCGGCAAATGCCAGCTTCCCGCGCAGGCACACAGCTACTTTTTGCTTGGCTTGCCAGCTTGGGCTTCGTCGTAGATGTTTTGCAGGTAGCTAAACACGTTGGTAAGCATGCCAGCGTCAGTGGCCTCTTCGCCCTTACCATAGCCGGGCACCACCACGCGCAAAGGAACCGTCATCTTCTTCTTATCGGCCAAGTAGCGCCCCGCCTTGCGGCGCAAGGCTGAAGCCTGCGTTTTGGTAAGCGCGATAGGCTCAACCACCAACTTGCCGGCAACCACAGAAACAAGGCGGATGCCATGCTCGTTGGCAAAGGCCTTCAAGCGCGCCTTTTCAAACTGGTTGATGGCAGCCTGGGGCATTTCGGGGTGCTTGGCCATAAGGTCCGCATAAATTTCTTCCACCGCATCCAACGTGTCGGCGCTGGCAATTTTGCGGTAGTACAGCACACGCTCATCGGCGTCGGGCAAGTACTCTTCGGGAAAATACGTATGATCTGGCACATTTACCACGATGTCGGAAAGCGCCGGCGGCAAGAATTCTTTGCTGGTGGTGTTTCCCTCGCGTGCAAGGTTTACCGCTGTTGCCAGCATCTGGGCAAACAGATCAAAGCCCACCGCGCTCATATTGCCGCTCTGCTCGGCGCCCAGCAAACTGCCAGCACCGCGAATTTCCAGGTCGCGCATGGCAACGCGCATACCGCTGCCCAAATCGGTATGCTCGCCCAGCGCAGTTAGGCGCGCCACCGCTTCTTCGGTTAGCGGAATATTGTCGGGGAACAAGAAGTACGCATAGGCCTGCGTGCTGCTGCGGCCCACGCGTCCCTTAAGCTGGTACATCTGCGCCAGGCCCAAGCGCTGCGAATCTTCGATGATAAGCGTGTTGGTATGCGGGTTATCGATGCCGCTTTCGATGATGGTAGTAGCAACCAGCACATCCAAATTGCCAGCAGCAAAGTTTTCCATCACGTCTTCCAGCTGCTCTTTTGACATCTGGCCGTGCGCAACACCAACGCGCGCCTCGCCCGCGGCCGACTCAACGCGCGCCACCGCTTCTTCGATGGAACGCACGCGATTGCTTACGTAATACACCTGGCCGTTGCGCTGCAGCTCGCGGCGAATTGCATCGCTTACCACATCAGGGTCCCACTCCCCTACGTGCACCTCAACCGGGCGGCGGTCATCGGGCGGGGTAAGGATCAAGCTCATATCGCGCACGCCCGAAAGGCCCATTTGCATGGTGCGCGGAATGGGCGTTGCCGAAAGCGTGAGCACATCGATGCTTTCACGCATGTTCTTAAGTTGCTCTTTGTGGCCTACGCCAAAGCGCTGCTCTTCATCGATGATAACCAAGCCTAAATCGTGCGGATTAACGTCGCGTGAAAGCAACCTGTGCGTGCCCACCAGCACCGACACGCTGCCATCGGCAAAACCGGCCAAGGCTTCTTTTTGCTGGGCCGGCGTGCGAAAGCGCGAAAGCACTTCCACCTTCACCTCAAACGGGTCGAAGCGTTCCTTGAACGTGGAGTAATGCTGCTGCGCCAGAATAGTAGTAGGGCACAGCACCATAACCTGTTTGTTGTCCTGCGTGGCCTTAAACGCTGCGCGCAGAGCCACTTCAGTTTTGCCAAAGCCCACATCGCCGCACACCAAGCGATCCATTGGGTGGGGCGATTGCATGTCGGCCTTAATATCGGCAATGGCAGCCAGCTGGTCGGGCGTTTCCTGGTACGGAAAGCTTTCTTCCATCTGGCGTTGCCAGGGAGTGTCCTCGTGGTAGCGATACCCCTGCGTAGAAGCGCGACGGGTATACACGTCCACCAGGTCGAACGCCAATTTTTTAGTAGCTTTGCGGGCCTTGGCAACCGCGCGGCTCCAGTCGGAGGTATTCAGGCGCGTAAGGCGCGGCGAAGAGCCTTCGGGGCCAACGTAGCGCGTTACGCGATCCAACTGTTCTACCGGCACATACAGCTTGTCGCCTTCGGCATATTCAAGCAGCAGGTAGTCGCGTTCCGACCCACCCACATCCTGGCGAACAATTTCTTTGAAGAAACCAACGCCATGCGCGGCATGCACCACATAATCGCCCGGTTTGAAGGGGAAGGTGATTTCGGTAACATCCACGCGCGAACGCTTGCGCGTAGCCATAGAGCCCTGCGTGTCGGAAAGCGAAACCAGGGCCATCTTAGCCGCAGGGAAAATCATGCCTAGGGGAATTTCCACATCAACAATGTTTACTTGGCCACGCTTGAGCTTGGAGCCGTCGTTTACCACGTCCAAAACCTCATTGATGGGAATACCCAAGTCAACAAGGGAAAGCTTCATTTCTTGACGCGCACGGAAGTGCGGCACCGAAAACACCACCGCAAAGCCCGTTTCGGCCAACGAACGCAAACGGCCAAACAGCTTATCGGGGTCGCCGGCAACATCCACGCGCTTTACCACCAGTTCGCTATCCAGCGAAACCCCCACGCGCATGATAGAAACGTAGGTGGCACGCGGGTTGGTGCCAAAGTCCAGTTCAGCAGGGCCAACATACAAATCGCTTACCGGAATAGAAGTTCCCACGCAGCGCTTTGCCAGTTCGTCGTGCGCGTGCATCGCATCGTCCACCAAGCTGCGCGGCTCAATGAGCACGGTTAGCGCATTGGTGGGAAGGTAGTCGCCCACGGTGGCGGTTTCGCCCAAAAGGTAAGCCGCCATAAGGTCGGGCAATTCGCGCGAATCGTCTTCAAGGCGCTCCAGCAACTCGCGCTTATCGGCATTGGTTTCGGCGCTTTTGGCAATGGCCCGCTTGGCTTTGCGCAGCGCGGCCTCGTCCACGCAAAATTCGCGCACCGGGAACAAATCCACGCTTTCAAGTGACGAAATGGTTTGCCCCGTTGAAGGCAAAAAGCGGCGAATCTCATCCAGCTCGTCGCCAAAAAAATCCAAGCGCACGGGGTAAGGCAGGTTGCCCGGATACACATCCAGCGCACCGCCCTGCACGCAAAAGGTGCCCGGACCGTCCAACTGGCCAGTGTTTTCGTACCCCATAGAAACCAATACTTGCTCCAGCTCGTCGAAGCTGGCCGCACCGCGTTTGGGCGCTTCGGAAAGATCAACGCCAACGGCAAGCGTCAACGGCGCAGCGATGTTAGCAGCCGCTGGCGCAATGCGGCGCAGCAAGGCGCGCGCCGAAGCCACAACCACCACTGGCTCGCCGCTTTGCAATGCCCAAAGCGCACGAAGGCGCGTGCCGTGCAAACGAGGCTGCGCCGGAGCATCAAGTGAAAAGGGGTTTCCGCTATAGGCGGGCAAGCGTAGCACGCGCTCTTCGCCAACAAAGGCACCCACGGTTCGGGCAAACACCTCGGCCGACTCTTCGCCCGCGCACACAACCAAGGTTGCACGCGGGTCGGCCACAAAGCGAGCAGCAACCAAAAACGGCCTAGCCGAAGAAGCAACGCCAATGGTTGCATCCTGCCCAGCATCTAGCTTGCTCCATGCATTTTCCAGCGCGCCCGATTTGGCAAGCTGGGCTGAAAGCATATCTATAAGCATGGCCGTCCTTTCGTGTAACGCAGAAAAGCTGCAAAAAGCAGCTGGCCCTAGGTTAGCCCATTGGCTCGTATAATCGCTTAAGAACAATGGAAAGGACACGGGCATGCCGCGCGAAAAGAAGGCAGAAAAACTAGCACGAGCGCTACAGATTTCTGAGCGCATGCATGCATATTACGGTCGCGGCGAATGCGCGCTGCATTACACTACGCCGTTTACCCTTACCATTGCCGTGCTGCTTTCGGCCCAAACAACCGACGCTGGCGTAAACAAGGTAACGCCCGAGCTATTCGCCAAATACGGCACGCCGCAGGCCATGGCGCAGGCCCACGTTGAAGATATCGAGCGCATCATCCATTCAATTGGCTTTTATCGCAACAAAGCCAAAAACTGCATCGCCTGCGCACAGATGATCATGGCCGATTTTGGCGGCGAGGTTCCGCGCACCATGGAAGAAATGCAGCGCTTGCCTGGCGTTGGCCGCAAAACCGCAAACGTGGTGCTAAACGAAGCTTTTGGCATTGTGGAGGGCATTGCGGTGGACACCCATGTGTTTCGCATTGCGCACAAGCTAAAGCTGGTTGGCCCCAGCGCCGACACCCCCGCCAAAACCGAAGAAGCGCTGCTGCGCCTGTACCCGCGCGAATGCTGGGGGCCTATAAACCATCAGTGGGTGCTGTTCGGCCGTGAATTCTGCATCGCACGCCGCCCCAAATGCGACGACTGCTTTGTGTCCGATTTGTGCCCCAACAGCCCCAAACGCCAGTAATCCAAGATAAGTTACCAACCGAAGAAATATGCATGGGCTTTCGGCAATTTCGCCAACCGTTTGCTATAGTCGAACAGCACATGAATTGGCGCGCAAACGCCTCCCCTATCAGAAGGAAGAGCTGTGAACCTTTCGCATCTTAGATACTTCATCGCCTTGGCCGATTCGAAGCATTTTGCCAACACGGCAAAAGAGCTTTCCATCGCCCGTTCTACCCTTTCGCTCGCCATTTCCAACTTGGAAACCACCCTGGGCGCGCCGCTGTTCACCAAAAATGGCAGCACGTTTTTACTTACGCCTTATGGCAAGGAGTTCTACCGCTACGCGTCGCTGGCTCTGAAGAACATCGAAACGGGCCGTCAGCGCGTGCAAGTTATGGTTAACAGCAAGCAGGAAATGGTACGTATCGGCGTTCCGTTTTCTATTCAGAATGAAGATTGGTCGCGCATGATGCGCGCATACCGCGCCCAGCTAACCAGCGGCACGGCCGTAAAGGTGCACCAGGGCTTTAGTTCCACCCTTTTGCACGACCTGGCTGCGGGCAGCTTGGATGTTACCTTTGCCACCAAGATGCCCGATGCGCCAAGTGGGTTGGAATACATCCCCTTCTGGTCGCAAGAGCTGGTTGTTGCCGTAAATGAAGACAGCCCACTGGCCAGCCGCAAGTCCATCAAGCTCGAAGAACTGCAAGGCCAGGCCATCATCACCTACGCTGAAGGCTGCCCTCCGCACGATTTGGTTATGGACTACGCCAAGCAGGCAGGCCTGCAGGTTGAAGGCCGCTTCCGCGAAGAAATCACCGCCTGCTCCATTGTTTCGGCAAGCTCAACGGCGGTAGCTCTAGTTGATTATTCCTTCCTTATGAAGGCATTCGGCGACGTGGTTTGCATCCCCATCGAAGGCCTTCCGCGCGACTTCCATAAGATCTATCTCATCCATCGCGCCGATGACATGCTTTCCGATTCGGTGAAGGACTACATTGAATTTGCCTGCAGCCACGATGTGCCGCCTGCTTGGATGCCCCGCGAAAACGAGGACCCCGAAACCTTCCGCATCGCATACGAATAACGCTACGAACCGCCCATTGGGCGGTTCTTTTTTTGCCTAAGCTAAACAAGCCCCCTGGGTAGCAATGCCCACTATGCGTACCAGGCCGCGCTAGAGCACAAAAGCATAGAGCACGGCCACAATAAGCAAGGCGCGACCCCTCTACGAACCATGGTCTTCGGCCCCGCTACATCAAAAAAAGGGAGCTGCCCGAAAGCAGCCCCCTTTGGTTCGTATAAACCAGCCGAGTAAAAACTATTCAGCGGACTTAACCCAGCTGAACATCTCGCGGATCTTAGCACCGGTGGTCTCGATTTCGTGAGTGTTGATAGCCTCACGCTGCTCGAGGAGCCACTTGTGATCGTTTTCGCAGTCGGCAACGAATTCCTTGGCGAATTCGCCATTCTGGATGCGCTCCAGGATGAGCTTCATAGCCTTGCGGGATTCCTCGTTGATGACCTTGGGGCCAGCGTAGTATTCGCCGTACTCTGCGGTGTTGGAGATGGAGTAGTTCATGAAGTGAATGCCGCTCTCGTACATAAGGTCGACGATCATCTTCATCTCGTGGTAGCACTCGAAGTATGCCAGCTCGGGCGGATAGCCTGCCTCGGTAAGGGTTTCGAAGCCAGCCTTAACCAGCTCAACCAAACCGCCGCACAGAACTGCCTGCTCGCCGAAGAGGTCTTCTTCGGTTTCCTGAGCGAAGGTTGCCTTGATGATGCCCGAACGAGCACCGCCAACGCCCCAGCAGTAAGACATGATGATGTCCCAAGCGTTACCGGTTGCGTCCTGATATACGCAAGCCAGATCGGGTACACCAGAGCCCTCGGTGTACTGACGACGAACGATGTGGCCAGGGCCCTTAGGAGCGCACATTACAACGTTAACGTCCTCGGGAGCCTTAATGTAGCCGTAGTGGATGTTGAAGCCATGAGCGAAGGCCAGGGTCTTGCCTGCCTTGAGGTGCTGCTCAACATGCTCCTTGTATACCTTGGGCTGCAGCTCGTCGGGAACGAGGATCATAATGAAATCTGCTTCTTCGGCAGCCTGGTCCATAGTGGTAACCTTCAGGCCGGCTTCTTCGGCGACAGCCCAGTTCTTGGAGCCTTCGCGAAGACCAACACGAACGTCAACACCGGAGTCCTTCAGGTTCAGTGCGTGAGCATGACCCTGAGAGCCATAGCCGATTACGGCTACCTTCATGCCCTGGATTACCTTAGGATCGACGTCCTCTTCGTAATAGATGGTTACAGCCATGATTCATCCCTTCTTCTAATGACTGACTGTTATTACTTATGTAAATTGCGCCTAGTGGTTAGGTGATTTAGCTCACCTTAGAGCCACGAGACATTGCAATTATACCCGTGCGGATAATTTCCTTGATGCCATAGGCACGAAGCAAGTCTTCCATGCCCTGAATCTTGGATTCGGTGCCCGTTACCTCGATGGTAAGCGAGCTCTTGCCCACATCTACGATATTGGCGCGGAACACGTTGGCGATCTCGATGATTTCGCTGCGGCGCTCGGGGTTGGAGTGAACCTTGAACAGCACCAGCTCGCGCTCGATTGCCTTTTCCTGCGTGAGGTCGGTGATCTTATGCACGCTGATGAGCTTGTGCAGCTGCTTGGTTACCTGCTCGTAGGCCGTTTCGTCGCACATCATGATGATGGTAAGGCGCGAAAGCGTTACATCTTCGGTAGGGCCAACGGAAAGCGATTCGATGTTGAAACCGCGGCGAGAAATAAGGCCGGTTACGCGCGAAAGCACGCCAGACTTGTTTTCTACCAAGATGGAAAGAATATGCCTTGTTGGTTCTTGCATGTTAGCGGCCCTCCTCTTCTTTGAACACGCCGCCAGCGGCATTAGCCTCGGCCGCGTTTGCGAACGGAAGCGTTTCAAAGCCCTCGAGCATATCGGAAATGGGGCCAACGTTGATGGCGCCGATGATGTCATCGAGCGGAGCACCAGGGGCAACCATGGGGAATACGTTTTCGCTGCGGTCGATGCGCATGTCCAGCAAAGCCGGGCCATCGTATGCCAGCAGCCACTTCATGGCCTCTTCCAGCTCTTCGGGCTTGGCCACGCGCTTGCCACCCCAGCCGTAGGCTTCGCAAAGCTTAACGAAATCAGGGTTTTCGGGCAGAAGCGTTTCGCTGAAGCGCTGATTGTAGAACAGGTCTTGCCACTGATGCACCATGCCCAACGCGGAGTTGTTCATAAGGAGCACCTTCACGTTGATGCCGTTGATGGCGGCAGTGGCCATCTCCTGAACGTTCATCTGATAAGAACCGTCGCCGGCAATGCAAACAACTTCCTTTTCGGGGCAGGCAACCTTGGCGCCTACTGCAGCAGGGAAGCCAAAGCCCATGGTGCCCAAACCGCCGCTAGAAAGGAACGTGCGCGGCTCTTCGCGGTCGATATGCTGAGCAGCCCACATCTGATGCTGGCCAACTTCAGTGGTAACGATGGAGTTGCTGGGGTCGAGCAAGCTAGAAAGCAAATCGAGCGAGCCTTCGGGCGAAATAGTGTCCCTAGGAGTGGAAAGGCCCGGGCTGTAGAACGGGTGGCTCGAGCGCCACTTTTCAATCTGATCAAGCCATTCTGCGGTTTGCGGTTCATAGCCATTCTGCTCAAGCTGGGCATTGATGCCCGAAAGCACAACCTTGGCGTCGCCTACGATAGGAATCTGCGGAACGCGGTTCTTGCCAATTTCAGCAGGGTCAACATCCACATGGATTACCTTGGCTTCGGGCGCGAAGTCGGCCAACTTGCCGGTAACGCGGTCGGAGAAACGAGCGCCCACGGCAATAAGCAAATCGGAATTGGTTACCGCATAGTTGGCATACATAGAGCCATGCATGCCCACCAAGCCCAAATTAAGCGGGTTGGATGCCGGGAAGGCGCCCTTGCCCATAAGGGTGGAAACCACCGGAATCTGCAGCTTGTTGGCCACGTCCAAAAGCTCTTCTTCGGAATGCGAAGCGATAATGCCGCCACCAATGTAGAGAACAGGACGCTTGGCTTCCTTCATCATTTCGGTTGCCTGGCGAATCTGGCGCAGGTTGCCCTTAACGGTGGGTTTGTAGGAAGGCACCAGCACGTCTTCGGGATACTCGAACACCATTTCGGAGCCGGCCAAGTCGGACGGGATGTCGATAAGAACCGGGCCCGGGCGGCCAGAGTTGGCAATATAGAAGGCCTCGCGGAAGGTCTTTGTCATATCTTCGCAGCTCTGCAGCAGGTAGCTGTGCTTAACGATGGGCATGGTAATGCCCACAATGTCCGATTCCTGGAAGGCATCGGTGCCAATAACGTTACGCGGCACCTGGCCGGTAATTACCACCATGGGCACGCTGTCCATGTAAGCGGTGGCGATGCCGGTAACCGTGTTGGTGGCACCAGGGCCCGAGGTTACGATAACTACACCGGGCTTACCGGTTGCGCGCGCATAGCCGTCGGCTTCGTGCGTTGCACCCTGCTCGTGACGAGCCAGCACATGCTTGATTTTCTTGGAATCGTACAGTGCGTCGTAAATCTTGATTGCCTGGCCTCCGGGGTAACCGAATACGGTGTCTACCCCTTCAGCTTCCAGGGAAGCGATGATGGCTTCGGCGCCCAGCATCGTTTTGCCCTGCTTTTCGGTATGGGGGCCAAGACCCATCTTGGCCTCATACTCCTTGTCAATTATGCTCATCCGAAATACGCCCCCTTATCTGCGCTAGAAACCAGCTTGGCATAGCGAGCAAGTACGCCAACCTGATACTTGGGCTCGGGCTTGACCCACGCCGCGCGGCGCGCCTCAAGCTCTTCGTCGGATACCTCAAGCGTAAGAGTGCCCTCATCGATGTCGATATCGATGATGTCGCCCTCGTGAACGAATGCGATGGGGCCGCCAGCTGCAGCTTCGGGGCTAACGTGACCGATAGCAGGACCCTTGGTTGCGCCAGAGAAGCGGCCGTCGGTGATAAGTGCAACAGATTTGTCCAAGCCCATACCGCAGATTGCGCTGGTAGGCGTGAGCATTTCGCGCATGCCCGGGCCGCCTGCAGGGCCTTCGTAGCGAATAACCACAACGTCGCCGGGGTTGATCTTGCCGCCAAAGATGGCCTCGCATGCCTCTTCTTCAGACTCAAACACGCGAGCCGGGCCGCGATGCTTGCGCATGTCGTCAGAAACAGCCGACTGCTTAACTACGCCGCGGTCGGGTGCCAGGTTGCCGTGCATAACGCGCAGGCCACCATAGGGGCTGTAGGCGTTTTCGACGGTGCGCACCACTTCGCCATCAACCTCGGGGCACTCCTTAATCCAATCAGCCATGGAGCCGTGGCAGGTGGTTGCCTGGCCATCGAGCAGGCCATGGCGGCCAAGCTCGCCGATGATGGCAGGAATGCCGCCTACGGCGTTAAGGTCTTCGATATGCAGCGGGCCAGCCGGCGCAATACGGGTGATGTTGGGAATCTGCTGGCAAACTTCATCCCAGTCGTCCATGGTTACCGGACAACCAGCAGCATGGCTGATTGCGGTGAGGTGCAGCATGGTGTTGGTAGAACCGCCAAATGCCATGTCGAGCGCCATGCCGTTGCGGATGGAGTGCTCGTTGATGATGTCGAGCGCGGTGATATCTTTCTCCACCAGCTCCATTACCTTCATGCCGGCATGCTTTGCCAGGCGAATGCGCTCAGAGAACACTGCGGGCACAGTGCCGTTTCCGGGAAGGGCGATACCCAAGCCTTCGGAAAGGCAGCAGATGGAATTGGCGGTGAACATGCCCGAGCAGCTGCCGCAGGTGGGGCAAGCCGTGTTTTCGAGCCACTTGCATTCTTCTTCGGTCATGGTGCCGGCAGTTACCTGGCCCACAGCGTCGAAGAGCGAGTTAAGGTCGGTCTGGTTGCCGCACTTGTCGTGACCGGCAAGCATGGGGCCGCCGGAAACAAGCACGGTAGGGATGTTAAGACGGCAGGCTGCCAGCAGCATGCCAGGCACAACCTTGTCGCACGAAGGAATAAGCACCATGCCATCGAAGGCATGACCCTTCACCACGCATTCAACCGAGTCGGCGATAACTTCGCGGCTGGTAAGGGAATAATGCATACCGTCGTGGTTCATTGCGATGCCGTCGCACACGCCAATGGTAGTAGCCTCAAGCGGCGTACCGCCGGCAATGCGAACGCCGGTTTTAACCGCATCGGCAATTTTGCCCAGGTGGTTATGTCCGGGAATGATGTCGTTGGTAGAAGAGATGACCGCGATGAGTGGGCGCTCCAGCTCTTCGTCGGTTAGACCGTCGGCCTTCAGCAGGCTTCGGTGCGGTGCACGTGCCAGGCCTTTTTTAATGGCGTCGCTACGCATATGTTGCACCCCTTTCTTGTCGGGCTTATGGGCTCATGCTGGCGGGCAAGCCCGCGCATAAAAAAATCCTGTGCAGTAAGCTGCATCAGGACCACAAGCAAGGGATGCAAATACACACCCACCCGACCGGTAACGGGGCCACCGATTCAGCCTACTAGCCCGCCACCGCCCCGGAGATCGTCCGTGGAGAATGGCGAATGTTCAGGCAGAACAGCTCAGAGGCGCCTTTCGGACCGTCCAACCGCTGGCTTCCAGCAACCGCCAGCTCTCTGTGGGAAGGATTCGTCCCTACTTTTCCTCGTCTGCGCTTTTTAACGTTGCTTCACTATAGCACCGTTGAAAGGCATGGGCGCAAGAATTTCTGGGCAAACGGAAGGTATTTGCAGAAGTGCCACATTAAGGCGATAACGAAGCGCAGATGCCACTAGAAAATCGAGCGGCCAAAGCTGGCTTTTCAGCGCAAAACGGCCGAAGCCGCCAGCCGAAGCCGCCAGTGCCCTACTCAACCAATTCGGGCAGCGGGACGCCGTCTTTGCGTGTTACTTCGCAGCCTTGGCGCACCAGTTCGGCAATTACCGATTCGGCCAAAAAGCCCAAGCGCTCATTTACCTTGGGCGTAAGGCCTTCAATGAAGTTTTCGGGTTCTAGATTCTGCACCTGCATGCCGTAACAAATGCCATCGCTGGAATATCCCAGCAAGGCAGCAGCATCAAACAAGTCGGCCAGCCGCGTGTCATGCAGCGAGGTGCGAGCGCCCACGCTTCGGGCAATATCGTAGGGCTTATAGCGAAACACCGTGCCCGGCTCTTCGCCCGAATCGTCTACCGCATCTACCGAAATCATATAGTCGTATTCGTCCACCTTCGAAACCATGTCCAGGCTCATGCAGCCCACGTCGAACAAATCCACGTTTGAAGGGATGTTGTACTCCTGATTAATGAGGTCGTAGGCAGCAGGACCCACGCCATCGTCGAGCATAAGGCGGTTGCCCACGAAAAATACAGCTATACGCTTCATGCTAGGCACCCACCGTCGGACGAATTACCAGGTTGTAATAAGTGGCGGCAGCAATCATGGCCACGGCCAAAATAACCATGGCAACGGCCCACTTCTTTTGGTTGGCCAAGTATTGCTCTTTGGTTTTGCCCATCTTCAAAGCCCGCTGGCACGCATAGCCCTGGCCAGCACGGGCAAACACGATAGTAACCAACGCAAGCACCACGGCCGCCACGATGGAAAGACCCACGGTAAGGGGCTGCGGGTTGCTGTAGGCGCCATAAAAAAGGTTATCGGCGAACAGCCACACCGGGTAGTACAGGATGGTGAGCCAAATTCCGTTGGCCGGCCCCCAAATGGGAGGCATGAACAATGCCGCAATGTTGATAGGCGGCAAGCCCTCCATGATCTGTTCCTGGGTTAGCTGGTAGGCGGTTTTTTCCTGTTGGTGTTGTTGCTTGGCCATAACGCTCGCTTTCAACGTTTTGTTCGGCAATGAGTATAAAACAGCGCACAAAAAGCCGAGCCAGCGATCCAGTAAAAGGAACCTAGATTGGCGGGATTGCAGCCTGCGCCTGCGGCGGTGGCCCCGCCCGCTAGCCGGCAGCACGGCAAGAACGGCAAAAGGCGGCCTTACACCAACAAGCCTTTAGTAGTCGTTGGCTGCGGGCGAGTTCATCCAATCTTGGTAGAACTCTTCGAAGGCGCCGGCCTTAATAGCCTCGCGCGCGGTGTCCATCAGGTGCAGCAGGAAGTACAGGTTGTGAATGCTCAGAAGCACGCTACCCAACATTTCGTTCTGCTTTACCAAATGGCGAATATACGAGCGGCTATGCGTTTGGCACGTGGGACAGTTGCACTGCGCGTCCAGCGGGCCAAAATCGTGCACATACTTGGCATTGCGCATATTCATGCGGCCCTGGCTCGAAAATGCGGTGCCCATGCGCGCGGTACGGGTGGGCAGCACGCAGTCGAACATGTCTACGCCTTCGTGCACGGCGCGCACCAACGTGGTGGGGTTGCCTACGCCCATAAGGTAACGCGGCTTGTTTTCAGGCAAGGCCCGCGCCACTTCGCCCAGCGTTTCAAACATGGTTTCGTGGCTTTCGCCCACCGAATAGCCGCCGATGCCAAAACCAGCAAAATCCTTATGTCCACAAGCCACGCTTTCTTGGCCAATGCGACGCAAGCGTTCTACCGATTCCAGGCGCAAATCCAAGTGCATGCCGCCTTGGCAAATACCAAACAGAGCCTGATCTTCGCGCGTATGCGCAGCCAAACAGCGCTTAGCCCACATAGCCGAAAGATCTACCGCGCGCTTAACGAATTCGCGCGTAGCGGGGTACGGCGGGCACTGGTCTAGCTGCATAACAATGTCGGCACCCAGCTTCTGCTGGATTTCCATGTTCTGCTCGGGCGTCCAACGAATCTTGTCGCCATCGTAGATGCTCTTGAACGTTACGCCGTCATCGTCGAGCTTGCGGGTGTCTTCCAAGCTGAAAATTTGAAAGCCGCCCGAATCGGTGAGCATGGGGCCGTCGTAGGCACAAAACTTATGCAAGCCACCGGCTTCAGCCACCAAATCGGCGCCGGGGCGCATGGCCAGATGGTAGGTATTGGAAAGCACAATCTGCGAGCCCAGTTCTTTGAGCATCTGCGGGCGGATGCCCTTTACCGTGGCGCTGGTGCCCACGGGCATGAACAGCGGTGTTTCTACCGTGCCGTGCGCAGTTTCAAAATGGCCAGCACGCGCATGGCCGCATTGGGCATCGACCGTATATTCGAACAAAGCCATTATTCGCACTCCGGAAGCTGGTCAACAAATTCGGCGAATTCGGCCAGGGTGCCGTGCTTCACCGTTTCAATATCGAAATCATCGGGGTTCAGCAGCCAATTGGTTACCAAGTAGCCATCGCAGCCTAACTCCATTGCCGCCAAGTCTTCGCGAGTGTTGTTGCCCACCATAAGAATGTCCGTAGCAGGCAGGCCAATGTGCTCCACGTTTTCGCGGTAGTAGGCCAGGTGCGGCTTGGTAGAAGTGGAATTGTCGTAGGTAGTAATACGATCAAACGCCTCTACCGGAACGCCCGCCCACTGCAAGCGCTTTTCCACGGCAATACGCGGAAACAGCGGCATGGTGGTTAGGTACAACGGGTAGCCCTTGGCCTTCAGCGCGGCAACAGCACGAGCGGCATTTGGATCGGGGCTGATTACCATATCGGCCAGTTCGTCAAAATGTACTTCGTAGAATTCCTGCATAAGAGCCTCAAAGCGCGGGCGGTCGGTTTCGCCCATAAGACCAAGGAAAATTTCCCAATAACGGTCGGCGTTGTAGCCGCCTTCGCTGGTGGTCATACCGTGAACGCCTTTGCCCAGCGCACTGGCAAATTGCTTGGGGTCAAAGCCCTTTTCGGCGGCGAACTTGCCAATTGCGGCAAAATAGCGCTCCAAAAAACCATCCATGTCGATGGGCAAAAGGGTTCCATCCAAGTCGAAGAACACTGCTTTGTACGTGCGTTGGGGCATTGTGGGCATTCCTTCCTGGGAGCCTCATTTATATATCAGGTGCTAGTATAGGGGACGCTGAAAGGAGGCATTGGCGAACCTATGAAATTACTACTTCACGCCTGCTGCGGGCCGTGTTCTTTAGAGCCCACGCGTCTGTTGGCCGAAGCAGGTCATAGCATTACCATTGCCTACCTGAATTCCAACATCGCCCCCGAAAGCGAATACACCCACCGGCTTGAAACCCTGCTTACCTGGGCCAAAAGCGAAGGCATTCCGGTAATAGAGGGGCCCTACGAACCCAAAGCCTGGCAAGAAGCCGTGCGCCGCGCATGGGACGGCACCGCAGAGCATCGCGAAGACCGATGCCGTGCGTGCTATCGCCTTCGCCTAGAAGAGCTGGCCCGCTATGCCCACGAAAACGGTTACGAGGGAATTGGCACCACGCTTACCGTGAGCCCCTACCAGTACACCCAGGTTATTGCCGAAGAGCTTGAACGCGCCGCAGCCCCCTACCCTGGGCTTAGCGCCGTATTCCAAGACTTCCGCGAAAACTACCCGCAAGCAACCATCCGCAGCCGCGAGCTTGGCATGTATCGCCAAAACTACTGCGGCTGTGCCTATTCCGATGCCGAAGCCGCAGCCGAGCGCGCCGAGCGCAAAGCGGCTCGCAAGGCAGCGCAAGCAAAAAAGAAACGAGAAAAACTGATGAACATGCGCACCGACGACTTTGATTACGACTTGCCCGAAGAGCTTATTGCCCAAGAGCCTGCCGCTGAGCGCGACGGATGCCGCATGCTCGTTATGAAGCGCGCAAATGGCGCTCTGCATGACGAGATTTTCCGCGACATCATCAACCACCTGAAGCCGGGCGATTTACTGGTTGCCAACGAAACGCGCGTAATGCCCGCGCGCCTGCTGGGCGCAAAGCGCGAAACCGGCGGCCAGGCGGAAGTGTTCTTGCTGCGCGAGCGCTTTGATGTTGAGCCCAAAACCGGTTCTTCGGCCGTATGGGAAGTGCTGGTGCGCCCCGGCAAACGCCTAAAGCCCGGCACCGGCGCCTTGGTTGATTTCACCGACAAAGAAGGCGAAGTGGTGCTCTCGGCCGAAATCATCGACTGGGTTGAAAACGCCGAAAAGGGCGAGCGCCTGGCGCGCCTAACCACTCCGTTGGCTTCGCTCGACGAAGCGTTGCACCGTGCCGGCCACACCCCGCTGCCGCCCTATATCAAAAACTATGCGGGCGATGAAGAGCTGTATCAAACCGTGTTCAGCCGCGAAGAGCGCAGCGCAGCCGCGCCCACCGCAGGCCTACACTTCACGCCCGAGCTTATTGAGCGCATCAAGGAAAAGGGCATCGATTGGGAAACCGTGCACCTGGAGGTGGGCTTGGACACCTTCCGCATTGTGGATGAAGAGTTCCCGCGCGATCACCAAATTCATACCGAGCGCTACACCGTGCCGCAAAAGACCATCGACGCCATCAAGCGCACCAAAGCAAACGGCGGCCGCGTTATTGCCGTGGGCACCACCAGTGTGCGCAGCCTAGAATCGTGCTTTGATGTAGAGGCTGGCGAAGTTCGTGCGCGCGAGCGCGAGGCCACCAGCCTGTTCATTTTGCCGGGCTACGAATTCCACGTGGTGGATGCGCTTATTACCAACTTCCACGTGCCGCGCAGCACTCTGATGATGCTGGTTAGCGCATTTTCGAACCGCGACAACATCATGAAAGCGTATCGCCACGCCATTAAGCACAAGTACCGCATGCTTTCCTTTGGCGACGCCATGTTTATCGAATAGCAGTACTGCAGATATCGAGCAAAACGCAGCAAGCCCCTCGCCCCGGCCGGGACGAGGGGCTTTGCTCATTGCGGCAACCAACACGTCGCGCAGATGCCGGTTGGCAGCAATACCCAAACCCGCTGAGCTTATCCCCTCCCCAGCGAGTAATGATGCACGTCGTCCCAACGGCGTCGGACGGCAATCTGTGCCGTGAGCTCTTCGATGTTGTACACGATGGACCACTGCGTGTTGCTGGTGATATCAACCGGGTTCG